>JBILDS010000009.1:0-28309 GCA_044352505.1 Phycisphaerales bacterium
TTGGGAGCGCCGCCGACCGCAAGCGCCGCACGAACGGCTGGACCTCGCAGGCCGCGGGCGTCTACCCGGGGCTCGACCGGTTCGGGCGCGTCGTCGCGCAATCGTGGCTCGACGGCGCGACGGGAAGCACCGCCGCTGGGTATCGTCCAGCGATCGTGGACCAGATCCACACCTACGACCTCGCGAGCAACCGCCTGTCGAAGCGCGACGGGCGCGCGGGGGCGTCGTGGGCGGGGCGGGCACGGGCGACATCGGCGCTCGCGCTGCTCCTGGCGCTCGGCGGAGCCGGATGTGAGGTCGACTACAGCGCGCCGCTCGTGGGTGGATATGAAGTGGTTCGCGCGAATTCGTCGTACGTGGTAGTCAATGGGCCGATGGCGGAGCTACCGACGGTCATTGAGCCCATTGCAGGGCCTCGGGTTTTCGAGCTCGACGTCGTCGGGGTCTACATCGTCGGGAACGCGAGCGTGCCCCCGGGCATCCTCTACGAGCCGCCGCCGGTCGCGGGCTACTTCGTCATCGACTCGAGCAACCATACGCGTTGGCTGGGCTTGACCAAGGAGGAGTTCGACGCCCGCTGCAAGGCGCTCGGGATCGTGCCGAAACTGAAGCGGCCGAGCTACTTCAAGAAGTAGGTGAGCCTTCGAGAGAGTCCCGGATCCACGCGCGGCGCCGACACGCGTCTCCCACATCAGGGAGCAGCGAGTGAAGCCGCGACGAAGGACTCCCCTCCTCATTACGCTGGTTGCAATCGACGTCATCGCAACCGTGTACATGGCTCTCGACGCCTCTCTCGGTACGGCATACTTCAGGGCCGTATCGACTCAGCTGCTGGCAGAGGCAGACGGTGACGCGATGCGTGACTTTCTTGAGCGGAGTACCAGACAATCCGCCAATCACCAATGGATCTACATTCTTGTGCTGATCTTGAACATCGTCGCACTCGCGTTTGTGGTGGACTCTGATCGCAGGTGCGCAGCCCGTGCTCGCCTCGAATGACCTGCCCGATTCTCCGGGCGCGTGCACAGAGCGCCGGCATTGGCATGCCCAGCAGCACGGGTTTCTCAGTTGTGTTCGTGGAGGAGGAGCTCGGTCTGGCGCCCGCCTGGTCAGCGTGGCCCGCCTGCGCGGTCGGCTTTGCCGGCCGCTGAGGTCGCGATGTATCGCGGGTTCAGCTCGTGTCGTGCATCGCGCGCTCGAGTCCCGCGAGTGCGTGTCAGGAAACCGTGCAGCGCAACAGGAAGGGGGCGGCTGACCCGTCCGCTATACTCGCCGACTGAGTTTCGGTCGGAGCGGGTGTTTCTCGTGCTCATCAGGAGTGTTCTTGAATGCTGACTGCGCTGACTTTGACGAACTTCAAGGCATGGCGGAGGGTCGAGAAGATGCGGCTTGCGCCGATTACGGCGCTGTTTGGCACGAACTCCTCGGGCAAGTCGAGCATCCTGCAGTTCCTCCTCATGCTCAAACAGACGGCGGACAGTTCCGACCGAAGTGTGGTGCTGCACATGGGCGACGACAAGACGCCGGTGAATCTCGGCGCGATCTCAGATGTCGCGTACGCCCACACCGAGAGTCCTGAGTTCGCCGTTGGGGTTGACTGGACGACTCCAGAGCAGCTCGACATCAAGGATCCCGACACAGAGAACACTTCCCTGTGCAAGTCGGGCACGTTTTCCTTTTCGTCGCGTGTCATGGTCAATGGCGGCGGAAGATTGACGGTGCCTGAATTGACATTCGGTCTCGGTGACACGGCCTTCAGCCTGACCAAGAGCCAGGCAAAGGAGGGCTACGTGCTCTCGACCAACCACGCGTCGTTCAAGTTCAAGCGAACCGTCGGCAAGCCTTGGCCCATTCCCGGGCCAATCAAGTTCTACGGTTTCGCCGACGAAGTTCGCACGTATCACCAGAACGCCGGGTTCCTCTCCGAGTTGGAACTCGAGTTTGAGAAGATGCTCCGGGGGGTTTACTACCTTGGGCCATTGCGTGACTACCCGCGCCGGGAGTACACATGGGCGGGCGGCGATCCTGCCGACATGGGCCGCCGCGGCGAGTACGCCGTTGCGGCGATCCTTGCCGCGCGCGAGCGCGGAGAGAAGATCTCGCGAGGGAAGGGCAAGCCCAAGTTCACGCTGGAGCAGTATGTCGCGTACTGGCTCAAGGAGTTGAAGCTCATAGACGAGTTCCGCGTCGAGGAGATCAAGAAGGGCACCAATCTCTACCGGGTTCATGTCAGGCGTTCGCCGGGCTCGTCGGAAGTGCTCATCACAGACGTCGGCTTTGGCGTGTCGCAGATTCTGCCGGTTCTGGTTCTCTGCTACTACGCGCCCGAGGGATCGACGATTCTGTTTGAGCAACCTGAGATCCACCTGCACCCGAGCGTCCAGCGCGGGCTCGCCGACGTCTTCATCGACGCCATGAATGTGCGCAAGGTGCAGATCATTGTCGAGAGCCACAGCGAGGATTTCCTCCGCAGGCTTCAGCGCAGAGTGGCCGAAGCGACCGAGATCAAGGAGACGGATGCCGCGATCTACTTCTGCGACATCGAGAACGGAGAGGGAAGGCTGACCCCTCTTGAACTGGACGCCTATGGCAACTTCCTTGCTTGGCCCAAGGACTTCTTCGGCGATCCAATGGGAGATATCGCCGCGATGCAGGCAGCGGTCATGAAGCGCAAGGGCATCTCGGAGGAGTGAATGGCCGCCGTGGTGGATACAAACGTGGCAATGGTCGCGTCGCGTCTTGCTTCCGGCGCAGACGAGCGGTGCGTCGATGCGTGCATTCGGCGGTTGCGGGCGATCCAACTGGCCGATCGGTTGCTCGTCGATGACAAGGGCCTCATCCTGCGCGAGTACACCAAGAGGCTCGGCCACAGCGGTCAGCCCGGCGCGGGGCACGCTTTCGCGAAGTGGGCGCACGATCATCAGGCGATGTCCGCTCACGTCGAGCAAGTTTCGGTCACGCTGAGGACTGACGGTGGATGGCGACGGTTCGACGAGTTTCCTGACCGCTTGAAGCTCTCGACCTTCGATGGAAGCGACCAGAAGTTCGTCGCGGTCGCCGTGGCCAGCGGCATCAACCCGCCGATTCTCAATGCGGTTGACTCTGATTGGTGGAACCATCGTGCAGCGCTCATCGCCGAAGGGGTGTCGCTCGAGTTCCTCTGCCCGCAGCACGCACCGGTCGCGTGACGCGGGTTGGGTGCGTGTGACTGATTGCTCAGACGCTTATCCGGGACTTGCGCACATCGCTTGACACCCTCCGGCTACCGCGACAGCGTCCGCGTCTACGACCAGCGCAACCGCCTCGTGCAGGTGTGGGGTCCGACCGCAGGCACGCCGGCGCAGGCCGTCGGTCCGCACGAGGTCCGCGCCCACGACAACCTCGACCGCCTGGTCGAGCGGGGGCTCTTCAGCCAGCTGCCGACGCCGGCCCAGGGCGGCAACCAAGACGCCCTCATCGCCGCCAACGGCACCAACCGCCTTCTCTACTCGCGCATCTCCTACGACTCGATGCCCAGGAGCTCGGGACAACGCTTGGTATTGAGAGTGGGGTGCCGCTTGACTACATTTACGCGTGCGTGACCGTCCTCAGCGGCGGTGAATCCATTGCGCCCATCAGGACGTACTTCGTCCGACAGCTCGAGATCGCGCAGCAGATGGCGCTCAATCACATCAACTCAGACCTCACACATGCGCTGCATCGGAACGGCATCGGCAACGACAAGGTCTGGAGATGTGTGGGTGACGTGGTTAGGCAATGCGAACGCAACCTGCTCAGGGGATCGCCAGACCTCCAGGGGATCGGATGGGTAATGAAGAAATTCAGCGACGACTACGACGTGGGTAAACTTCGGGACGCGATGCGAGACCGCGTTCGTCGAAGGTTGAGGGATGAGTTGATCCTTCGCGAGGGGCGATGTGGGGTGCGAGCGCTTTGCAGGCAAGCATGAAACATCGTCGTAGGTTGATTGTCATGATTGCATCGGCTGCCGTCGCGGCAAGTGCGCTGCTGCTTTGGACGATACGAAGCGAGTCGGCCGCTGCACTGGTAGCGCGCGAAGGAAATCCGTGGCTGGTAGCGAAGTCTGCTGCAGTTGAGTATCGGTACGGTAGCGCACTACTTCCCTCAAAGTACCTCGTGCTGAGTGGAGTGCGCGAGTGGAATCCAGCAGTCGATCCTGAGGCAGGTACGACGCTCGTGTACACGGCCGACGAGTCGGTGCGCGTCTACTGGCAACAGCGTGTCGGACGCGGGGGCGGCAACGATGAGTGGTTCGTCCTGGGATCCGAGCCTCGGTTCAGGTGCATCAAGATCGACGCTGCGGGGCAGGCGTCGGTGGAGATCTCTCAGCGTTTTTTTAACATCGAAGTGTCAGGTCATACTGGCGCGTACTGAGAGCGGCACGCCGCACGAACGGCTGGACCTCGCAGGCCGCGGGTGTCTACCCGGGGCTCGACCGGTTCGGGCGCGTCGTCGCGCGATCCTGGCTTTGAGGTTGGGCTCGACGGCGTGACAGGCAGCACCGCCGCTTGGTGTCGCGCGGAGATTGGGGAGTAGATTCACGCGGGCGTCCTCGCGAGCAAACACATCGCCACAGCGCGAGCGACCACGCTTATCCCACGTCGCCGAGTCCGAGCGCTTCGCCGTAGGTTGAGAGCACGTTGCGGCGGATGACCCGCTCGTCGTCGGCTGCGAGAAGTGGACTGCGCGCGATCCAATCGGTTGCGTCGCGGCGGGCGCGCTCGAGAAGACCGAGATCGCGCGCGAGGTCGGCGACCTTGAACGGGGGGAGGCCGCTTTGTCGCGCACCGAAGAGTTCGCCTGGGCCTCGGATCGCAAGATCGAGTTCGCTGATCTTGAAGCCGTCGTCGGTCGACTTGATCGCCTCGAGCCGGGCTCGGCCGTCGTCGGTGATTGGGTTCGCGATGAGGACGCAAACCCCGCCTTTGGGCCCTCGCCCAACGCGACCGCGCAGCTGATGCAACTGTGCCAAGCCAAATCGATCGGCGTGCTCAATCACCATCACGGTTGCGTTCGGCACATCAACACCAACTTCGATCACGACTGTTGCCACGAGTACATCGATCTCGCCAGCACGGAATCGATCCATGATTGCGTCGCGCTCGTCGGCTTTCATGCGGCCGTGCATTCCAGCGAGGCGCTTGCCGACAAGTGTCCCGCGTTCGAGTTTCGCGAGATGGCTTGCAACATCTTTGAGGCCGAGATCCGACTCTTCGACTGCGGGCACCACAATGAACGCCTGCTCGCCGCGATCGATCCGCTCGCGCACGAACGCGTACGCATCGTCTGCGCGCGACTCGGGCAGCACCCGCGTGTGAACCGGCGCGCGATCCTTCGGCCGATGACGAATCGTCGAGACATCGAGATCGCCATACACGGTGAGTGAAAGCGTGCGTGGAATCGGTGTCGCCGTCATCACCAGCATGTGCGGCGTTTGTCCGGCGGGCGCTTTTCCTCGAAGTTCGGCGCGCTGCGCCACACCGAATCGGTGCTGCTCGTCCACAACAGCGAGCGCAAGCGCATGAAAGCGCACATCGCCCGTGAGCAGCGCGTGTGTTCCGATTGCGATGTCAACGCCGCCCATCTCGATCAGGTCGCGAATGCGCGCGCGCTCGCTGGCCGCAAGGCTTCCGGTGAGAAGCGCCACGCGCACGCTTGTTCCTTCGAGGAATCGGGAGATCGACGCGAAATGTTGCTCCGCCAGAAGTTCCGTTGGCGCCATGAGTGCAGCCTGATGACGGTTGGCGACGGCAACGAGCATCGACGCAAGTGCAACCGCTGTCTTTCCGGCGCCGACATCGCCTTGGAGCAGCCGATTCATTGGGCGTGAGTCGGCGAGATCGGCCGCGATTTCGCGGAAGGTTGCAAGTTGATCGGGCGTAAACGCGAATGGAAAGCGCGCGAGAATCTCGCGCTCAAGCTGCGCGCCCATCGGAAGTTCAGGTGCGCCCTGCGCGGTGCGCATGCGTCGCTTCAGTGCGACGGCAAGCTGAAGCGCAAGCAGTTCGTCGTAGGCAAGACGCGTGCGGGCCCGCGCAAACTCGGCGTCATCTTGCGGCGCGTGCATGCCGCGGTACGCGTCGGCAAGCGCGAGCAGGCCGCGTTCGGCGCGATACGCTGGTGCGAGCGTCTCCGGAACTGCGGCGGAGGCCTCGCGCAACACCGTCGTAACCGCGTCTTCAATGGCGCGCGACGGGAGTGCTTCGGTCGACGGATACACCGCGCGCATGCGCTCACTTCGCGCCGCTGTTACGCGTTCCTCGACGACCTCTGTCCACTTCGCGTTCACAAACTCGAGATAGCTGCGTTCGAGCTTCGCCTTTCCCTCGACAATTCCTTGTCGACCTGGGTGCAGCTTTCCTCGGAGCCACGGCATATTGAAGAAGACAAGTCGCGCGGTGCCAGTGCCGTCGTCGAGCGTTGCCTCGAGGCGCGGCTTCCGACCGAAACTCGGCCGCACCGCCGCAAGTGTTCCGCGCACCGCAATGTGCGCGGTGCGCTCCGCTGCTGGCTTGGATTCAAGCATGGCCACGTGTGCGGCGATCGAATCCTCGCCCGCCTCCTGCTCCACGCGAAAGGGGAAGTGATGGACGAGATCGCCGACGGTGTGGAGGCCGAGCGCCGCGAAGGCTCGAGCGCGGGCGTCCGTGAGCCCAAGCGCACCGCACGTTCGCAGTGTCTGTGTGAGGATGTCGGCGTGTCCGTTGGGCATGAACGGCGGAAGAGCACGATGCGCGGCGCAAGACTCGACGCACGCGGCGATGGAAACATGTTGTGTTGTCCCCGCACGCGAGATCGGGTCGTACTATACGACCTCGCACGAGAAATCTATGAAGCGTCCACCATTTGATCCATCACGCGCTCGAGGTGACTCGTTTGACGCAGGGCTCTTCGATCCTGAGCCCGCGCGAGCTGCTGCGTTCGTGCGGAATTCGCCCGTGCAGCCGATGTCTGAAGCGCAGCCGACGGCGCCAGCACAGCCCGGGCCGCAACGCGAGTTTAGTGTGAGTGCGATGAACGATCTGATCGCGCGGACGCTCGAAGATGGCATGCGAGGTGTGTTTCGCGTGCACGGAGAGATCGCCAATCTCTCGAAGCAGAAGCACTGGTACTTCTCAATCAAGGACGCGAAGAGTCTGATCCGGTGCGTGATGTGGCAAAGCGATGCGCAGCGCGTGGGGTTTGTTCCGAGAGAGGGCGATGCCATCGTTGTGACGGGAAAGATTGGGCACTACGCGCCGCAAGGCGCAACCCAATTGCAGGTGAGCAAGATCGAGCCACAGGGCGTTGGCGCGCTTGAGCTGCGCTTTCAGGCACTTGTGGCCGAGCTGCGTGCGCTTGGGTACTTTGAGGACGCACGCAAGCGACCGCTTCCCGCACACCCGCGACGCGTGGCGGTGATCACGAGTGCAAGCGGTGCTGCGGTTCAAGATGTGATCAAGACCGCGCGTGAGATGCAGGCGGCGGTTGAGTTTGTGGTGATTGATGTGCGCGTGCAAGGCGACGGTGCTGCCCCGGAAGTGACACGCGCGTTGCGAGCCGTGGCGCGTACGCATGAATCTCTCGGAATCGATGCTGTGATCGTGACGCGCGGAGGTGGCTCGCGCGAGGACTTGTGGGCGTTCAATGAGCGCTCGGTTGCCGACGCAGCGTTTGCGCTACCGATTCCTCTGGTTGCAGCGATCGGGCATGAGGTCGACACCAGCGTGATTGAACTGGTGGCCGATCGCCGTGCCAGTACGCCGACCCAAGCCGTGATGCTCTTACTTCCCGACAACGCAGCGCTTGCGGAGCGTTGCGATCGACTTGCGCGTGACCTCCGCAACTCGATGCGCTGGTCGATCCAGGCGCGACGCGAGCAAGTCGGCGTGCTTGAGCGCGCACCCGCACTGGTAAGCCCCGCACTTCGGATTGCTGACGCGCGCCGTGCTGTTGACAGATCGGCGCAACGTCTGCGTATGGCGCTTGCGGCTGACATCGCGCACGCGCGGCGCGGCCTTGAGCATGTTGCGGCACGGCTTGCGCGCAACTCCCCGGCGGCGCGCGTTGCGGCGGCGTCGGCGAACCTTGCAGCGCTCCGGCCCCGACTGGCGCGCGCGATCACGCAGCAGCTTGCTTCAGCCCGCACCACCGTTGCGCACCTTGATCGCCGCCTGCGCTCAGCCGGACCGGCAGAGACACTCGCGCGCGGCTACGCGATTGTGACCGATGAGCGGGGAGGCTTGGTTCGAAGCGTCGGGGCGGAGGCAGCGGGGATCGGACGGCGCCTTGCCGTGCAAGTGGCCGACGGCACGATCGGGGTTCGGGTTGAAGAGAAATCACAGATTGAAGCGACAACACAGTTTGACGCGACAGCACCAGAGGCAGATGTCCATGTGGACAAAGGAGGGACGCAGCAATGACACGGAAGAAAGCTGGAGATGATGGCGCGTTGCCAACGGGGAGCACGGGCGGCGCGGGCGGCGCGGGCAGCACGGGCGGCGCGGGCAGCACGGGCGGATCCGGCAGCACGACCACAACGGGTATCGATCCCACCATTGCAGCCCTGAGCTACGAAGATGCGGTGCGAGAACTTGAGTCGCTCGTTGCCTCGATTGAGCAGGGCGACGTGGGGCTTGAGGCAAGTCTCCACTCCTACCGTCGCGGCGAGCAACTTGTTCGGCACTGCAAACAGCTCCTCGACAAAGCAGAGTGCACGGTTCGGACGCTTTCCGTGGGCGAGTTCGAGCGGGAAGTCGAGTAGAGTGCGCGCTTCCGGACGACCGCCCGTGATCGAGGCCGGTGCCGGTTTGTGCGAAATGAGACGCGCGTGCGGCCGGGCGCGACGGCGCCGATGCGCGCCGTTCGTGCGCGGTGCGCGCAGCAAGCGCCCGCATGCGCACGCGATCCGGGTAGGGCATGTTGTGGAACCTTTCAGGCAAGCATGAACGACCAAGAGCTCAGTCTGCGCCTCGCCATTTGGGCTCCGACCATTGTCGGAGCCGTGTTCGCGTTTGCGTTCGGTGCCTGCGCGGGAAGCTTTTTGAACGTACTTGTGTGGCGGCTTCCGACCGGGCAATCGGTGGTCACTCCGCCCTCGCGCTGTCCAAAGTGCGGGCATCGCCTTCGGTGGTTTGAGAACCTTCCGGTGGTTGGGTGGTTCCTCTTGAAGGGACGGTGCTCTGCGTGCCGCGCGCCAATCAGCGCGCAGTATCCGGCCGTTGAGATTCTGGTTGCGGTTCTCTTTGCGGTTGCCTACGTGGCCTTCTACGCGCCGCTTGACCGAAGCACCGAAAGCGTGTTCCACGACGCGGCCAGTCCGTGGTGGCACCTTCAGAGCTTCGCCCGCAGTTGGCCGGCGTTTGCGGTGGTGATGACGCTTGTCGCGGGGTTGGTCGCGATGACGCTGGTCGATTCGAAGACGATGCTCATACCGGTCGAGATCCCGACGACCGTGACGATCGTTGCGTTTCTTGGGTGGACCGTGCAGGGGTTCCTGCCCGAGGCGCGAAACCTGCGGGACTATCTCCCGATACCCGCAGCAAGTTGGACAACGGCGTTCGCCGCGTTCGGCATGCTGGCTGGACTCGGCGTTTCGCGCTGGCTGATCGCCACCGGACGGCTCCGGCCGAGTTTCTCCGACTGGGCTGACTACGTGAAGCCGGGCGGCGACGGCGGCGACTACCCGCATGCCCGGCGCGAAATGTGGGTCGAGGTCGCCTTCTTGCTACCCGGATTTGCGGGGGCTGGGCTTGCATGTCTTGTCGCGGCGATCCTCGGCTACACCTCGTCCGACCCGGTGTGCCAGCCCATGACGCTCCTGGGCGGTTCGATGCTCGGCTGGGTGGTGGGCGGTGCGCTTGTGTGGACGATCCGGATCCTCGGTTCGCTTGCGTTTGGGCGCGAGGCGATGGGGCTCGGCGATGTGCATCTCCAGGCCGCGGTGGGGGCTGCGCTTGGATGGAAGGTCGCGGTGCTCGCGTTCTTCGTGGCGGTCTTCGTGGCCATCACGTGGAGTGTCGCAAGCCTGCTCCTGCGTCGATTCTCTCGCTTCTTCAATCGCGAAATCCCGTTCGGGCCGCACCTTGCGGTTGGCGCCATTCTCTTCGTGGTGGCGCGCGGCGCTGTGGTCGGAGGTCTCGACGGGTTCTCGACGATCCTCGATCGCGGCGTGCGCGCGCTGACGGGCCTCGAGTTGGCGCCCACAGAAAAAGCTGAGAAATCGCTGCCCGCGCAACTTGCGCAACCGCGCGATCAACTGTGAAATGCGGCGAGCGTAGGCGAAGTCGCAGAGACGGATCTCTGGACGCCTGCGAGCACTCTCTGGAAGGGACGCCACCGTCATGCCAGGCACGATGTCACGATTCTGTTCTGTGTTGTTCGCGGCGCTTGCCGCGGGGTCTTTCTTGGGAGGTTGCAGCAGCGCCCAGAAGGACGAACTCTCCATGCTGAAGGAAGAGAACGCGCAGCTCACCATGCAGCGCGACGATGCCCGCGGCGCACTGGAGTCGGCCGAGGCGGAGCGTCGACGACTCGAGCAAGAGAACGCGTCGTTGGCGACGCGTTTGAACGAGCAGCCCCCAATGGCTGCGTCGAATGGCTCAGCTCCCGCGCCGGTGCTTGACCTTCCTGCGGGCGTGACTGCAGAGAATCGCAACGGCACGCTCGTTCTCACGATCGAGGGTGACGTGCTGTTTGACTCAGGCAAGGCCACGCTGAAGCCTGAAGCGAAGCGCACACTCGATAAGGTTGTGTCTGAGATCAGGAAGAAGTATCCGTCGAATCAGCTGCGGCTTGCTGGCTTCACCGACACCGATCCAATCAAGAAGAGCGGCTTCAAGACGAACTTCCATCTCGGCTTTGAGCGCTCGTTCAGCGTTGGCCAGTACATCTCCACGAAGGGGATCGATGAAACGCGCATTGAGTACGCGTCGTTTGGACCGAACGCGCCCCGGCCGACGAAGAAGGAGTCGCGCCGCGTTGAGATTGCGATTGTGCAAGACTGATTGATTGCAACGCAACCGATGACGATCAAACAGACGCCGGCCTCTTTGGGAGGTCGGCGTCTTTTCCGTTTTGGTGCTCCGAGCTTCGCACGCCCTACTTCGGGAACAACTCGACGTCGATCCCTTCTGCGCGAATCTTGTCGATGAGCAGATTCAGTTTCGCAAGCGCTTCGTCGAGTCGCCGTGCGCTGTCTGCGAGGCCGTCATAGAGCGCGGGGTCATTGATCAGTCGACCAGTTGTTCCGTCGCCTGTACGAACCGCGAGCAGCAGACGATTGAACTCCTCGAGCGAGGCTTCGGCGCGCGCGAGCACTGGAATGGCGTTCGCGCGAAGTTCTCGTGCGTCGGTTGCCAGTGAGTCGGCGAGCGTGCCGATCCGATTGGCTGTGATCGTGGCATCGCGCATGAGTTCGCTTGCACCGTTGGCGGTGTCGCGAATATCGGTGCGCAGTTGCTCATCATCAAGCCAGGTGCGCGCGCTTGCGATCGCAGTTTCCGCCTCAGAAAGCGTGGCGTTGAGTCGACGCACGGCGGTACGCAGACTCTCGGGATTCAGCTCAGCACCGCCAGAGTCAGGAGCAACCAAGGTGTTGAGGTTGCGCGCGAGCGCGCCGATCTCGTCGAACGCGGCGGCGATGGGCGCGACGCGCTCCTCGAGTTCCGACACGATCCGCGCCTCAAGCGATTGGACGCGTCCGCGCAAGGGAGTTGCTGCGCTCTTGGCGTAGTGCGTTGCGGGCGAGGCCAACGGAAGCGCGGCTGCAAACTCAAGCCGTGCGCCAGAGCCAAGCAGTGAGGCCTGCACCGACGGCACGCTCGGATCTGGAATCAAAACATCCTCATCAATGGCCGCCGTGACCAGCACCGGGTGCTCGCGGTCGCCCCAGAACTCCACGCGTTCGACCGCGCCAATCGGCACGCCGTTGAGCGTGACGAGGCTGCCCTTTCGCAGTCCTCCGGCTTCGTTGAAGGCAACCTTCATCGGCCAACGTTTCGCCATGAAGGGCTCAATCTCGCCGAAGAGGAAAAGCAGCGCCGCACCGCCGCCAAGTGCGCCAATGGTGCAGAGACCGACCATTACGTTGCGAACCCGTTCTCTCACGTCATGCCTCCCATCGGTTGGCGCCGCTCGCAGCGCGAGCCGCGTCGACATTCGCGGATGTGACTTCTCGAATCGCGCGCAGTTCATCGTCGCTCGCTTCGCCGCGCAGGAATCGTCCCACAATCGGATCGGTCGAGTGCTGGAATTCTTCGGGTGACCCTTCGAGTACCAACTGCCCCTCATGCAACATCACCATGTGGTCGGCAACCTTGAATGCGCTTGCAAGATCATGGGTAACCACAATGCTGGTCACGCGCAACTCGTGCTCGAGCTTCAGAATGAGCTCGTTGATGATGTCGGATCGAATCGGATCGAGTCCGGTTGTCGGCTCGTCGTACAGAATGACTTTGGGGTTGAGCACGATGGCGCGCGCGAGGGCGACGCGCTTCTGCTGGCCGCCGGAAAGTTCGGACGGACTCTTGTGAATCGTGTCTTCAAGACCAACAAGCCGGAGCACGTGGCGCACGCGCGCTTCCTCGTCCATGGGCTCGTCCGTCTGCGCGTCTCTGAAGACGCCCTCGGACTCTTCAAGCTCGCGCAGCGGGAATGCGATGTTCTCGCGCACGCTCATCGAATCGAAGAGCGCACCTTGCTGAAAGAGGAATCCGAACTGTCGGCGTATGGGCGCAAGTTTTCGTTCGGTGAGCGTGTCAACGCGCTCAGACTCGTAGAAGACCTTCCCAGAATCCGGGCGGAGAAGCCCGATGAGATGCTTGAGCATCACGCTCTTTCCGCAACCGGACGGGCCGAGGACCACGGTCGTCTTTCCGCGCGGGAACGAGAGCGTGAGTCCTCGCAGAACCCGTTGACGACCGAAACTCTTGACAAGACCCTCCACGCGGACGGGCGCACTGGCGTCGGTTGCAGCGTTGGCACGCGATGCGATTGCGTCTTGGTCTTGTGGGCTGCCATCGGTCATGGGCTTGCCGGTCGCGGACGTTCGTGGAGGTCGGCGCGGCCGACCAGCGCGCGGCGAAGGGTGCCTTCAACCGCGAACGCAAGTATCATCGGGGAAGTGATACCCGAACCGCACGTTACGGTCACGCACGTCGGTCCCGTGTTCCGGGTCGAGCGGATTCGACTCGATCCGCCGTCCGCTGCTCTGGGAACGGGGAGCGCGGACGCGTATTCCGCGCCGCAGTTCCGCGTGAGTCAGCCTCTTGTCAAAGACGTCGTCCGGCATCCGGGGGCGGTGACAGTGGTTGCTGTGCGCGATGATGGGCGCCTTGTTTTCGTGCGAAATCGACGGATCGCCGTAGGCGCAACGCTCTTGGAGTTTTGCGCTGGAAAGCTCGAGCCAGGCGAAGAGCCTGCCGCAGCCGCTGCGCGCGAGCTTGAGGAGGAGACGGGCTATCGAGCAACGACGATTCGGGCTCTTGGCACGTTCTTTACGTCGCCCGGATTCACAGACGAGAAGATGCACGTCTTTGAGGCCAGGGGATTGCTTCCGGTGCCGCAACGCCTCGAGCCAGGTGAAGAGATCGAGGTTGCCGTGCTCGATGTTGCAGAGTTTGAGCGCCTGATTTCCGCAGGTCTCGTGGAGGACGGCAAGTCGCTCGGTGCCTATCTTCTCTGGCGCGCGCGGGCCGAGCTTCGGGATGGACGGAGTCGCGATGGCGCTGGAATTTTGGCGCAACAGGGAGGTGACCGGTGAGCGCGTGGCGGGATTCGGATTCGCATGACGCAGGGTACGACGGGTCGCCCCCTCGGCCATCGGGCTTCGGCGGCGACTGGCGCGGATCGCGTCCGTCGTTTGACGACCCGATGTCGTGGTCGTTGCCCGTCTTTCGCGTGGCTCGCATCAGCGTTCGAGTGCATCTCTTCTTCATTGCGTTTGTTCTTGCAATGGTGGCGCGCGCCGCAAGCACAGGCTCTGACAGCGCCTTCGGCCTTGCGCCCACGCTTCTTGGCCTCGGCGCGCTGTTTCTGGTGATTCTGCTGCATGAGTTTGGGCATTGCATTGCCTGTCGCATGAGCGGTGGCTCTGCAAGCGAGATTCTTCTTTGGCCACTTGGAGGTCTGGCCTCCTGCAGCCCGCCCGACCGGCCGAAGGCGCATCTTTGGACGGCAGTTGGTGGGCCGCTTGTGAACGTTGGGTTCATCGCGATCCTCACCCCTTTGATCGGGTTCTCGACAGGGCAGTGGCTTGGCGTTGCCATTCCAAACCCGTTCGATCTTGCGGGAATGATGCAGCGTGTCGATATCGGCGGCGGCACGGGCGACGCTGGTGCGCTGGGTGGACTTCTGCCGTCAGGAAGCGTCGGCGCGTGGATCGAGCTCTCCGTCTTTCTCACCAACTACATTGCGTGGGCGCTGTTGCTCTTCAATCTGATCCCGATGTTTCCGCTTGACGGTGGGCGGATCGTGCAGGCGATTCTCTGGATGCGTCACGGCTACGTGCGTTCGATGCGCTTGGCGTGCCGAAGCGGGCTTGTGGGCGCAGTGGTGATCGGTATCTACGCGTTGGCGAGCGAAAGCACGATTCTCCTTGCGATTGCGCTGTTTGGCGGCATCGTGTGCTACACGACGGCGCGGCAAGTTGAGTACGAGCGCGACTACTTAGGCTTTGAGCCAGACCCATCTGAGCTTGCGGCGATGGAAGAGGAGTTCGAGCCTGAGCGCCGAAGTGGGTCGGAGGCTCGTGGCGGAAGTGCCACTGCGCGAACTGCGGCATCGAGGGCGTCGGAGAGCGACGCAGAGATCGACGCGATTCTTGACAAGATCGCCAAGTCGGGAATCGGCAGCCTCTCTGAAGCCGAGCGTGCGACACTTGCGCGCGCGACCGAGCGGCGACGCGACGGTGGCGGCGCAGATCGCGGGCGCTCGTCGTAGGCGGCGCACCCGCTTGCGCCGCAGCGAGAGGGTCGAGCACAGGTCTCGAACGCGCCACGCCGTGCAACGGGCACCGAACCCGAGCGAAGCCCGTACACTTTCGCGCCGATGGGTTCTTCGAACGCGGATGACACACCCCCAAGCGCGACGCGCCGCACGCACACAGCGTGGGTCGACGTTGGCGCGCGCGGTTCCCGCGCTCCGAAGCGGGGGTTCTCTGCGCTTTCAGCATTCTCAGCAAACACGCTCCTGATTGTGGCGTGCTGCGTGATCTTCTTCCTCGACGGTTGCCTTGCGAAAGTGCCGGTGCAGGTTTCGAAGTGGCGGGTTGCGGCTGGACAGTCACAAGCCTGGGACGATCTCCACCGAGCACACGGGGCGATGACGCAGATTGCGTTTCCGCCGGGCGCACATGGGGTTGGCAAGATCTTCGTGTGGGCCGGCGACCTCCCGCCCCAGATTGTGCTTGAGATTGATCCGATCGCGGAAGCCGACTACCAGCTTGTGTCGCCGCTGCGCGCGTGGCTCCAGTTCACAACGGCGCAGGCGATCATGTCGTTCGCGCCCGATGGAACCGTGCAAGGGCTTCAGTTTTGGCGCTTCATTGGCTACGGATTTCTGCACTTCGACCTCACGCATCTCGCCTTCAACATGGTTGGGCTCTTTGTGTTTGGGCCGATCGTGGAAGAGCGCTTCGGACGGCGGCGCTACCTCGCGGTGTTCTCGGTGAGTGTGGTCGCAGGCGCGCTGTTATTCCTTGTGCTCAACGCGCTTGGGATTGCGGTTGCCGGGGACTCTGACATTCAGATCCCGGGTCTTCTCTCAAGCGATCCATTCACGCCGCTCATCGGCGCCAGCGGTGGTGTCTACGGAATCATCTTGGCGGCGGCGTGGCTTGCGCCGGAAGAAGAGATTCTGCTCTTCTACCTCATTCCGATGCGCATTCGCGTGCTCGCGCTCCTTCTTCTTGCGCTTGCGGTGTGGGCACTTCTCAGTTCGTCGCGCAACGCCGGCGGCGAGGCTGCGCACCTCGGTGGCGCAATTGCAGGCTGGTGGGTCGCGCGTCGCCCACACGTGATCGATGACTTCTTCGACCTCTTCGGTCGGCGGATTTCGCCCCGCACCGCGCGTCCGCTCCCCATTGACGGACGCGAAGTCGACCGCATTTTGGACAAAGCCGACACGCTCGGCCTGTCGGCATTGACCGAGCGCGAGCGCGCCATGCTGCGAGCCGCAACAGAGGCGCTCCGCCGCCACGAAAGTGACGGCCGTTGATGGCGCGTGCAAGCGACGCGATTCGTTTTGAAGTTCTCGCCCAAAGCGCGCATTCATCGGCTCGGCTTGGACGCGTCACCACGCGCCACGGCTCGTTCGACACGCCCGCCTTCATGCCCGTTGCAACTGCGGCCGCCATGAAGGGACTCACGCCCGACCAGGTCGCGTCGACTGGAACGCAGATCCTCCTGAACAACGCGTATCACCTGATGCTGCGTCCCACGGCGGAGCGCGTGGCGCACTTCGGTGGAAGCCACAACTTCATGCGTTGGGAGAAGCCGATTTTGACAGACTCCGGCGGCTTCCAAGCGTGGTCGATGACCGAAGGCACCAAGCTGACGGAAGCGGGGGTCGAGTTCCGTTCGTTCGTCGACGGTTCCAAGATTTTGTTGACGCCTGAGCGGTCGATCGAAGTGCAGAACCTGATCGGCGCCGACATCATCATGGCGTTTGATGATTGCCCGCCCGCGCGCGCGCCGGAGGTTGCGCCGGACGACCCGCAACTCTCGCGCAAGCGACGCACCCGACCGGAGGACTACGCGAGCCGGCTTCGCGAAGCCATCGACCGCACCGACCGCTGGCTCGCGCGGTCGATCGCGGCGCATCGCCGTCCCGGCGAGCAGGCGCTCTTTGGCATTGTGCAGGGCGGAACCGATGAGTCGCTTCGGCGGCGTTCGGTTGATTTGACAACCGCGCACGATCTCGAGGGCTACGCGATCGGCGGCGTGGCTGTGGGCGAGAGTCCCGACGAGATCCATCGCACCGTGCGCATGGTGGCGCCGCTGCTCCCGGCCGACCGCCCCCGGTACCTGATGGGCGTTGGGTACGAGCGGGACATTCTGGCGGCGGTGCGCGCCGGGGTCGATATGTTCGACTGCGTGTTGCCCACCCGGAACGGTCGGAAGGGGTACGCCTTCACGTCGACCGGCCCCGTCCGCATCCGGAACGCGTGCCATAGCCTCGATTCTGGGCCGCTCGACCCAGCGTGCGACTGCCTCGCCTGCGCCGGCGGATTCTCCCGGGGTTATCTCCGCCATCTGTTTATGGCCGAGGAGATGCTCGGCCCCACCCTTCTCAGCCTCCACAACATCCGGCACTTCCAGAGGTTGATGGTGGACATCCGCGCCCGAATCCGTGATGATGCGTGGCTCGACCTCGAGCGACGCTGGCCTGTCCGATCGGCAGGGGCGTCGAACCCAGAGGGCGAGCCCGGCGGCCAGCGCGAGGAAGCGCAGGAGTCGGGATGAAGTTGTTGCGAAATCGTTGTAAGGCCGAGCGTTGACGGGGCTTGGCACAGTGCCGTACGCCGGCACCTGCGTCGGATCTCGTCTTCGATGTGACGATGCAACAGGTGTCGACTGAGCGACAACCGAATCCACCACGACAGCGACCCGACTGAGACGAGATGTCTGATTTCCGAGTCACCCATGACTGAACCAACCACCTTTATCGCGAACGAAGTTCTCTCGCCCTCCATGCTCCTGCAGGCTGCACCGCCAGCCGCCGGAGCGCCCCTAGCTCCGAGCTCCACGACAGGCGCTCCGGGAACCCCCGTCGGTGGCGCTGGCGCCAAGCCGGCCGGCGGTTTCGACTTCATCACGCTCATGATTCTGGGCGTGCTGCTTGCGCTCATCGTCAGCACCATTCTCGGCGGCCGTCGCGAGAAGAAGAAGTACGAACAGATGATGGCTTCGATCAAGAAGAACGATCAGGTTCGCACCGCTGGTGGCATCATCGGCAGCGTCGTGGAAGTCAAGCCCGACGTGATTGTGCTGAAGATCGACGAGAACTCGAATACGAAGATCACGGTTGCCCGAGGCAAGATCGAGGCCGTGATGAAGGAAACGTCGACCAGCTGACGACGTCTGCCAGACGACCGCGTGATGCGCGGCGACCGATGCCTGCCGACCGTCGTTTCGGTTTCGACCTACAAAGACACTGACATGAAGAACCCGTGGACCAAGCTTCTCATCGTGGCCGCCCTCACCGCACTCTGCATTTGGCAGGTTGCAACGAAGGACATCCGTCTTGGCAAAGACCTGAAGGGTGGCGTGAGCCTCGTGTACGCGGTGAGCGTGCCAGAGGGGCAGCCCGCCGACGAGGTGCTCGGCCAGGTCATCGAGGTGCTGAAGCAGCGTGTGAACCCGCAGGGCGTTCTCGATATCGCCATGCAGCCGCAGGGCAACGACCGCATCGAAGTCGTGATGCCGCTTCCGTCCGATGAAGTGCGCGCGCTCCAAATTGACGCGAAGCAGCGGCTCGCGGACTTCATTGCCAAGACGCAGATTTCTGGCCCCGAGCTTGACGCGGCGCTGATGACTGGAACCGCCGCCAGCCGCTTCGGTCGACAGAACCCGGTTGTGGTCGAACTCGAAGGCGCGTGGCAGCAGTACCAGCAGGCGAAGTCGGAACTGGAGGCTCTCACCGCTCGCAACGCTGGAGTCGACGAAGTCGGCCCCGCCGAGGATCGCGTTGTTGCCACAGAGCTGCGCGTTGAGTCGCTGCGCACGGCCGCGCTGTCGCGCACGCTGGAAGCCTCGCGACTGACAAAGGTGCTTTCGCTTTCTGACGAACCCCAGCCGATCCGCGATGCGGAGGGCAAGGTTGTCAAGAACGAGAAAGGTGTGGTGCAGTTTGGGCCGAGCGCGCGCGCCAACGAAATCGCCGCGGTGCGCGCAGAGTTCCCGATGCTCGGCGAAGAACTCGACGCACTCGTGCGGGCACAGAACGCCTACCTTGCGAAGCGAAGTGGCCTTGATGACCCTGAAGATCTCATGCGCCTCTTGCGAGGCGCTGGTGTGCTTGATTTCCGAATTGCGGTGACGCCCGACACCATGGGCATCGACATCGCGGATCTCCGCAAAGAACTTGCGACGAAGGGCCCGCGTTCGGGCGAACCCGGCATTGCGCGCTGGTTCCCCGTGAACAACCTTTCGCAGTGGTATCAGAAGCCCGCCGATCTTGAGGCGCTTCGCGCCGATCCGCAGGGCTACTTTGCAACACGTCATCGCCTCGTGGCGGGCGAGTTCGGCGGCGAGATCTACATTCTCCTCCACGACTCTGACGCGAAGTCGATGACGCGCCGCGATGGTTCGTCTTGGTCGCTCACGCGCGCTGGTCGCACGGTGGATCCGCGCCTTGGCGCAGCTGCGGTGAGTTTCGAACTCGACCAGGTGGGCGGCGACAAGATGGGCGCGCTGACAGGCCTGAACGTTGGGATGCCGATGGCGATCGTCCTTGACGATCAGGTCTACTCCGCGCCGAACCTCAACTCGCGCATCTCCGGAAGTGGCATCATCACCGGGCAGTTTTCCGACCCCGATATTCGCTACCTCATCCGCGTTCTCACCGCCGGAAGTCTGCAGGCGCGGGTGTCGTCGGATCCTGTGTCGGTCAACATCCTTGGTCCATCGATCGGCGCAGACAACTTCGCGAAGGGTCGCGAGGCGGTGCTGCTTTCGGTGCTCATCACCTGCATGGTGATGCTGCTCTACTACTTCCTCGCCGGTGTTGTGGCCGACATCGCACTCGCGGTCAACACGCTGCTCATCTTCGGCATCATGGGTGCGATCGACGGCACCTTCACGCTTCCCGGCCTTGCTGGCGTTGCGCTGTCGGTTGCAATGGCAGTCGACGCGAACGTGCTGATTTATGAGCGTGTCCGCGAAGAACTCTCATTTGGGAATCCGTTGCGTGTTGCGATCGCCACGGCGTATCGGCGCGCGCTCAGCGCCATCATTGACGGAAACGTCACCAATCTCATCGTCTGTGTGGTGCTCTATCAGGTGGGCGCGACTGAGGTGAAGGGCTTTGCCCTCACGATGTCGATTGGCGTCATCACCACGCTCTTCACCGGCATCTGGGTGACGCGCGCCATGTTCGAGGCCATGATGGCTTCGGGCGTGAAGTCGATGCCCATGCTCCCGACGGTTGTGCCCGCGATTGGGCGGCTGCTGACGCCGACGATCGACTGGATCAAGTTGCGTCCGACCCTGCTCGCGTTCAGTGGCGTGCTCGTCGTGGCGGCGATCATCTCGATTGCTGTACGCGGAAACGACATCTTCGAGACCGAGTTCCGTGGCGGCGTTTCCTTGTCACTCACTACGCGCCAGGCGAGTTCTGGTGAAACGTCCGCCACCGATGGGCGCCTAGGTTTCACCCGAGCCGAGATGGAAGCGCGCGTGCGCAAGGTCGGAGCCGCTGCGTCCGACGACATCGTGGTGTCGCAGCTTGCCAGCGCGAACGTCTTGACCGTGGGTGAGTCGTCGGCTGATGGTCTGGGGTCGCAGTTCCAGATTCGTGTTGGTAACCCGCCGTCGCCGCCTGCGGACTTCGACGAGGCTCGTATCACGCGCGAAGTGGTTGCTGCGGTGGTGCGCGAGTTTGCCAACGACCTCGACGTGCGACTTCCGCTTCAGTTTGCCGGAGCCGATGCAACCGACCACACGCTCTTCACACGCCCTCTTGAGAAGGCGCTGGTTGGATCTTCGATCGGGCGCCCAGACGTGGCGCAGGAGCCGGTGGGCGAGTTCCGCGGCGGTGTCGCCATTGTGGTCGAGCAGCTCGATCCACCTGTGACAACCACCGATGTCACCGAACGCATCCAACGTATGCGTGCGCAGCCGGATTGGTCGTCGACCGCTGGCCGCAAGACCAAGGTGGTTGGGATCAGCCCCGCAGATCCTGCGTCGCCGCAGGGGCCTCAGACTGCGGTTGCGATTCTTGTGAGCGATGCGGCGGTCAACAGTATGGATCTCGAGCTTGAGCTTTGGGATCGCGAGTTGGCCGCGCCCGAATGGCGCATGGTTCAGCAAGCGCTCACGCAGCAGGCGAGCCTCGACCAAGTCTCAAGCTTCAGCCCGATCGTGGCGGAGAACCTTGCGGCGTCGGCCGTTGTGGCCGTGATCCTGAGCCTGATCGGGATGCTCGCGTACATCTGGGTGCGGTTCGGAAGCTTCCGCTTCTCGACCGTGACGGTGCTGAGTCTCACCTTCAACGTGGTCGTCTGCCTCGGGTTCTTGGCGCTCACGATTCCGCTGGCCCGAACCGGCTTTGGTGCGGCGCTCTTCATTGAGGAGTACCGGATCGACCTCAACGTGGTGTCGGGATTGCTGACGATCATCGGTTACTCGATCAACGACACGGTGGTCATTCTCGACCGCGTCCGCGAGAACCGAGGAAAGCGTTCGTGGATCAGCCGCGACACGGTGAATCTCTCGATCAACCAGACGTTCAGCCGAACCGTGCTCACGGGCGGAAGCACGCTTGCCACTGCGATCGTGCTGATTTCGCTTGGCGGAACCGGCATCCGGCCATTCGCCTACACGTTCCTCATCGGTTTGGTGGCAGGTACGTTTAGCTCGGTGGCAATTGCTGCGCCGCTCGTGTACAGTCGCCGCGAGGAAGAGGCAGAGCGAGCGAAGGCGGCAATTGCCCCTGTCACTGCGAAGCCTCAGCCTGTTTGAACAGTGCGCGAGTGGATGCGGCGAAAACCCGCTGAAATTCGGGCATTCCCATACTTTTTCACAGGTGCTCGCCGGAACGGAAGCCGGAGCACGAGCCCTGTCCGCACTTGCGATACCGTCGCACAATCGAGCAACCTATGCCGACCGGTACCAAGATCGCAGCCATCGTCGCCGTCGTCCTTCTCGCAGCAGCAGGCCTTTACTACGCCTTCGTCGCCCCAGCGACGCCGAACAACCGTACGCCGCAGCCGGCGCCAAGCGGTGCCAACGGTCTCTCGTCGCAGTCACCTGCGACGCTCGCGCCTGCTCCCGCACCCAGCATCCCAACCGTCGGCGCGCCGCCCTCTTCGGCCAGCACGACTCCGGCGATTGGAACGCTTGGACAGTTGCCGACCGCATCTAGCCCAACCCCAACAGGATTGTCCGCTGGAACCGGCGCGGCCGCTGGTCGTGAGCAACCTGGCTTTGCTCCCGGCTCGCTCTCGTCGTCGACTGGCGGGAAGGGCGACGCCATGCGGCCAACGCAGACGCCCGGGGGCACGATCAACGGATTCCCATCCGCTGGTAGCGGCGCAACGGGCCTGGGCACGCCAGCCCCTGCAACAGCACCCACTGGGGCCGCAACCGCGCCGGCATCCGCAACAGCGCGAACGACCCCGAGTGAGGGCGGTCCAAGGCCGACCCCAACGGGTCCTGCTGGAAGCGTCCCCACGTCGCCGATTTCGATCGGTTCGAGTGCAGCGCCCGAGGCTTCGCCAGCCACGCGCCCAACCTCGACGGCAGCCGGCGCCGAGACCACCCACACGGTGGCCTCCGGTGAAACCCTCAGCAGCATTGCCAAGCGCTACCTCGGCAGCGAGAACGCATGGCGCTCGATCGCGAAGGCGAATCCAAGCGTCGACCCGACTGCGATGAAGGTTGGCACGAAGTTGAAGATCCCGGCTCGCGACGCGGCTGCAACCACGGCCAGCTCGTCGGGCACGGGTACGACGACAACCCCGGCGCGCGCGACAGCAGCACCGAGCGGCTCTGCAAGCGATCTCCACGTGGTCGCTTCGGGGGACACGCTCGCATCGATCGCCCGTCGCTACTACGGGAACAGCAAGCACTGGCAGAAGATCTACGACGCCAATCGCGGTGTGATCGGTTCAGATCCAGCCGCGCTCAAGATTGGGCAGCGACTGAATCTTCCAGCGAAGACCGTCGTCGTGGGCGGTGAGAACGTCGAACGCTGACCAAGTTCAACGAAGTTCAACCAAGTTTGATCTGTGCGATCGGGTGACGTGATCAGTTCGCGTCCCCGATCGCTCGTTTGTGGACATCTTTCATTCCACGTAAACCTGTCGCTCATGGTCGTCTCGCGACCCGAGCGTTTGTGTCTTGCTATCTTCCGGCTCGTCTTACGGCTCACGTTATGTCGAGCATTCCTGGGTTCTCGTTGAAGGCGTCTGCGCTTCGAAAGTTTCAAACATGCCAACGAAAGTCGTCCTCATTCCTGGAGATGGAATTGGTCCCGAAGTTGCAGATGCTGCCCGACGGGTTCTTGACGCAGCGGGAGCGGATCTCTCGTGGACTGTTTCGCATGCGGGTGAAGCCGCACTTGCGGCTGGCGAGAAGCAGCTTTTGCCGCAGTCCACACTGGATCTGATCGCAGAGTACGGCGTTGCACTCAAGGGGCCGTGCACCACTCCGATCGGGACTGGTTTCCGTTCGATCAACGTGTTGCTGCGCAAGACGCTCGACCTTTACGCTGCGGTTCGCCCAATTCGCACCATGGCCGGTGTTCAGTCGCGCTACCAAGATGTAGACGTCGTCATCATTCGCGAGAACACCGAAGGCCTCTACGCTGGGATTGAGAACGAGATCACAAAGGGCGTTGCGACCAGCATCAAGGTTGCAACCGAGGGAGCGTGCCGGCGGATTGCCGACTACGCGTTCCACTACGCTCGTGAACGTGGCCGTCGGAAGGTCAGCGTCTTCCACAAGGCGAACATCATGAAGCTCACCGATGGCATGTTCATTCGGTGTGCGCGTGAGGTGCACGAGGCTCGGTACTCCGATATCGCCTACGAAGAAGTGATCGTGGACGCAGCGTGCATGAAGATGGTGCAGGACCCGACCAAGTTCGACGTGATCCTTGCTGAGAATCTCTACGGCGACATTCTCAGCGACTTGTGTGCCGGACTCGTTGGCGGTCTCGGCGTGACTCCCGGTGCAAACATTGGCGAAAAGGGCGCTGTCTTTGAGGCCGTCCACGGATCGGCGCCCGACATTGCGGGGAAGGGCGTCGCGAACCCGCTCGCGCTGATCATGTCGGGCGTCATGATGCTGAAATGGCTGTCAGCAACGCGCAGCGCACCGCACATGGGTGAAGCTGCCGCGCGCATCAAGAACGCCTACGACCGAGCGCTTGCCGACAAAGCGGTCACGCGCGACCTCGGCGGAACGCTCGGAACGATGGAGTTTGCCGATGTGCTGGTGAAGCGGCTCTGAGATTCGCGCAGAGGCGGTGGAGCCAATTCTCGCGCAACGACGCGGGAGATCTTGCTTGTGGAGCATGTTTCGTACCACCCCGACTACGTGATGCCGCTGCCTGAAGGGCACGCGTTTCCTATGCGGAAGTACGAGATTCTGCGTGACACCCTCGTGTCAGAGGGGCTCTTGGGAGCGTGGAACGAGCATCGCCCCGACGAGGTTTCGTGGGAAACGCTGGCGCTTGCCCATGACGCTCGCTATCTCGCGAAACTGCGCGATGGGGCACTCTCGCGCGAAGAGCAGCGACGTATCGGCATGGAGTGGTCGGATCGATTGGTGCGACGCGCTCGTCTGGCGGTACAGGGAACGATTGACGCAGCGGTGGCGGCGCTTCGCTCGAACTCGCACCTGGCGGCGAATCTTGCCGGCGGAACACATCACGCAATGTCTGACGCTGGAGAGGGATACTGCACACTGAACGACGTGGCGGTTGCGGCGCGACTCGTGCAGCGCGACTTCGGAGTCGGCCGCATTCTTGTCATCGACCTCGACGTGCACCACGGAAATGGCAACGCATCGATCTTTGCAGGTGATCCATCTGTCTACACGTTCTCGATGCACGGCGAGAAGAACTTCCCGCTGAAGAAGCCACCGTCGAGTTGCGATGTCGCGCTTCCTGACGGTCTCGGCGATTCTGCGTATCTCGAGCGCCTGGCTGAGTACCTCCCGCTCGTGATCGAGCGCGCGCAAGCCGAGCTTGTGTTCTATCTGGCGGGTGTTGATGTGGCGAAGGGCGACCGCTTCGGTCGCCTGGCACTCAGTGAACATGGAATCGCCCTACGCGATCGAATGGTGGTGCAAGAAGTCGCAGGGCGCAGAGTTCCCCTCTGTCTGACGCTTTCGGGAGGCTACGCCACCGGAGACGACGGTCGCACCAGTTCTGAGCGCACGGCCGCACTTCATGCGATCGCGCATCGGGAGGTTGCTGCCTTCTTGGCGCGTCGCTGACTGGCGCATCAACGAGAGATGCCAGACGCGCTCGTGTGTTGCGCCGCAGCAAGACTTTCGGCGTCAGACGCTTACCCCGCTCGACGCGCCACGCGCGAAAGGTCTTCGATGACGGCGCGCGAGAAATCGGCGCTCGCGATGGCGAGTTCCGCGTTCTTCCGTTGCCGCGCACGGAGACGCTCCTCCGCGACTGCGGCAACGAGTTGCGGACTTTCCGACATGGGCGAGCCGCATGTTTCTGACAGCAGCTCGCGTGCTTCGCGAACGAGCTCGATGAAGAGCTCGCTCGAGTCGGCCGGATTCTGGTTGGCTGGGCGGTGGGAACGATCCATGGTTGAACTCCTTTCATCAACCGTGGGAATCCCGAGGGGCGTTGGCGAGCGTATGAGGCGCAAAAACGCGCAGATTGCGCGCGACCGACGCTGCACAACCCGTACAACCCGAACATCTTGCACGAACGTCGCAACCGCTACGGCGCGACGTCTTGCGTCGGCGCAGGCTCGAAGGGGCGAGTTCCGTTTCCTCGGCCATTCTCTCGGTAGCGAATGCCGGAGATCGTGCGGTCGGGGTCGAGCTGGGATCGTGGGTCGATCTTCCAACCCCAGACTGCAAGGCGATCGGCACGCTCGTAGCCATCCGGCACTGGTGTGAAAGACAGCGGAAGAACAAGCTCAAGGTCGCTGACCTCTGCGAAGCCCTTCACGCGGGCATTGGCTGCCTGCGTGGCGGCGCCATGCCCGCGCATTTCGGTTGGGTCAAACGGAATCCAACCGATGTCGGGAAGATAGAACTCGCAGATCGAGCGAAAGACGGGCGTGTTTCGTCTGCGATCGCGGTCACGCCCACGATCCGCCTCTCGCGCGGAGGCGCCGTCGACGATGCCATAGACCACGCGCGACGGAATGTCGATGGCGCGCAGCGCGCTAACACACGTTGCGGCCAACTCGACGGGAGTTCCACGCCCGACGCCGATGCCATAGCGCCCATCGGCGGAAAATCGCAGCCCGCGCAGCGATCCATCGGGTCCGAACTCGCTGGCCGCACCCGTCGTCGCGTTCCAGCGCTTCAAGATGGCGTGCACAACCGCTTGCGCGGCAACGTAGGGGGTGGTGCTTCGGGGTCCACCGTCAACTGCGTTGGTCGCAACTTCACGAAGCGCCGCGTCGGTAGGGTCGATTCCGGCGCCCTTGCCAAGGTAGGCGCGGGTCCACGCGGGCCACTCTCTTGGCCACGTTGCGCGGGCGGCGGCGTCGCGGTCGATGTCCAACTTCCACCGTTGGATCGAGTAACGAGCGAAGAACTGGAGCTGACCCGATGGCATGTCGACGGAGCCTTGAAAGCGGAGTAGCGCTTGCACGCCGGGGCCTTGCTTCACGTAGACCTGGCCGCGATCGAGGCGCGACTCCCGCGCATCGATGGCAACGCGCGCATCGAGGCCGGTGAAATCCGTATCGCACCAACTCGTGCGGGTGATGACTGGAAGCGCGACCTCAATCGAGGGAAATCGAAACAGGTTCAGTGAGGGTGTCGTGCCAGTCGGAGCGGTGATCGGGGCGCCATAGACCAAGAGTCGCACCTCAAGCTCGATGTCGACCAACTTCGGGTCATGGCGCATGACCACGGCGCGCGGCGGCACGGGTTGGATTGAAACCTGCGCCGCGCCCGCCGCGATAGGTGCTGAAGCCGCGAGTCCATGCGCACTCGGAACTCCGAGCGCCGCGACAAGCACCGCTGGCACCACTCGCGCGCGGAGGCGGGACAACATCGAATCCGGTTGAGAGCCACGCTGGGTTGTTCGACGTGACATAGGGTCTCCGAGCGGCGTTGTAGAGCGATGCAAGGCGCGGGTGTTTCGCGGGTTCGAGCCCGGGTTCGCGCGTCAACTCACGAGGGTCTTCATGCTGCCCGGGTCGAGCAGCGCCTGAAGCGTGCCAAGAAACTGCGCAAGTACAAGATTGATCATGATGATCGCAAGGAAACTTGCTACGAAACTCTCGGTGGCTGCGCGCCCCACGCCGGATGCGCCGCCCGAACAGGTGAAGCCCTTGTAACAACTGATCAGGGCGATCGCGAGACCAAACGCGACGCTCTTGGCGACGCCGGTTGCTGGGTCCCACGCAGAGACGAACTGGGCGGTGTAGTGCCAGTAGTCTGCGTTCGTGACGCCGAAGTAGCCCGTGACGATTGCCCACGCGCCAAGTGAGCCGACAACATCGGAGTAAATCGTGAGGAGCGGCGTCATGACCACGCACGCGACCACGCGAGGTACAACAAGCGTTCGGATTGGATCGGCCGCCATCGCGCGCATGGCGTCGAGTTGTTCGGTCACGCGCATGGAACCGAGCTCTGCAGCAAGCGAACCGCCCACGCGTCCGGCAAGCATGACGGCTGCGAGCACCGGTCCGATTTGCTTCGTGACGGCAGAGTTGATCACGCCGCCCATCTGCTGCTCTTGGCCGAGTGCGGCGAATTGGTCGTAACCCTCAAGCGCAAGAATCATGCCGATGAACGCACCGGTGATTGCGACCACGAGCACGCTTGCGGCACCGACGGTGTAGAGCGGCGGCCCGATGTGGCTCCAGCGAAGCCAACTCAACGGGTCAAGCACGATTGTGCGCAGCGTGGTCAGCGCGAAGATCGCAAAACGGCCAAGACCATCGAGCGTGATCACGGTCGAGTGGCCGAAGTGCGAAAGCGCGCGGACGGCGGCGAGCATTGGTGTGTTATACGCGGGCGTGGGAGCGTCGATTGGCGCAAGGCGCGAAAATGAAAGCCGGCGATGGGGGGAACCCATCGCCGGCGGAAGTGTCAACAAGGAGTCTGCCGGAACGCGTTCGCGACACGTTTTGTCGCTCGTCGTCCGAGTCGCTTACGGGCACGCGCCCCAGGCGGCAAGAATGGTTGCCAAGTCCGACGCGCCGACCAAGCCGTCGCCGTCGAGATCGGCTTCGGCGTCGTTGGTTTCCCACGCAGCCAGGACGGTCGCGAGGTCAGACGCGCCAACGCTGCCGTCGCCGTCAAGATCCTGACGGCACTTCCGCTTCGACGAATAGTCGCATCCGAAGTTCGGTGCGCCCGGGCTATCGATCAACGTGGCGTCCACCGCGAAGGTGCCGATCGTCCACGTTTCGGTTGCGGGGCAGTAG
>JBILDS010000130.1:0-8857 GCA_044352505.1 Phycisphaerales bacterium
CGTCTCAGGTCGACAAGAAGCGCCGCAATCGGCTGGTCGACCGCGCGCGCGTTCGCCTCGTGGCCCGCACGCAGGTCGTTGTGCTGGTCCCATCGGTCGCCGAGCGTGCGCGGGCAGGTCACCTCGACGAAGCGCACGCCGCGCTCGACGAGCCGCCGCGCAAGGCAGCACTCGCGCGCGTAGGTGCGCGTCGCAGCATCGGGCGCGTCGAAGCCGTAGAGCGCCTTCGTCTCGTCGCTCTCCCCGTCGAGCGCGGCAAGCTCTGGCACGGCCGCCTGCATGCGGTAGGCAAGCTCGTGGTTGCGGATCGCGCTCTCGACGGCCTCCGCCTGCGTCTCATGCGCGTAGGCGGAGTCGAGCCGCGCAAGCAGCTGCCGCTTGCGCGCCTGCGCGTCGAGTGGCTCGCGCGGCGACGCGTTCGCGATCGCCTCGCCCGTCGGCCGCATGATCGAGCCCTGGTGCCGCGCGGGCAGGAACCCCGCGGAAAAGCAGTCGAGCCCACCTGGCGGAACGAGCCCGCCCTCGATCACGACGAACCCGGGGAGATCGTTGTTCTCGCTGCCGAGGCCGTAGGAACTCCACGCGCCCATCGACGGCCGCCCGGGCACTCCCGCACCCGTGTGGAGGAAGTAGTTCGCGTTCGTGTGCTCGCTGAAGTCGCTCGTCATCGAGCGCACCACGCAGAGCTCGTCGGCGAGGCGCCCGACATGCGGGAAGAGATCCGAGACGGGCAGGCCCGACTCTCCGTAGCGCCTGAACTTCCACGGCGACGCGAGGGTGCTCCCGTTGTCGTTGAACTGGGTCGGCGCCATCGCCATCGGGAAGGGCTTCCCGTCGAAATCGACCAGCCGAGGCTTCGGATCGAAGGTGTCGACCTGCGAGGGGCCGCCGTCCATGTAGAGGAAGATCACGCTCCGCGCGCGCGCGGGGCGATGCGTGGCAAGCAGCGCGCGGTCGGCGGCCAACGCGGCGGGCATGGAAGATGCCGTGGACTGAGCGCCGGCCACGCGTCCGAACAGTCCCGCGAACGCGACCATGCCGAAACCGCCGCCGACCGTGCGCAGCATGTCGCGCCGCGTGCAGGGCGCGTCTGCGAATCGTCCGCAATGGTGTCGTGCGCGTTCGTCCATGTGGGTGGCCCTCAGCGGAGATAGATGAATTCCTTCGATGCGAAGAGGACATGCGCGAGCGCCGCGAAGGCCGCGGACTCGCGCACGGCGGGCTCGACCTCCGCCCCCGCCGCCGCGCGCTCATCGGCGAGGAACGCGCGCGCCAGCGCGACCTCGTCCGCGCGCGGCGCACGGCCGAACGCGGCGTGCCACGCGCTCTCGATGCGGGCCTCGTCGCTCCGCGCGTCGCGCGCGAGGCGCTCGCCCCAGCGCCGCGCGAACTCGTACACCAGCTCGCTGTTCAGGAACGCGAGCGCCTGCGCGGGCACATTCGACGCATGTCGCCGCCCGCAGGAGGCAGACGGCGGCGGTTGGTCGAACGCCTGCATGAACGGGTCGAGGAAGTTGCGGCGCACGGCGAGATAGACGCTGCGCCGCCCCGCGCCGTCGACGGGGCCGCTCTCGTCGGGCCGACCGCGGCCCTGCATGTGCTCGTTGAGCCGGATCGGCACGCTCGGCCCGCCGCGAGCGTCCGCAAGCCCTCCCGACATGTCGAGCCGCCCCGACGCGACGAGCATCGCGTCGCGGATCGCCTCCGCATCGAGGCGCCGCACGGCGGGCGCGTGCCACGCGGTCGGCGGCACTTCGCCCGCATCCGCCGCTGCGCGATAGGCGCGCGAGAGGACGACCTCGCGGATGAGCGACTTGAAGGTCGCGCCGCCCGCGAGCTTGAGCGAGAGGTGATCGAGCAGTTCCGCGCTCCACGGCGCAGCGCCGAGCTGGCCGAAGTCGTCGGGCGTCTCTACGATGCCGCGCCCCATCAGCTTGAGCCAGACGCGGTTCGCGAGCGTGCGCCAGAGGAAGGGCGTGTCACGCGCGGTGATCGCCCGCGCGAGTGCGAGGCGCCCGCTTCCATCGAGCGCGGCGTCGGAGGGCTCCGCGAAGTCGACGAATCCCGCGAGGATCGACATTCGCGCGCGCGGCGCGGGTTCGCCGGGCGTGCGCGGCGAGCCGCGCAGGTGGACGGGCTCGTCGAAGGCGCCGCCCTCCTCGGCGACAAGCGCGCGGATCGGCGGCTTTGTCGTGCGCAGCGCGTCGCGCGCGGCGAGCGCGGCGATGCGAAGGTCCTCGACGCGGGCCTCCCCGACGCGCGCTGCGTCGGGCATCCGCGCCGCATGGACATGTTCGCTCCAGAACTCCTTCGGTGGCTGCGCTCCATCGTCGCTCGCCACGATCGCGTCGACCTCGATCCAGCCGTCGCCGTCGTCGACGAGCTCGAGATAGGCGCGCTCGCCCGCGAAGCGCACGAGATCGAAGGTCTCGACGCGCCACGCGGCGTCGCGCGGGTCGACCGCGGGTCCGTCGCCCGACTCGATGCGGCGGCGCAGTCCCTCGAAGAGAAGCGCGTTGCGCTCGTCGAGCCAGTAGTTCCCGACGACGACGCGCACCCACGCGGCGTGGCCGCGCAGCCGCACATGGAGATAGCGCTTCGACACATCGAACGCGGGCGACCGCGCGCTGCCGACGAGCGCGAGGTCGAGGCGCGCGCTGTCGATGGTGCCGGTCGCAGCGACGCGCAGCGCGCCATCGGACGCGAGCGCCAACGCAGCGCCCGACGCAGCGAACGCATGGCCCGAGCGGCGCCACTCCGCGCCGCCTTGGTGCGCGTCGTCGATCAGCGCGAGGGCGTTCGAACCCTCGGCCGGCTTCCGCGCATCATGCGCAGGCGGAACAGCCGCGACGCCCGCAACCTCGCCAGCCTCGACAAGCGCGCGCCGCGCTCTCTCGACGAGCGGGCCCGCGCGCTCGTCTGTGTCGATGAATCCCTCGACGCGGCGCGTGTTGCGCGCGACGCCCGCGAGCGAGAAGAAGTCCTTCGCGGGAATCGGGTCGAACTTGTGGTCGTGGCAGCGCGCGCACGCGACGGAGAGGCCGAAGAGCGACCGCCCCGCGACATCGACCTTTCCAGCGATGCGGTCCGCCTCGTCGAGTCGGACATCGACGGGCGCGTGGGTCGCCGGCCCGAGGAACCACCACGCCGTGCCGATGGGCGCTGCGTTCGCAAGCCCAAGCGCTGGCCGTGCCTCGAGCAGGTCGCCTGCGATCTGCTCGGCGATGAACCGCGCGGGCGCGAGATCGGCGTTGAACGCCTGGATCACATAGTCGCGGTAGCGCCACGCGCCCGGAATGTCGTAGTCGAACTCGTGGCCGAGGCTCTCCGCATAGCGCGCGAGATCGAGCCAGTGCCGCCCCCAACGCTCGCCGAACGCAGGGCTCGCGAGCGCAGCATCGACGAACGCCGCGAACGCAGCGTCGCGCGCTTCGCCCGCGGGAACCGCCGCGAACGCGCGCGCCTCCTCCTCGCTCGGGGGAAGCCCGCGCAGGTCGAAGCTCGCGCGGCGAAGAAGCGAGGCTGCATCGATGTCCGCGGGCGCGGCGAGACCATGGCGCTCGCGCGTCGCAAGGACGAAGCGGTCGATGTCGCTGCGCGGCCAGCGCTCGTCCTTCACTCGCGGGGCCGCGGTCGCCCGCATCGGTTCGAACGCCCACGGCGCCGTGTACTCGGCGCCCGACTCGATCCAGCGGCGGATCGCGTCGATCTCGGCCGCGGAGAGCGGCTCGCGCCCATCGGGCGGCATGAGTTCGTCGGGGTCGGCGTGCACGACGCGTGCCAGCATCTCGCTCGCAGCGGGGTCGCCGGGGGCTATGGCGCGAAGGCCGCTCTTCAGGACGGCGGTCGCCCCCTCGAAGGTGTCGAGGCGCAGGCCCGCCGCACGCGACTCCGCATCGGGCCCGTGGCAGGTGAAGCACTTCGCAGCGAGGATCGGCCGCACGTCTCTGTCGTAGTCTGCCGCGTGCACCGAGCCTGGCGCGGCGGACATCGCGACGCAAAGCGCGGCGATCACGCAGGTCGGGCGGATTCGCGGCGCGCGCGCTGGCATTCGCGCAGTATGACCGCGCGCGCCGCCGCTCGGAAGCGTGAAGCGGGCGCGGTCGCCAAATTCAGCCGAGCGACTCAGCGAGAAGCCCGCGCATGGCCGCGAACGCGCGATCCGCGATCAGTTCCCGATAGAACATGCCGCTCGCGCGGTCGTGCGCGTGCGGATTCGTGAAGGCGTGCCCGGTGTGGCCGTAGGCGACGATCTGCCAGTCGGCGCCCGCATCGGTCATTTCCTTCGCAAAGCCAAGCATCTGCTCGGGCGTGGCCATCGGGTCGTCGTAGCCGTGGAGCGCGAGCACCTTCGCGCCGATCGCGGCCTGTGCACCGAGATTCGGCGCACCAAACAGCGCGTGAAAGCCGATCGCGGCCTTGACACCAGGTGCGTTCGCGCGCGCAAGGTCGAACGCGCAGAGCCCGCCGAAGCAGAACCCGATCACCGCGAGCCGCGCGGGGTCTGCGCCATCGAGCTTCGCCGCAGCGTCGACGGCCGCAAGAAGGCGTGTGCGCAGCGCCGCGCGGTCCTCGACCCACGGCGTCATCAGCTTCGAGTTCTCCTCGGGCGAGTTCCCGCGGCGGCCCTTGCCGTAGACATCAATCGCGAAGCCGACAAAGCCGAGTGCCGCGATCCGGTCGGCTTGCGCGCGCGCGAAGTCGTCTTGGCCACCCCACGCGTGGGCAACGAGAACGACGGGTGCACACGCAGCGGCGGCAACTGCGTCTGCGGCCGCTGGGCGCGCGACATATCCCTCAAGTTCCTGCTGGCCATCGTGGTAGGTGAAAAACGATCCAGTGCGTGTGGTCGAGTTCATGCGGCGAGTCTAGCAAATCGCGCATCAGCTTCGGCCCAACACAACTCGACGCGCGTCGATCCGCTTCGACGTACTTCGACGCGTCGAACTCGCCTCACCCGCGCGGTGAAGCGCGCGCGAACCTCCACCGACCGCCTTGCCGTGCGCTGCGATGCCGCGAGCTCTCGACGTGGAGCACCACGCACAGATACTTCAAGGCTCGATCTCTTCATCGCGTTTCTCTCGCACGCAGCGGCGCAAACAGACCGTCGACCTCATGCGCCTCGCGATAGACACAAGCAGGACGCCGACGCTTCTCTTCCGCCAAACACGATTCACAAAAATTCTTGTGGAAATATGTAGGACTTTCGAAGACCTCGATTTTCGCGTGGTAGTGTCGCCGCGTCGACCCACTCGACGGAAAGGCGGAAGAGAACGATGTCTGGACAACAAGGTGGAAGAGATATGCTTGCCGCGCGGCATCGCGGAGGGCACGGGTGTTTCATTGGAATGACGAGTCCGCGCGGCAGTCGCGAGCGGCGTCGCAACCTGGTGCGTGCACGTGTGTCGGTCGCGATCGCATGCGTGCTTGGGCTCCTCGCAGCGCGAGCCAGTCCCTCGTTCGCGCCAACGCCGCCCGCGCTCGACGCCGCGTATGTCATCGAGCCAGAGCAACCAGACATTCGACGGCTCGGAGAAACGGTCGCGGCCGATGGCACACTCCTCGCAGTTGCAGCGCCGACCGACGGCGACGACGCCCTTGAACCGGGCATGGTTGCGGTGCATCGGCTCTCCATACTCAAGAGCGGCAAGCTCGCCGTGAAACTGGAGGACACCCTCTTCGCGCCCGCGCAAGCTGCGGGCGAGCACTTTGGCGCAAGTCTCGCGGTTCTCGCTGCGTGCCGCGAGGCGCGTACGAGCGGTCTCATCGCAATCGGCGTCGATCGCGCCACGGTCGGCGAGCCGTCTCCGATGGGCGTGATGGCCGGCGCGGTCGATCTGTTTGAGCGTCGACCGCACCCCGAGGCTCGATGGCGACTGGCGGCGCGCCTTTCCGCCAGCCAGCCCCAACCCGGCGCGGAGTTCGGCGCTGCGGTTGCATTTGATCGAGTGGGCTCGCAGCGACTTGCGGTTGGCGCGCCCCGCACCGACGTCGACGGCGCGTTCGACTCTGGTCGAGTGCACGTCTTCCGGCGCGCATCTGAGTCGCGAGGAGTCACGCACTACGACGGTACATCCACACCCACTACATGGCATGAGGTCGCCGTGATTGACCCTCCACATCCCTCCATGAGTGGCTGGTTCGGAGCCTCGGTTGCGCTCGAAGGCGACATCCTTGCCATCGGAAGCCCGGGCTTCGACGTGGCACTTCCCGGCTCCAACACAGCGATTGCAAACGCGGGTGCTGTGTACATCTACCGTCGATTCGAGAGCAGTGCGCGCACGTTTGGACAAGATCGCACGGACCGTCGTCCCCTCGAACGCTATCGCCTCGAACGCGTCCTCATCGCGCCCTCACCTGAGCAAAGCGCGTGGTTTGGCCTCGCGATTGATCTCGACCGCGGAGTGCTCGCAGTCGGCACACCACGCGCCCGTGCGAAATCCGACGCTGCACCACCCGTCGGTTGCGTGTACGTCTTTGATCTTGCGCATCCAACGACCCCGCCGAGCCGCATCGATCCCCCAACGACACCGTTCGGAACCGCACCGGACTTTGAAACCGATGACGACGCGGTTCAAGCCTTCGGCCAAGCACTCACGCTCCGTGGTCAGACGCTCCTCGTCGGAGCTCCCAGCACCGACGTCTCGGAGAACGGGGAGAACGGGGAGAACGGGGAGAACGGGGAGCGCGATGCGATACGCGGAGATCCAATCGAGGACGTAGGCGCCGCGTGGATCTTCGCACTTGATCACCTTCGCACCGAGGCGCGACTCACCCCGCCACGACTTCGCCCATCCGCGCTCTTCGGTGCGAGCAGCGCATTGACGCTGATTGCGCCGCGCGACGGCGCACCCCGCGTGTGTGCCATCGTCGGCCACCTCTACCTTGAAGAGGAGTCGACGTCTCCAAGTGCGGGAGCCGCAATCTACGTCGCAGATGACGAAGCCCAAACCTTCGCAGCACTGCGATGGATCGGTGCAAGCAACCCGGCCAACACGCCGGATGCTGCACCGCCGTGAGGGCACGCGGCTCTCGCGCTGCCGTCAGACTCCCTCGCGTGGATAGCAGCGGTCAAGCGTCGCGCGCCAGTCGGCCACGGTCGCGCAGGCGATGAATGCACTCTTGACCTCGGTTGCCTGCGGATGGTGCGCTGCGAACTTGATACCGAACTTGCGCATGCGTCGCCCTCCTGCGGCCTCGCCGTGAAGCTGCATGGCGAGTTCGAAGTGCGACTCAAGCGCGGCACGCTGCTCGGCGAGGGTCGGCTCGCGCGCTGGCTCACCGCGCATGAGGGCGCGCGCCTGCGAGAAGATCCACGGATTCCCGATACAACCGCGCGCAACCGATACGCCGTGCACCCCGGTGTAGTCGTGCATACGGAAGATGTCGTCGACGGTCCAAACATCGCCCGAGCCAAAGATCACGCGATCTGGATAACGCCGCACGAGGTCGCGCAAAAACTCCCACTTACCGGGGCCGAGGTACTTCTGCTGAACCGTGCGGCAGTGAACAACAGCCCACGCATAGCCGAGTTCGTACGTCGCTGCAAAGATCTGCTCGAAGCGCTCCGCCATCTCGGGCGTATCGTCGAAGGCGCGCCGCAGTTTCACCGTGCACGGGATCTCGCGTGGCACCACGGCCCGTACCGCACGCATGATCTCGACCGCGTCGTCGGGATACGCGAGGAAGTGCCCACCACGATTGGCCTTCTTGATCTTCTTCACCGGGCACGCAAGGTTCACGTCGATCACGTCGTAGTTCATGCCAACCAGAATCTCGGCGGCGCGTGCCATCTCCTCGGGCGTGGTGCCCATGACCTGGCCCGCGATCGGATGGTCATCGAGACCTGCGGCGATGTTGTCCTCAATCTCGCCCATCCCGCACTCGGTCGCGAGGAGATCGGGGTCCTCCTTCCGCCGACCCTTACCGCCGTTGATGAGCGTGCGGTCGAGCAACGCCTCAGTCACGCAGAACGGCGCACCATGCCTGCGCGCGACCAAGCGCATCGCGCCATCCGAGTAGCCGGCGAGTCCCGCCTGAAAGAACGGTGCATCGAAACCCTTGACCGTCGCTGGAATCCGCGGATCAATCATCCACTCGCGTGCGATCTGAGCGACCGGTCGCGACGTCGGATAGTCGGGGAGATTTGGCGGCGAGAGATCGACGGACATCGTGGCAACGGAGAATGTGCTGTGCACCGCGCGTACAAGCGATGCGTTGGGCTGCGAACGGAAAGCGTACGCGCCCGAGGCCCACCGCGCGAGGCGCACAACGCGGCACGCCTAATCGCCAAAGTTCTTGGCGGCGGCTGTCCTTTGGACCCGCGCGAGTGGCCCGAGTCGGAAGAACGCTGACATTCGGCGAGGCACCGTCGTCGATAGCAAGGCACCGTGCCAAAGGGGGTATCCGCAGCGATACCTTGAGGCGCGACAACGCGGCCAGCGGCGACGAGGCTCGCTGCGTGCTGGCGGAATTCCGACCGAGACCAGCAGGTTCTATCTGGCAGATCCCCGGACGCCGATTCGCGCAGTATCCCGGCTTGCCATGAACCACCTTTGTCGGCTTCAACTGGGCGGATCACAACCATGGACATGAGGTACTGCTGCGTTTCGCCGTCTTGTCTCCTGGGCGCCGCGCGAATCCACGGAGTCAAATACGGGTCTTCGGGGATCCGTCAGACAGAACCGATTGCTCGCTCGACATCCCAAGACAGATCAACGCTGGTGCACGAGCCCATGCAGATCGCTCGATTCGCGTCCACTCACCGTCGACGGCGCGCGCCAATGACTCCCGCAACGCCAAGAAGCGCGAGCGCTCCTGGTGCGGGAATCGTCGCATCGGTGAGTACCCGAAACTC
>JBILDS010000131.1:0-8829 GCA_044352505.1 Phycisphaerales bacterium
TTCGGTCTGAAGGGAACTTTCAATCGATGCCTTGCCCCGTCGCATGAACAACGGTCTTCGCCGGAACTGAAACCACCACTTTCAACTGTCACTGACACACCCACACTCAAACTCACACTCACACTCAAACTCACACTCACACTCACACTCACACTCACACTCAAACTCACAAAATCGAACTCACATCAACTCACACGGACACGATCACACCCGCTAGCCGCCGCTGACCCAGCTATGGGTTCCAGAGAGGCCTTTGCGAAAGTCCGCGTAATGAACACGACCTGTCGCGGAGGAGATACTACCCCAACATGTTGGGGTCGCAAGAGAGAACACCCCCAAGCGGTAGTTCTTTTTGCCTTTTTTTCGGTTTGCATCAATGTTGCCACAGCTCTGGGGTTCGTGTGAATCCAATTTGCAGCGGACGTGCCTACTTAAGTATCGACAAGAAAGAGGCTTACGGATATCCATCGCCCGGCTCCTTCTACCCGCGCGGTGAACCGAACAACAGCCAGTGCCACGGACGCTGCCGCCCGCGCACGCTAACTCCTTTCCACAACCGACAGAACCAAGCTTGATCGCCGTGGAAAACCTGTTCCCCACAGCATTGGCGCGATCATACCAAACAAAAACCAAACATCAAGTCGCGCACACAGATTTTCTTCAACTTCCTGTTGGAGCGGAGGGAGTTCGATTCGGTGGCGGCTCTCGAGCATTTGATGCCCGACGCGCGACGCCGGATGCACGACGCCCCGCACCCGGTTCTCTTGAGCCTGGGTTCTGTCTGGCGGATCCCCGAAGACCGATTCAACGTCCGGGGATTCGTCAGAGAGAACCTCGGAGTTGTCTCGGAGAGCTCCCACACAGTGAGTGCTCTCATCGGATGCTGCGCATGATGCCGTCACCCGAACCACATGACCCTAGAGATCTGAGAGTCCACAGTCGCTGCGTCGGTCGCCGTGGGGGAATGCGGTTGGTTCGCGCGGGTTTTTGCTGTGTGGACGCGAGCGTGTTCGTTTCTCGCGTAGTCTCTGCGCGATGCTGTTGCACGTCGGTTCCCCGGTGTCGACCAAGCGTGACGGCAAGAGTGAGCCCAATCCCTGGGCCTGTTTGATCTCGGCTTCATGAGGATCGCGTTGTGCCCCACCCAGTTCCCTTCGACCTCAATGACGGCGACCACGACGGTGACCGCGACGGCGCGACCCACACAGCCCAACTGCTTCGCGATCTCACCGCCGCGCAGCGCGAGGCGGCGGCGCACGCCGAAGGCCCTGCACTTGTCCTCGCGGGCCCAGGCTCAGGCAAAACGCGCGTCATCACGCGGCGCATCGCGGCGCTCGTCGCGCGCGGCGTGCCGCCGTGGAAGATCCTGGCGCTCACCTTCACGAACAAGGCGGCCGGCGAGATGCGCGAGCGCGTCTCCAAGCTCGTCGCGCGCGAGGACGGTTCGCGCACGGGCCTCGTCGTCTCGACCTTCCACTCGCACTGCGCAGCGATCCTGCGTCGCTTCGGCGACCGCTGCGGGCTGCAGGCGGGCTTCTCCATCTACGACTCGGGCGACCAGAAGGACGCGATCAAGGCCGCGATCGAGGAAGCGGGGCTCTCGAGCACGCAGTGGACCCCCGCGAGCGTGCTCGCCGAGATCTCCGACGCGAAGAACCGCCTGCTCGACGCGAAGGCGTACCTCGCGAACGCCAATGACTTCTGGACCCGCTCGGTCGCGAAGGCGTACGCGGCCTACGAGGCGGTGCTCACGCGCTCGAACGCGGTCGACTTCGACGATCTCCTGCTCAAGGTCGCGCTCCTTCTCAAGAACGACGCGGAGGTGCTCGAGGCGCTGCAGGCGCGGCACCAGTGGGTGCTCGTCGACGAGTACCAGGACACGAACCACGCGCAGTTCGTGATCGCGGCCGCGCTCGCGGCGAAGTCGCGCAACATCTTCGTCGTCGGCGACCCCGACCAGTCGATCTACGGCTGGCGCGGCGCCGACATCTCGAACATCCTCGAGTTCGACGAGCACTTTCCCGGCGCGAAGGTGATCCCTCTCGGCGAGAACTTCCGTTCGACCGCGCACATCGTGGCGGCCGCGGCCGGGCTGATCTCGCACAACCGGCGCCGCAAGCACAAGGACCTGACGACCGCGCTCGGCGACGGACTGCCCGTCCGCATCCTTAAGGCGAACGACGAGCACGAGGAGGCGGACAAGGTCGCCGAGTTCCTCGAGGAGCGTTCGCGCGAGGGCGTTGCGTGGAGGTCGATGGCGGTTCTCTATCGGATGAACGCGCTGTCGCGCGTGGTCGAGGACGCGCTGCGGCGCCGCATGATCCCGTCGACGATCGCGCGTGGCACGGCGTTCTACGACCGCAAGGAGATCAAGGACGCGATCGCCTATCTGCGCGTCTGCGCCAACCCGCGCGACGAGGTTTCGCTTCGCCGCATCGTGAATGTGCCTGCGCGTGGGATCGGCGATGTCACGGTGCGCAAGGTCGAGGCCTACGCGGCTGCGAACGGCCTGCCGCTGATCGCTGCCTTCGCGCAGGCGTCGGGCGCGGGCGTCGTGTCGGGGAAGATCGCGAAGGCGGTCGACGGGTTCGTGGTGATGATCCGCGACTTCGCCCGCGCGCTCGACGAACGCGTGCCGGGCGACCTCGCGAGCTTTGTGAGCGAAGTGCTCGAAACGAGCGGGCTCGACCGCCTCGACGACCACTCGACGGTCGACGAGCGCGAGCGCGTGGCCAACCTCGAGGAGCTCGTGTCGGCGGCGGCGGACTATCGCTTGCCCGCGGATGATCCGTCGGAAGACGAACTCGCGGGTATCCCCGACGACGAGCGTCCGCTCCCCGCGCTCTCCGCGCAGCCGACCCTTGGCGAGGCGCTGCGGCTCTGGCTCGAGAGCGTGTCGCTCGTCGCCGACGCGGACGCGGTCGACCCCGAGCAGGGGAGCGTGACGCTCATGACGCTGCACGCCGCGAAGGGGCTCGAGTTTGACTCTGTCGCCGTGATCGGCGTCGAGAGCGGGCTCCTGCCGCACAGTCGCGCGAGCGCAGAGGAGGACGGCCTCGAGGAGGAGCGGCGGCTCCTCTTCGTGGGCATGACGCGCGCCGAGCGGGCGCTGATGGTGTCGAGCGCCGCGATGCGCACCGTGCGCGGCGTTCGCCAGGCGTCGATCGAGAGCGAGTTCCTGCGGGAGATCCCCGCGCAGCACGCGGCGCGCACCGATCTCACCGAGCGCTACGCGGGCGGACGCATCGAGTACGACGACCCCGATGCGTTCGGCGATGTCGATGTCGGGGAGCTGTTTCCGATCGGCTCGATGGTGCGCCATCCGATCTTCGGCGTGGGCAAGGTCGAGTACCTCGCGCGCGGCTACGGCGGCACGCGCGCACGGATCTCGTTCCGTTCCGTCGGCCTCAAGACGCTGATCGTCGAGCACGCGAAGCTGAGCCGCGCGTGACGAGACGGCCGGCGTGTGGTCATGAATCGTCCCAAGCCGCCGCCGGCCCTTGGCCGACGGGTGGCGAGGAAGTCACACAAACCGCCGCCGGCCTCTGGCCGGCGGGTGCCACGTGCTTGCGAAGCAAGCAGTGCTAGCTGAACCATCCGAAGCGTCGACAGTGCGGCGCGCAGCGCCGGTCCCGTGACCAGCACCAAAGGGAGCGGCCGCAGCCGCGACCGCTCAATCACGCCGCTCAATCACGCCGCTCAATCACGCCGCTCAATCCCGCCGCTCAATCCCGCCCGCATACGCCCGTCTGCCACATGACGAACGACCACTGGTCGACCTCGTCGCGGATCCGGAGCGCCAGCGGCTTGCCTTGGCCATGTCCCGCGTCGCGGTCGACCCACAGGAGGATCGGGTCCTCTGCGTGGTCGTTCGCGGCCTTCGCCTGAAGGCGCGCCACGAACTTGCGCGCATGGAGAGGATGCACGCGCGAGTCGTTCTCGCCTGCGGTCACGAGCAGCGCGGGGTACTTCGCCCCCTCGCGGACATTGTGGTAGGGCGAGTACGCGCGCAGCGTCTCGAACTGCGTCTTGTCCTCTGCGGATCCATACTCGGGCACCCAGTAGCGCGCGATCAGGAAGTCCTGGTAGCGCAGCATGTCGAGGAGCGGCACGCCCACGATCGCGGCCGCGAAGAGGTCGGGTCGCTGCATGCTGGCGACGCCCGTCAGGAGGCCGCCGTTCGAGCCGCCCTCAATCGCGAGGCGCGCCGGGCTCGTGTACTTGTTCGCGATCAGCCACTCTGCGCAGGCGTAGAAGTCGTCGAAGACATTCTGCTTGTTCGCCTGCATGCCCGCACGGTGCCAGGCCTCGCCATACTCGCCGCCACCGCGGAGGTTCGCAACGACATAGACGCCGCCCTTCTCGAGCCACGGGATGAGCGTCGGGTTGAACGCGGGCGTGAGCGACACGTTGAAGCCGCCGTAGCCGTAGAGAAGCGTCGGGTTGTCGCCGTCGAGCGGCATGTCCTTGCGGCGCACGATGAACATCGGCACCTCGGTGCCGTCCTTCGAGGTCGCGCGCCTCTGCTCGACGGTGTAGCGCGAGAGGTCGCTCGGGATCTCGGTCTTCGCCCAGACCTTGAGATCGGCGGGGGCGAGGTCCTTCTTCGCGCGGTCGGTCGCAAGGTCGGTCGCGTAGATCGTGCGCGGCGTGTCGTAGCTCGTGTAGACGACGAACGCCTCCGTACGGTTCCAGTCGGTCGAGATCGACGCCGTGCCGAGGCCCGGCAGCGGAATCGAGCCGACGCGCGTTCCGTCGTGCTTCACGATCTCGAACTGCGTGCAGACATCCTTTGACCACGTGATGACGAACGCGTCCTTGATGCGCGACACGCCCTCAAGCACCATGTCGGGGCGCTCCGCGACGACGGTCTTCCAGTGCTCGCGCGCGGGCTTGCCGAGGTCGATCGCGACGAGCGAGCCCTTCGGCGTGCCGAAGGTGGTGCTGACGAAGAGCGTATTGCCAATCACATCGACGGGCTCGAACCGGCCGTCGAGATCCTGCGCGATCGGCGTGCGCTCGATCTCGCCCTTCTCGAGCCACGCTCCCATCGGCGCGACCCAGAGGTCGTTCTTCGCCCAGCCCTTGAAGAGCGAGCCGATCAGCCACTTCCCGTCGGTGGTCGGTCCCGCGCCGGGGATCTCGCTCGGGTTTGTCTGCTTGACGACGATCGGGTTCAGCGCGGCGTCGCGGCCGAGCACATGCTGGCGCGTCTCGCGCGAGTACGGGTCCTTCACATCGCGGAGGCCCGAGTAGAAGAAGCTCTTTCCGTCCGGCATCCAGCCACTCATGCTGACTTTGCCGACGATCTTGTCGTCGAGCCACTTGCCGGTGGCGACATCGAGCACATGCAGCTCGCTCATCTCGCTGCCCTTCTGCGAGAGACCGAACGCCATGAGCGTGCCTTGCTCATTCGGGCGCCACCAGTCGAGGCTGGTGAGTCCCTTCTCGTCGAGCGCGTTCACATCAAGGAGAACGCGCGGCTCCGCGTCGAGCGTGGCGCGGAACTTCACGACCGCCTGGTTCTGCGTGCCCGCGCGCTCTGAGTAGAAGTAGCCGCCATCCGTCATCTGCGGCGCGCCGATCGCGCCGAGCGTCATCCACGGCTCGAGCGCTTTCGCAAGTTCATCGCGGCAGGCGACTCCCTCGAGCACACGCCGCGTGTGGTCGTTCTGCGTGGTCGTCCATTCGGTGACCTCGGACGACTCCTTCTCAAGCGGCTCGAGCCAGCGGAACTCGTCGACGATCTCGACGCCGTGCAGGGTGTCGCGCACGGGCACGGCCTTCGTCGGCGGGAATGGGGCTGTGGAAGCGGGTGGGTTCGACATGCAGACGGCGAGGAGGATGGCGGTTTCGATGGGCATGGTGGAGTTCCGCGAGAACCCGTGATGGTATCTGCGCGGCTCTCGAATGTCGCGAGCCCGCGGAAGTGCGGTGCGGGGGAGCGCCCGATGTCACGTGGCGATGTCACGTGGCGATGTCACACCACGATCTCAACCCACGATCTCCGGCAGCGCGAAGAGCCCTTCCGTGAGATTCACGGGTCCTGCGGCCGTCACGAGTACATCGGCCTCGTAGTGGACGCTCATCGAACCGTCGGCCGTGAACACGGGCCACTCGCGTCCGTTCGAGCGAGTTTCGGAGCTTGATACGGCGATCATCGGCTCGACGGCAACGAGGAGACCCGGCTTGATCTCTTTCCACGCCTCAGGCCACTCGCCGGGATAGCTCGGGACGACATTCGCCACGAACGGTGCGGCGTGCAACTCGCGCCCGTAGCCGTGGCCACCAAGCCCGCGCACGAGGCAGAACTTGCACTCCCGCTCGACATAGCCCTGCACAGCTTTTGCGAAGTCGATGAGCGGTCGGCCAGGCCTGAGTGCAGCCACGCCGCGACGTAGCGACTCGACGCCTGCACGCATGAGCGCCTCACCGATTGGGTCGCGCTCGCGGATTGCGTAGGTCCATGCGGCGTCACCGATCCAGCCTCTGTGTCGTACACCGATATCAATTGAGATGAGGTCGCCTGGTCGCAGCGGCGACGCGCTCATGTCGTGTGTGCCGTGCACAACGCACTGGTTGACGGAAAGGCACGCGTGTGACGGGAAAGGTGGGTGGCCTCGGATTTTGTATCCAACGAAGCAACTCGGCGCATCGAGCTCCGCAAGCGTGCGTCCGATGAACGTGTCGATTTCCGCGAGCGTTTGACCGGCGCGGAGGAAGTCCACGAGTCGCTCATGCGCTTTGACAACACATGCTGCGGCTCGCGTGGCACCTTCGATGTCTGCCGGACTCGTGACCAACATGGCGGAACTGTAGCGAAACCAAAAAGTGACGCTGCGCCAGAATCCTCCGGCGCAGCGTCGCGTGGATACTCGTTGTCAGGGACACCTTCGCACTCAGGTTCGAAGGCTCCGCCGTGAACTGTTTACGCCACCGAGCGAACGCGAACGCCCTGCGGGAGGCAGTCGTTGTTGGTCTCAGCGGTTCGGCAGCAGCCGCCCTCATGCAGCGTGGGATTGGTGTGAGCGTTCGTCTGCTCGGTCCACGTGAACGGACTCGTGTTTGTGACGGAGCCGTGGTAGTTCGTGCTCTGCGCTGCGTGGAAGCTCGGATGGAAGTTCGTGGATCCACCATTCCCGCCGAAGTGGCCCGGCGTGGCGCTGGTCACGAAGTGTGCGTTGTTGTGGTGCACCGGACCCGACGGCGTCGTCACCGAACCGCTGTGCGTTTGGTGCGTGTTGGTCGTCGGCTGAAAGTTCGTGGTTGAGCCGTGGGTGAAGTTGCTCCACGGCGTGTTGGAGCCGTTGAAGTTGTTCCACGGGTTGTTCCACGGATTGTTCCACGGATTGTTCCACGTGGAACCAACGTTCGTGAAGTTGTTCCACGGCGTGTTGGTGGTGTTGCTCCACGGCGTGTTGAAGCTGTTGAAGTTGTTCCACGGGTTGTTCCACGGATTGTTCCACGTGGAACCAACGTTCGTGAAGTTGTTCCACGGCGTGTTGGTGGTGTTGCTCCACGGCGTGTTGAAGCTGTTGACGCCGTTGAAGCTGTTCCACGGGTTATTCCACGTGTTGTTCCACGGATTGTTCCACGTGGAACCAACGTTCGTGAAGCTGTTCCACGGCGTGTTGCGCGAGCCGCTCCAGCCGTTCAACGCGAAGAAGTTCGGGTTGATGAAGTTCTGCGGGAACGTGCTCTGCGCGAAGCCATTGCCGCCGCAGCAATCGCTGCTCTCGAGGCCGGGGCAATTCGAGCAAGTGAACGTGGGCGACCAACCGTTTGGCGTCGTGTTGTACATGTGGTTTTCCGTGGGGACCCTGTGCGCGTCGCGGAACAGCCCGCACCTTCGCGTGGCGCTGGCATCGGGCGACCGCTGCGACAACTTCGATCGAGAGCGGGAATGCAACAGAAATGCAGGATGTCCGGCCGACGGGCGCGCAGGAGTTGCGCGACCTTTCTGCGAATCAGCCCTCAAAGGGTGACGTTCGACACAAAGCCGTAGCCTGCGAACACTTCCGTAGGTTCAGCCGACGTCCACTCACACGCGAGTGCACGTTCGTCGTTTGTTGGAAGGGCGACGAGGTGTGCGCGCTTACCGATCTCGATCGAACCGACTTCCCGCTCGAGTCCGAGTACGCATGCGGCGTTGAACGTTGCTGCGGTGATAGCTTCCGCAGGTGTCAGTCCGCAAAAGCGCACAGCGAGCGCGATGATGAGGGGCATCGAGACGATCGGGCTCGACCCCGGATTACAGTTTGTGGCGATCGCGACCGCGGCGCCTTCATCGATGAGGAAGCGCCCGTTTGCGTACCGGCCATCGAGCGTGAGACCGCAGCCTGGCAACAGGACGGCCGTCGACTGTGAGTGCGCGACACGCGTGAGCCCGTCTCGTGAGGTTGCCTCAAGGTGATCGACGCTCCGCGCGCCCATTTCAAGCGCGGTTTCGAGGAAGCCGAGCTCATTGAATTGGTCAACGTGGACGCGTAGCGGGCAGCCAAGAGCGTGCGCGCGCTCAAAGAGTCGCTGCGTCCACGATGGACTCCATGCGCCCTTCTCGCAGTACGCGTCGCACGCGATCGGACCGAAGCGCGCGACGACTTCTGGAAGTATCTCCTCGATCACACGTGCGCAGTACGTCGACTCATCGCCATCGATCGCGTGTGCTCCGAGAAACGTGGGCGCAAGCACGCCACTGCCGCTCTCTTCAGCTGCGCGTGCCTCTGCGTGGATTGCTGCGAGCATGCCGAGTTCGGTCGCCCGGTCGAGACCGTAGCCCGACTTCACCTCAATCGTGAGCGTGCCACGACGACGCATTGCACGTGTGCG
>JBILDS010000132.1:0-8778 GCA_044352505.1 Phycisphaerales bacterium
AGGAGAACCCCGTCCATACCGTGACGCTGACGAACCCCTTCTACATGGGTCGTTACGAGGTTACGCAATCGCAGTGGACTTCATGGATGGGTTCGAACCCATCGACTTTCAAGAACGCGACTGCCGAAGTTCCGACCGCCCAGGTGCCGAACCGCCCGGTCGAGCGCGTGTCCTGGGACATGATTCAGGGATTCGTATCGTCATCGGGCCTTCGCCTTCCGTCTGAGGCCGAGTGGGAGTACGCGTATCGCGCGGGTACGACGACGGCGTTCCACTCGATGCCGGGGTTCGCGAGCGGGACAAATGACGACGCGCTGGTCGGGGCAATCGCGTGGCTCAACTCCAACTCGACCAACCAGACGCGGCCCGTCGGAGGAAGAGCGGCGAACGCGCTTGGACTTCACGACATGTCGGGAAATGTCTGGGAGTGGGTGAACGACGGGTACTCTGACAACTACTACGCTTCGAGCCCGACGATCAATCCAGCAGGACCGCCGACGAGTACCGCGCGCGTGCTGCGTGGCGGATCGTTCTTCGACGACACCTATTGGTTAAGAGCGTCGCGACGACTCATCAACTCCCCCGACTGGGTAGAGTTCAACCGTGGTTTCCGCGTTGCGCGAACGGCCGCAACACCGCCGGTGATTTTGGCGGTTCTGCCGAGCGCGGGCCCGCCGGAAGGCGGAACGACCATCACGATCACGGGTGTGAACCTCAGTGACGCCTCAAGTGTCACCATCGGCGGTGCGCCTGTGACGAGCTTCACCGTGGTTGATTCGACGACGGTGACGGCGGTCACGCCTGCGGGCGCGTTGGGTGCGGCAAGCGTCGCGCTCACGACGCCGCACGGTACTGTGACGATTCCGAACGCATTCTTCTACTACCCATCCCCGACGTGGGCGACCATCATCGAGTTTCTGCCGAACCCCTCGGTTGTCACCAGTTCAACGCTTCGAGATGCAATCGTCGCCACCGGCCTGCCTTGGAGGGTGCGGGACAATGCATCGCAAGTCGAGATGCTTCTTGTCCCTCCGAGCACCTTCTCGATGGGTTGCTCGGCTTCGACCACGGACTCCTGCGTTTCCGACGAGAGCCCTGTGCACCCGGTCACGCTCACCAAGGCGTTCTACATCGGACGCTACGAAGTCACGCAGGCGCAGTGGACCGCGCGGATGGGCAGCAACCCTTCGGCTTTCCAAGGCTCCGGCTACCCGAACGCGTCCAACCGGCCGGTGGAGCAGGTCTCTTGGCTCACTGTGCAGAACTTTCTTTCCGCAACAGGACTGCGGTTGCCGACCGAGGCAGAGTGGGAGTGCGCGTTCCGTGGCGGCACGACAACTGCGTACCACTCCATGCCGGGCTACCCGAACGGCACGAACGACACGAATCTCCTCGGGGTCATCGCGTGGTCGGGGAACCAGACGGGGGTCGTGGGGCAACGTGCGGCAAACAGTCTCGGCCTCCATGACATGTCGGGAAACGTCTGGGAGTGGGTGAACGATTGGTATCTCTCAACGTACTACAACGTGAGTTCGTCCGTAGATCCACCGGGACCCGCGAGCGGCTCCGTTCGTGTCCGGCGCGGAGGTGGTTGGGGACCCAACTACAATGGCGGTAATCGCGCTTCGCAGCGCACCACAGGCGAACCGACGCTCTCAGCTTCCGATGTCGGGTTTCGTGTGGCGCGCACTGCAGTCGCGCCCGTTTCGATCGACTTCGTGACTCCCGCCGCAGGCCCAACGGCAGGCGGAACGACCATCACGATCGTCGGGGCGAATCTCGTCGGTGCGACAAGCGTGACAATCGGAGGGAATGCGGCGACCGATCTGGTCGTGATCGATTCATCCACGATTCGAGCAACCGTTCCTGCAGGAGTCGCAGGTGCGGCAACGGTGGCGGTCACGACCGCGATCGGAGTTGGAACGCTCGATCGCGGGTTCACGTACGCGCAGATCAACGACTGGGCAACGATCCTCGAGTTTGAGCCTGATCCGGCGGTCGTCGAGGACGCGAGCCTGCGCGCAAGGATCATCGCGACCGGCTTCCCGTGGCGAGTGCGCGACAATCTCTCGCAAGCGGAAATGCTCCTGGTGCCGCCTGGGAGCTTCACGATGGGCTGTTCGGCATCAAGCACGACCAACTGCGCGGGCGTCGAGAATCCAACGCACGCGGTGACGCTGACCAGCCCGTTCTACATCGGCCGATATGAAGTGACGCAAGCGCAGTGGACGGCGCGGATGGGTTCGAACCCGTCGAACTTCCAAAGCACGAGTGCGGAGGTTCCCGCAGCGCAGATTCCGAACCGACCGGTTGAGAGGGTGACTTGGAACGCCATCCAAGGCTTCCTCACATCGACGGGACTTCGGCTACCCACCGAGGCCGAGTGGGAGTATGCATACCGCGCCGACACGACGACCGCATACCACTCGATGCCTGGGTTCCCGACAGGTACCAGCAATTCAAATCAAGCCGGAGCCATCGCTTGGTTCGGCTCGAACTCATCGAACCAGACTCGCCCTGTTGGCCAGAAGTCCGCAAACGGGCTCGGATTGCACGACATGTCGGGCAACGTCTGGGAGTGGGTTGGCGATTGGTACTTGGGTACATACTACAGCTCGAGTCCGATGATCAACCCCCCCGGTCCCGAGACAGGGTCGAGTAGGGTCCTGCGTGGGGGATCGTGGGGATCCTCCAGCGGGTCGATTCGGTCTTCCTCCCGGAATAGCCAGTCGCCGGAGTTGGTGAGTCCCCTCCACGGATTCCGTGTTGCGCGTTGGCCGGCGAATCCGCCGCTGCTTGCGGCTGTGGTGCCGTCGGTGGGGTCGACCAGCGGCGGCACGCCCATCGTGCTGACTGGTAGTGGCCTGTTTGGTGCGACGTCCGTGAACGTCGGCGGCGCGGCTGCGACCAACGTCGTCGTGGTGAGCTCGACGAAGGTGACAGCGGTGGCACCACCTGGGACGCTTGGCACGAAAGACGTCTCCGTCACGACACCGAATGGAATCGCGACCCTCCCCAACGGCTTCACATACGTCGCGCCTTGGTTCGCGGTACTCGAGCAGGATCCGGATCCAACCGTCGTCACCGACACGGCGCTGCGAAGCGCGATCATCGCCACCGGGCTCCCCTGGCGCGTGCGAGACAACACCACCCAGATCGAAATGCTGCTCGTGCCGCCTGGGACCTTCAGCATGGGCTGCTCTGCGTCGAGCCAAGACCCCTGCAGCAGCGACGAGACACCGGTTCGCGCCGTGACGCTGACGCAGGCGTTCTACATCGGGCGCTACGAAGTCACCCAGACCGAGTGGAGGAATCGCGTCGGCTCCAATCCATCCTACTTCCAGGGTGCGAACTACCCGGACGCTGCGAATCGTCCCGTCGAGCAGGTGTCGTGGAACTCAGCGAAAGCGTTTGTCGACGCCGCCGGGCTTCGCCTGCCGACTGAGGCCGAGTGGGAATACGCGTACCGGGCGGGAACATCGACGGCCTTCCACGGCTGGCCAATCGCGCTGAACGCGGAGGCGGCACCGAACGGCACCAATGATGGAAATCGGATCTCGGTTTTCGGTTGGTTCGTCGGCAACAACGGTGAAGCAGCCTCACCGGGATTCGGAACCAAAGTCGTTGGCCAACTTGCTGGGAACGGTCTTGGGCTTCACGACATGGCCGGCAATGTCGCCGAGTACACGGATGACTGGCTCGGCACCTACCCGTCGGGTCCGGCGACGAACCCGACGGGTCCTTCCACGGGATTCAGTCGGGTGTTCCGTGGCGGATCGTGGTTTGACCAAGGGGAGAGACTAAGGGCTTCTGCGCGCGCGGGTGTCTCTGTCTTTGACGGGACGGCAACGCGTGGAATCCGCGTTGCACGTTGGCCATGAGCGCGGCCCACTTTCATCGGTCGGGACAGTCAGCTTTACTCCGGTTGCTCGTTCGGAACTCTCGGATGCGGAACTACACCATGAACAGCACGCTGCAACTTCTCAGCGCGGCAGCTGCCCTTGCCGTTGCCTCGATCGCCCCTGCGGACGTGACCATTCCGGTCGAGTCGTTCAGCGCGGCAGGCTTCCAGTTTGTCCGGGCGATCCCACCCTCATCCGGCCTCGTCGGAACATTGACGTCCGTCTCGATCAACGCCACGCTTGAGTCGTCGACCGGCACCACGAACGCGAGTGACTTGTGCGTGTATGTCGATGCGCTTCCGTTGACCTACGTCGGGACGGCCCAGATCGGCGGGCGTTCGTCGCTTCGCGCCGGACAAAGATACTCCTGGCCCAACGGAAACTCGAGTGATGCCGGAACGTCGGTTTCGGGCACGGTGTTCCTTGACGCCCCGATCACGTTCTCAGGCTCGGAGGCTGACCCCGTGGTGTGGATCGGGAGTGGTTTCGGCGTTGCAAGTAGCGGTGGAGTGTGGTCAGGCACGATGACGCTTGCCGGAGTGAACGTCGTCGTTCCCGATGCCGACAGCGATGGAGTTCCCGATTCAACGGACAACTGCCGCGTCGTGGCGAATCCGAGCCAGTCGGACATCGACGGCGATGGACTGGGCGACGCCTGCGACAACTGCCCGGACGTGGCGAACGCTGACCAACTCGATGCCGATGGAAATGGGACAGGCGATGTGTGCGATCCGTGCACCGCGAATCTGGTGCGAAACGGAAGCTTCGAGTTGGGTCCACCGGTGCCGACGTGCGGATACGCGACGCCCTTCGTCGGTACAAAGATCGGCGCATGGACGGTCGTCGGCGCCCCGGGAAACTTTGGTGCGGCGGTTGATATCCACGGAGAGTGGACCGGATGCGGGGCGTGCGGCCCCGACTTCCCCGACGGGCAGAGGGTTCTCGATCTCGGCGGTCCGGTGGTTCAGTCGGGTGGAGTCTCGCAGATGGTGTCCACCGTTCCCGGGCATACATACCGACTTTCGTTTGCGTTCGGCGGCAATCCCTGCTTCGCAACTTCGTTGCCGATGAGAGTTCGGTTCGGAGAGCAGACTGTTCAGTTGGTTCATCAGTCGCCGGGGCCATGCGCGACCGGGACATTCACCCGAATCTACTTCGAACCGGTGCGTCGAACGCTCGATTTTGTCGCGACGACGCACATGACGGAACTTCGGTTTGAAGCTGTCGGCACCTTCTTCTGCGGCCCTGCGATCGACGACGTCGAGTTGATCGACCTCGCCGACACCGACTGCGACAGCAACGGCGCGACCGACCGCTGCGACCTCTTCAACGATCCCCAGCGCGACTTCGACGGGAACCTCACGCTCGACTCTTGTGAAGGAATCTCGGGATGGATCGGTGGTTCTTCCGGACAGTTCGGAAACCCCTCGAACTGGTCCGGCGGGGTTCCTGGTCCCCAGACCACCGTCATCTTCGCACCCGCTGTCGGCAGCACCGTTCAGGTGAACTCCGGTCCTGGTCCGGTCAGCATTGGGCTCGTGGTTGTAGAGCGCGGCACTGTGCGTTGGAACATGGGCTCAAACGTCTCGCTTCAACAGGGATTTGTGATCGCGCCAGGCGCGGCGCTTTTCCTCGATGGTTCTGCGGGATCGTGGATCCTGTCGGCGGCAGGAAACGTTGTCGTTCGAAGCGGTGCGAAGCTCGAAATCGGCTCGCTGGCATCACTTCGGGTGCTCGAGTCAGGTTCGTTCACGGCGGAACCGCTCTCAAACATCACGCTCGGTCTGCGCGACTCGGCACCGGTTCCGATCCAACTTCTTGGGACATCCTCGATGCTCGGCGGAATGCGGGTTCGGCTTGACGGCTATGCGACGGGTGGACTGCTCGAGGGCGACCGCTTCACTCTCGTCGACGCGTCCGACATCTCGACCGGCTTCTACTCCGCGCTCTCAACGCAGGGTCTTGTCGACCGCTTCCTGAAGGTGGCGAGCGAGGAGGAATTCCTGCCCGGACAGCTCGTGCTCGAGGTGGCCGACTTCCAGGCGTTCCTGCGTGCGGCCGGCAGCGCGAACTCAACAGTCGGCGCGGGCGAGGAGCCGACCGCGATCGTGGCGCGAAACTTCACGGCGGCGTTTGACGCGTTCGACGATATCGCCGTGACCGTGCGCAGCACCGATACCGGCGGCGCGCAGCTGCCGGGCAGCCTGTACGTCTTCCGCGGAAACGGCCTCGGCGGTTCGTCGGCGCAGCAGGTCTACCCAACCGGGCTTGAGCCGATCGCAGTCGAAAGCGCGGATCTCGACGGTGACGGAACGTTTGACCTCGCGGTACTCACGCGCACGTCGGGTGAGCTACAGGTGTTCCTGAATCCACTTGAGCAGATCAGCGGGTTTGTCCCGCAGGCGCCTGTCGCGGTTGGCGTGGGTTCAACGTACCTCGCGCTGAGTCCGCTCTTCAACGCGGCGTCGCTGAACCCAGCGGTCGCGGGTTACGCGTTCTTGGTTTCAAGTCCGACTGTGAGCACGATTCGTCCGGGCAAGATCGTGGGCGGAAACGCCACGCCGTTCCCGACGATCCCCGTGCCAACGAACCCAGGGCCTGTGACGCCGATCGACGACGGCGGCCGCGAGGAGGGCGCCTTCATGGCCACCCGCAGTGCACCTGCGGGCGAAGACCTCGGTGCGGTGTTCAAGGTCGAGGTGTTTGGTGACGAGACCACGACGATTGGCGGCGAAGTGCTCGGCCCCGCACAGCCGCTTGCGATCGAGACGGGCGCGCTGAACGCCGACGGCTTCGCCGACATGGTGGTTGCCGGTCTCTCAAGCGAGGAGTTCGGCGCTGCGCCGGCGGTGAACGTATACCCCGGTACGTCGGTGGGCTTTGCCTCAGGCGGGGCACTACCGCTTTCGTCGCGGCCGCTCGGGCTTGCGATCGGTGACTACGACGCCGACGGCAAGCAGGACTTCGCTGTGGCGCTTGGCACCGAAGTGGGAGGCGTCGAGCAGGGCGACTTCGTGCGGCGCTTCAACAACGTGACCGCGGGCGCCGCGAATCCGGCCTTCGAGAGCGGCGCCAACGACGTGCTGTTCGACGGTCAGGGCGTGCGCAGAATTCGCCGCGCCGACCTCGACGCGCTGCCGCCCGACGACTACGCGGTGCTCGGCGACACGATCACGGGCGCTGGCTTCAAGAGTGGCGGCGGCCAGCCGCGCGGCTTCGCGGGCGGGCGCGTGTTCGAACTGACAACCGACCCAGGTTGTCTGGCTGACATCGACGGCGACGGCAGCGTGGGAGCGGGCGACCTCGCAGAACTGCTCGGCTCCTGGGGCGGCATCGGCGCCGCCGACCTCGACGGCTCCGAAGTGGTCGACGGCGGCGACCTCACGATCCTCCTAAGCGCATGGGGGGCGTGCAATGCGGCGAGTTGAGGGATGACCGTCACAGGAGCGGGCATCTCCGCACTTTGGTGAGGGTGTACCTTGTACGCCAACCGATGCTCGAACCTGATGCCCCTCGATCGAATGCGGATTCGACTCCGCCTGAACCAAGCCGTCCGGCGTCGACTGGGCGGCCGGGGAGTTCTGCGAACCCGAGCGCTGAGACGGTTTCAATCGACCTCACGCCTTCACCGGCGCCTTCACCCGCGGCTTCACCCGCGGCTTCACCCGCGGCTGGGAACTCGCCGGTTCCGTCGCCCGGGCGTATTCGTGTGTTCAGCGAGCACGAGTTGTTCGAGGGTGCGCGCATCGACCAGTACGTGATGGTCGAGCGCCTTGGTGCCGGTTCATTCGGCGAGGTCTGGCGGGTGCGTGACACCGAACTCACGCGCGAGGTTGCGTTGAAGGTTGTTCGTGCGGGCGTTGATTCGCCCGATCATCTGTGGCGATTCGCGCAAGAGCGTGAGGTGCTCAGCCAGTTGCGGCATCCGTCGGTCGCCACCGTGTACGGCGGTGGCGTGACGCCAGAGGGGCGACCGTACTTCGCGATGGAGCTCGTGCGCGGCGCGCCCATCACCACGTTCTGTGATCGCGAGAGGTTGGGCATTGTCGAGCGCCTTGCGCTCTTCGTCGACGTGTGTGAAGGCGTGCAGCATGCGCATCAGAACAGCATTGCGCACCGCGATCTGAAGCCCGACAACGTGCTTGTCGAGATGGACGGCTCGCGCAAGCCGCGGCCGGTGGTGATCGACTTCGGCCTTGCGAAACTTCTCACTGGCATGGTCGGCGCGCGCGGGCACCAGACGGGCATGTTCCAGATGGTCGGCACCACCGAGTACATGAGTCCGGAGCAGGCCGACCCCTACGCGGTTGGCGTCGACAATCTCACCGACGTCTACTCGCTTGGCGTGATGCTCTACGAGGTGCTCACGGGGCTTCGGCCGTTCAGTTTCCGCGAGTTGCAGGCGCGTGAAGAGTGGGGCGAGATTCGCCGAATCCTCCGCGACGTCGAGCCGCCCGCGCCGAGTACGCGCATCTCGACGATTGCAAGTTCCGACGCCGACCGCGCGAGCGCGATCGCGCAGGCGCGCGGAGCCGATGTGCGCGCGCTCGAGGGGTTGCTCCAGCGCGAGCTCCAGTACATCCCGCTCATGGCGATGCGGAAGGAGCGCCGCGAGCGCTACGGGTCGCCGCGCGAACTTGCCGACGACATCCGGCGATACCTCGACGGGCTGCCGTTGCGCGCTGCGCCCGACACGCTTGTCTATCGCGCCCGCAAGTACGTGCGTCGCAACCAGGCGAAGGTGTTCGCAGCCGGGGCGATCGCGATCGGCCTTGCAGCCGGCACCACCGGCGTGGTGCGTGGCGAGATTCGAAGTGCGCAGACCGACGCTTTCGCGGCAAAGGCTGAACTTGCGGAAGTGACACGTGACGCCGCC
>JBILDS010000134.1:0-8723 GCA_044352505.1 Phycisphaerales bacterium
CGCGCGCGTAACGGCTTCGTGCCCGTTCCGGCCACCCCGACTCCGCACTACTAGAAGTAGTGGCACCCATGAAGGGCTGTCCCCGTCGCGCGGTTCAGCGCTCGCGCTGCGCGCTCGACGAAGTCGTCCTCGAGGGCACAGCCCGAGCAACTCGCGCCCGAGTCGACAGCCAAAATGGGTGCCACCACTTCCAGTGGTGGTTCCGCGCGCGTACCGGCTTCGTGCCCGTTCCGGGCCACCCCGACTCCGCACTACTGGAAGTAGTGGCACCCAACGCCGTTAACTATCGCGCGTCGCCGCATCAGGCCGAGATGATTTCAGGCGAGGAAAAACCTCCGTTGCCGATGGTCCGTTGTCACGCGTGACGACACCAGCAAGGAGGCTTCTATGAGTCAGCGACTGAAGCGCGGCAGGATGCCGCGTGGAAGGTATCGTCTCGCCGGCGTCCGCGCCATCAAGGAAATCCTCGCGCTCCCCGACTCGCCGCCACCGGCGGACCGGCGCGCCAAGTGGTCCGTCGGCGCGCTCGTCGCGGTCCTCGTCCTCGCGTCGCTCGACTTCTCGCGCGCGATCGTTCCGTCCACGGTCCGCGCCGCGCGGCGCATCGGGCTCGACGCCTCCTACCAGGGCTTCATGGCCGCCGCGCTGCGCGCCGGCCTCGCCTGCGCGCGCGGCTGCCGCGCCGAGGTCGAGCGCCGCTGCCTCGAGTCGAGCACGCGCGCGGCGCGCATCCGCGGCTTCGTCCCGCTCGCGGTCGACGGCACGCGCATCTCGCTCCCGCGCACGCGCGCGAACCTCCGCGCCCACGGCGGCGTCTCGCGCGAGTCGAGCGAGCCGCAGGCGCTCCTCGTCGCGCTGGTCCATGCGACGCTGCGCGTGCCCTTCCGCTGGCGCCTCGGCGGCGCGCGGCTCGGGGAGCGCGCGCTCCTCGAGCAGATGCTCGACGGGCTGCCGCCGAACGCGCTGCTCCTGATGGACGCGGGCTTCGGCGGCCACGGCTTCCTCTCCGAGCTCCACCGGCGCGGGATCCGCTTCGTCGTGCGCGGGTCGCGGCTGACGCCCGTGGCCCGGGCGAAGGGCCGCACGTACCTCTGGCCGCGCGGGCTTGCGCCCTCCTCGAGGCCGCTCGAGGTGAGGCTCGTCCGCCGTGGCCGCGTCGCGATGCTGACGAACGTGCTCGACGCGCGCAAGCTGACGGACCGCGACGTCGAGCGCGCGTACCGCCGCCGCTGGAGCGCGGAGGTGTGCTGGCGCGAGCTGAAGCGCACGCTGCGGGCGGCGCGCATGCGCACGCGGCTGCCGCAGCACGCCGAGGTCGAGGCGGAGGGCGCGATGCTCGCGCACGCTGCGGTGGCGCTGCTCGGCGCGCGCGAGCGCGTGCGCGCGGGCGGGAGGCCCGACGAGCGCTCCGCGGCGCGCGTGCTCGAGGCGCTGCGCGACGAGGAGCTGGACCGCGCGGGGCTGCTCGCCGCGTGCGCGCGGCCGCGCGACCTGAGGAAGAGGCGCGGCGCGCGGCACGACGAGTCGTGGCCGAGGAAGAAGGCGCACGAGGCGCCGGGCCCCGTCAGCGTCCGCCGCGCGACCGCACGCGAGATGGCGAGGCACATGCGTGCACGCGGGGGGGATGCTTAACGGCGTTGGGTGCCACTACTGCGAGTAGTGCGGAGTCGCAAGGGCCCATCCTGAGGGCCGTTGCCGTTACGCGCGCGAAACCACTACTAAAAGTAGTGGCACCCATTTTGGCTGTCGACTCGGGCGGTCTTGGGCTCGCGCTTCGCGCTTGTCTGAAAGAAACAGCTGCGCCTACGCCATCTCGCCCGCGGCGCGGCGGACGAGGTCGGCGTCGAGCTCGTGCACCTCGAAGCCGTGGCCGATGCCGCGCAGCATCGTGACGGTGAGCTGGCCGCCGAGGTGTTCGCGGAACTCCTCGAGGCCGCTGAGAAGCCGCGCGGTGTCTGCGAGGAGCGCGTGGCGCATCGGAAGGCCGAGCGCAGCGATCGCCGCGCGGACGCGCGCGAAGTCTGCGTCTGAGAGCCAACCCTTGAGGTTCGAGTAGCGGCAGTCGAGCAACAGACCGAGCGCGACCGCATCGCCGTGCGACACCGCATGCGCGCTCATCGACTCGAGTCGGTGCGCGGCCCAGTGGCCGAAATCAAGCGGGCGCGCTTCGTTCGCCTCGAACGGGTCGCCGCCGTCGACGATGTGCGCGAGATGGAGTTCCGCCGAGCGTCGGATGACGGGGCTCGCCGCGTCGAGGTCGCACGCTGCGATCGCGGGCGCGGCGCGCTCGATCGCCGCGAAGAACGCAGCGTCCTTGATGAGCGCGATCTTCACGGCCTCGCTGAAACCCGCGCGGAAGACGGCCGGCGGCAAGGTGGTCAGCATCGACTCGTCGCACACCACCGCGTACGGCACAGCGAAGGCGCCGACGAAGTTCTTCTTGCCGAAGCGGTTGACGCCGTTCTTCACGCCCATCGCGGCGTCGTCTTGCGCGAGCGTGGTGGTCGGCATGCGCACGAGCCGTACGCCGCGGTGCGCCGTCGCTGCGCCGAGGCCGACAGCATCAAGCATCGCGCCGCCGCCGATTGCGAACACAAAGCTCTTGCGGTCGATCTTCTCGCGCTCGACGAGCTCGATCACGCGCTCGACGACGCGCATGTCCTCCTTCGCGCGCTCGCCGCCCGCACAGGTCTCGACGGCGACGACGCGCGGCATGTGCGCGCTGTGCGCGTCGAAGTAGATGCGCGCTTGGTCGGCGATGCGCGGTTCCGCCGCGGCCAAGCCTTCATCGATGAAGAGAATCGCGCGGCGTACGCTGATCGCGGCGTCAGACGACAGCGCCTCGCGGAGCGTCGCATTCGCCGGGTCGAGCGCTCCGCGCGTGAAGCGCACGCGGTGCGCGAACGAGAGCGCGACCTCTCGGTCGATGCGTGCATGCACGGGGTGGTTCGCGTCGTCGTCGTCCGTCACGGGTTGAGAAGGGTAGGGCTTGTCGGGCGGCTTCGCCTACGAGAAGGAGGCGGGTATCGGACGCGCTCAGACGCGATCGCCGCGCGAGAAATGGTCGAGCGCGATCGCAGCACTCACCGCGACATTCAGGCTGTCGACGCCCGCAGCCATGGGAATGCGCACGACATGTGCGGCGCGCGCGCGCACCGCGGCAGACACGCCGTTCGACTCGTGCCCCACGACGATCGCGACACGGTCGGGCGGTTCGACCGACCTCAACGGCACAGACGATTGGATCGCAGTTGCGATAAGTGTCCAGTCGAAGCGCGTACAGAGCGCTTCGAGGTCTTCGGGCCAGCGGCGGGTGCGAATCACGGGCACTTTCAGCGCATTTCCCGTGGAAACACGGAGACTCTTGCGATAGAGCGGATCGTGACACGATGGGCTGAGGACGACGGCATCGACCGCGAACGCAGCAGCGATGCGGAAGAGTTGCCCGATGTTGTCGATGTTCGTGATGTCCTCTGCAACAAGCACCGTGCGCGGTACCGTGCGGGGCGCGTAGTCCTCGGGCGCGACGGGTTCGAACGGCGCGCGCTCGCCAAGCGCGAGTACGCCGCGATGGAGGTCGACGCCCGTCAGCTCGGCGAGCACTTCGTCGGACGCCGTGTAAAGCGGCGCCTCGCACCGCGCCGCGTCGAGCATGCCGCGGGTCCGCTCGAGCATGCGTGCGCTTGCAAGCACGGCGCGGATCGAAGCCGGTCTTCGCAGCATGGCCTCAAGCACGACGAGCGTTTCGCCGACAAAAAGCCCTGCGCGCGCCGCCAGCTCGCGTTCGCGGATGTCAGCAAACGGTGCAAGGCGTGCGTCGTGTGCGTTGTCGATCGGATTGGGTTCAGGCACACCGCGATTGTCGCTGAATTCCAGATTGCGCACACCACCGCTCGGACGTGTCCGTACCGATCGCAAACTCCGGGTCGGTACACTCGTCGCATGGCGAAGAACGCGCCACAACCCGAGCCAAGCGACGCCAACGAAGCGCGGCGCATCGCGTCGCAGCAACATGATGCGGGCGCGGCGCCGTCACCTCTTGGAGAACTTCCCGAGAGCGATGCGGTCATCGAGGCGACCGAGCCGACGCCCGAAGACGTACGTGTTGAGGAGATTCTTGATCGTCCGACGCTCGATCTTCCTGAGCTCGCTGAGGCGGTTGGTCAGCAAGAAGCGCCAGACGCGGCGGAAACGCTCGAGCAGATCGGCGAAGCGAAGGCCGTCGAAGTCATTGAGGAGATGGAGACGGAGAGCGCGGCCGATGCGCTCGCACATATGCATCCGTCGCTTGCGGTGAGTGTGCTTGAAGATCTTGTCGAAGAAGATCCTGAGTACGCAGGTCAGTTGATTGAGGAGATGGCGCCCGACGACGCGACCGACATCCTGCAGAACATGAATGATGCTTCGCGCGACCGGCTCCTCGGCACGCTTGGCAAGGTTGAAGCCGTGAAGTTCCGCCGCTTGCTTGAGTATCCCGAGAAGAGCGCGGGCGGCATGATGACGACCGACTACCTCGCGGTACGCGACACGATGACCGTGCGCGAAGCGACCGAGGCGATCCGCCGCGCGGAGGCGCTTGGTGAGGACTGGCTCTATGTGTTCGTGGTCGATTGGCGCGGCCGTTTGCAGGGTCGTGCGACGATGCGGGCGTTGCTACTTGCAGATCCTGCGCAGCGCGTGATGGAGATCAGCGAGCGTCGCGTCGATGCGGTCAAGCCCGATGTGGAGCGCGAGGATGTCGCGCGTGAGTTCGAAAAGTACGACTACCTCGTGCTTCCGGTTGTCGACGACGAAGACCGAATGCTGGGTGTAATCACGGTTGACGATGTCATCGATGCCATCCGCAAGGAAGGCACCGAGAAGGCGCAGGCGATGGTGGGCGCAGGCCGCGAGGAGGCCGTGTTCTCGAGCGTGGCCGACAAGTTGCGTGGGCGCCTGCCGTGGCTGTTCGTCAATCTGTTCACGAGTTCGCTTGCGGCGATCGTGGTGCTGCAGTTCGACGGGCTCATCGGGTCGCTTGCGATCCTCGCGGTCATCATGCCGGTGATCGCGAACCAGGCGGGGAACGCTGGTCAGCAGTCGCTCGCCGTCACGCTGCGCGGCATCGTGCTCGACGAAGTGCGCGAGGGCGCTGCGTTCTCGCTCGTACGGCGCGAGGCTGTCGTCGGCTTCGTGAACGGCGCGATCTGCGGCATCATCGTCGGCGCGATCATCGCCGCGATCGAGTCGTACGCAAACCCCGGCTCTGGCATGTGGCGGCTCGGCGTCATCGTCGCCATCGCAATGACGGCGGCGCTCTCGGTGGGAACGATCGTCGGCTCGAGTCTTCCGCTCGTCGTGAGGCGATTCGGCGCAGACCCAGCGACCGCATCGACGATCTTCCTCACGATGGCGACCGACTCGACGAGCTTCCTCGTCTTCCTCGGCCTCGCGAGCCTGCTATCGGGCTGGATTGGGATCGCGGCCGCTTGAATTCTGCGGGGCATTGCGATCCCGCGACTGTGGAAGTGCAACCGGCGATCGTTGAGTCCGACGTCGCAGAATCAGGACGCGTGTGGGCGAATCGTCTGCGTCAGGCACATCGTGCTCGACGGTCGAATGCTCCCTCCATGAATGCGATGGTCGCCCCCCCCCAATCGGGCGGCGACTGGCGACCACGTCGCTTTGCGCACGGGTCGACATGCGTGACCGCGTCGCGGCGAAGTCGCGCCCTCTTCATCCGCTCAAAAGGACGCACCGTACGGCGTTCCGCGCGACCTGTACCCTATCGCCCCGTGCTCTCGCTTCGCGACATTCGTAAGTCATTCGGCCCGACCGTGGCCGTCGACGGATTGTCGCTTGAGGTGCGCGCTGGCGAGGTCTTCGGCCTTCTCGGCCCGAACGGTGCGGGCAAGTCGACCACCATCGGGATCGCGACGGGACTCCTCGCGCCCGATGCGGGGTCGGTCGACCTCCTCGGCCTCGGCTCGCCGACCAACGCGCGCGTGCGCGTCCACCTTGGGCTCGCGCCGCAGGAGATCACGCTCTACGGCGAGCTCACGGCGCGTGAGAATCTGCTCTTTCTCGCCGATCTCTACGGCTTGAGCGGCGCGCGCGCGCGCGTCGACGAACTCCTCGCGCTCGTCGAGCTCGACACGCGCGCCGATGAGCGCACGGCGGGATTCTCTGGCGGAATGAAGCGCCGTCTCAACCTCGCGGCCGCGCTGGTGCACGACCCGCAGCTCGTGCTCCTCGACGAGCCGACCGCAGGCGTCGACCCGCAGAGTCGAAACCGCATCCTCGAGCTCGTGCGCACGCTCGCGTCGCGCGGCAAAACGATCGTCTACACGACGCACTACATGGAGGAGGCCGCGAAGATCTGCGACCGGATTGGCATCGTCGATCATGGACGCATGCTCGATGTCGGCACCGTCGCAGAGCTCATCGCACGCCACGGCGGGAACTCGACCGTCACTGTCGAGCGCGACGGCACGGAAGAACGCGTGGTGACCGCGGATCCGGTAGCGGAGGTTGCACGGCAGTTTGCCTCAGGCGGCGTGACCGGCGTGCGCATCGACCGCGCTGATCTTGAAAGCGTGTTCCTTGCACTCACCGGAAGGAGCTTGCGCGAATGAGGGCAATCGTTGCCATCGCGAAGAAGGATCTCCGCTTGATGTTTCGCGACAAAGGCGATGTGTTCTTCACGTTCGTCTTTCCGATGCTGATGGCGGTACTCTTTGGCTTTGTTTTCGGCGGCGGCGGCGGCGGAAGCAAGATCAAGCTTGCGCTCGTGAATGAAAGCGAGTCGCGCCTTGCCGCGAGTCTTGCAGATGATCTCTCGAACGATGCATCGTTTGAAGTGATGCGCATGGAGACACGCGAACACGCGACCGCTGCGGTGCGCGCAGGCAAGGCTATGGCTGCGGTTGTGCTGCCAACTTCACTTGCAGAAGGCGCGGGCGCGATGTTCGCCGGCGGCGGCGTCGAGATCGACTGCGTCGTCGACCCGACACGACGTGCGGAAGCAGGCCTCATTCAGGGCAAACTGAACGAACTCGCATTCCGCCAGTTTCCGCGCATGATGGCCGACCCTGCGCAGTCGAAGCAGATGTTCGACCAGATGCGTTCGTCGATCGAGTCGTCGAAGGATCTCTCGCCCGGGCAGAAACTTGCGGGTGCAGCGCTCGCGGCGGCGGGTGAGTCGTTTTCGCGTTCGCTTGCAGGCGGTGGCAACACAGGTGCGGGTGAAGGCGCAACGGGTGCTGGCTTCTCGCCCGTGCGTGTGAACGTCGAGGAACTTCCAAAGCGCGAAGGCGGTCCACGCTCAAGTTTTGATGTGTCGACGCCGCTCGGAATGGTGTGGGGAATTGCGGGATGCGTTGGCGCATTCGCAGCGTCGCTTGTTGTCGAGCGCGCACGCGGCACACTCGCGCGCCTTCGCCTTGCGCCGATCTCGCGCATGCATCTCCTCGCGGGCAAGGGCCTCGCGTGCTTCACCACCGCACTTCTTGTGCAAGTGCTGCTGATCGTGCTTGCGGTGCTCGGGTTCCGTTGCACGATCGCGCAGCCCGCGATGCTCGCGCTCGGCTGCACGATGGCTGCGTTTGGTTTCACAGGCCTTGCGATGCTGATCGCCGGGCTTTGCAAGACCGAGGCCGAGGCGAATGGCGCTGGGCGCGGCGCGCTCCTCGTGCTCGCGCTCATCGGCGGCGGCACTATCCCGCTCTTCTTCATGCCGCCCGTTCTCCAGACGCTGAGTTACGCGAGTCCATTTCGCTGGGCGGTGCTGGCGATCGAAGGCCCTTTCTGGCGTGATACCGCGATTTCCGAGCAGTTTGCGCCGCTCGTCGTCCTGTTTGCGATTGGAGCAATCGGGTTTCTGCTCGGCGGTCGGCTCGGCGCGTTGCGTGAGGCGCGTTGACGCACTTGCGTCAACTGCAACCAAAATGCAAGACAGATCGGTATAGAGTGCCCGCCCACGAATACGGAGCGCGTATGGCAAGTCGAATCGTCGCACAGAAACTCGAGAAGCGATTTGGGCACATCCACGCGGTGTGCGGGATTGATCTTGAAGTTCCGGCAGGGCAGGTGCTTGGATTTCTTGGCCCAAACGGCGCGGGAAAGTCCACCACCATGCGCATGATCACTGGATTTCTCGAACCAACAAGCGGATCGGTGAAGCTCGACGGCATCGATCTTGCCGCAGATCCGATTGCTGCGAAGCGTACGTTTGGCTACCTGCCCGAAGGCGCACCCGCCTACCCCGACATGACGGTCGAGGAATTCCTTGCGTTTATCGCGCAAGCACGTGGCTACCGCGGTCGTGACACGCGCGATCGCGTCGAGCGCGCGATTGGCCGCGTGAACTTGAAGGGGGTGCGCAAGCAGGCGTTCGAAACCCTTTCGAAGGGATACAAGCGTCGAACAGGTCTTGCGCAGGCGCTGTTGCATGACCCCGGCATTTTGATTCTTGATGAGCCGACCGACGGCCTTGACCCGAATCAGAAACACGAGGTGCGTGAGCTCATCAAGGAACTTGGTGGCGAGCGCGCGATTGTGCTGTCGACGCACATCTTGGAAGAGGTCGAGGCCGTGTGCACGCGTGCGGTCGTGATCAACAAGGGGCGAATTGTGTTTGACGGCACACCGAGTGAAATGGAGTCGCGCGCGCCGCGTGACGCTGTCAAGAACCGTATGGACGCCGCGTTCCGCGCGATGACCTCGATCGACATCGCATCCGACGC
>JBILDS010000135.1:0-8599 GCA_044352505.1 Phycisphaerales bacterium
TCGCCCGGGTCGCCGCCGGCGACGGTGTTCTTCTCGGGGTTCCAGTCGCGCTTTTCGTCACCCTTCATCACGCGCACCGGAATCGTGCCGTCGATGTGGCGCGCCATCACCCACGAGAGCGCGCGCTGCTTGTGGACGCCGTCCGCGTCGCCGTAGCCCGCCTTGATCTCCTCGCGCACGAGCCAGTGCGCGATCAGCTTGCGGTCGGCCTCGAACCAGCGCTTGCCGTTTGCGTCGACCACGCCGCCAACGGGAACGTGGAAATCGGCAACGAACTTGCCGGCCTCGAACGAGTTCTTGCGCGCGCGGTCGGCGAGTTCCGCAGGAATGCGCGGGCCAAACTGCTGCGCCACGCGGGCCGCGACCCACTGGTCGACCGACCACGATGGGCCGTCGCGCAGCATCTCGTCGAGCTTCGGTCGCGCGAAGTTCAACAGCGCGAGATGTGCGAGCTTCTGGCGGTAGAGCTGCTCCGAAAGATCAGGCGATGGATCGAACTGCGCGAGAATGTCGTCGACGCCGTCGAACTCATCGCCGCGAAGGTCGTGGTGTCGCCGCAGCGTGCGCCGCATTTCGTAGAGGTGCCCGGTGATCTGCTCGAGCGCGCCCTCGATGCGCGCGAGAAGACGCGTACGCTCAGCCGGGTCTGCGACGAAGTGCTTCACGCAGAATGACTCGAACTGAGCCGCATCGCCGTCGGCGCTGCTCCAGCGCGCGGCAACGCGTTCGACGCCGGCTTCCATTGCGGCGCGGCTTTTCTCGCCGTGCTTCGCGACAAGCGCTGCAACAGCGCGCGCCGAGGCATCGCCCAAGGCGATCTTCGCGGCGTGAGAAGTCGGAGCGGACTTGGACGACTCGGCCGTGGCTGGGGTCATAGATGGAAGAGTAGTGGACGCGGGGCGGCGGACGCGAGGGGTCAGACGGAACCTTGCGCGAAAATCAGCCAGAACATGGGGCCAAACGATGGTTGGCGGGATTTCCGCACGCGAAGCGAAGCCTGTTTCCCGCTGTGCCGCGAATGGTCGGCCGCGGCGACACCGTTGCTTTCGCGCGGCCCGGGCGATGGGTCGCCATCCTTGAGAGCGAACCCGAGGACGCGGTGGAGACGCATCGCGCGAGGCCGAGCGTTGGTGCAATCGCCTCGCGGACTTGTGCGCCGCACATCCCGTCGCGACAATGCGCGCATGCGTCATCTCCCACTCGCGCTTCTTGCTGCCTCAATCTCGCTCCTCGCCTCGTGCGCGTCCCAAGATGTGGTCGAGCGCTTTGATCGCGTGCAGCCGGGGATGTCGCGCGATGAAGTTGTGGCGCTTCTCGGCGAACCGAGCTCCAGTTGGACGCTCACCACTGCGCGCGACGGCTTCGAAGGCGAGCGCCTCCAGTGGGGCGACGGACTCTCAAGCCTCGCGTCGAGTGCCGCGTTCGATGGTGACCCGGATCGCGCCTACAGCGTTGTGCTCGACCAAAGCGGTCGGGTGGTGCGTGCCGTGGCGCCACGCTGGGTCGAATCGGATCGGTTCGAGCGCGATCTTCTGCGCCAACGTCGTGAGCGCCGCGTGGGCGATTGGTAGCCGAGCGCTTCGCGTACGACACGCAACCGAAAGACAACCGCCCGCGTCGAGAGGACGCGGGCGGTTGCATGTTGCACGAGTTGGCGGAGAGAACTTACGGGCACACGCCCCACGCGCCGAGGACGGCCGCGAGGTCACTTGCGTCGACCGCGCCTGAGTCATCGACATCGGCCGCACAGCCGCTGCATGCACCCCACGCGCCGAGAACGGCGGCGAGGTCGCTTGCGTCAACCGAGCCCGAGCCATCGACGTCGGCTGGGCACGCCGCCGCCGGCTCGCACGTGAAGTCGATCGATCCGGCTCCGCCGATATTCTGCTTGCTTCCAAGGCGAACGTAGTAGGAGAACTTCTCTTGGACTTCAAACGTCACAGAACTTGCAGTTCCGCAGAGCGGCGCGTCATCGTTGCAGGTAAGCACGGCAGTCGAGGAGTTCGGACACGACGCGCTCGCGTACACCACGATGCGCGTATCAAAGTTGGCGAGGTTGCAGGTGGAAACGGTCGCGATTCCATCGCAAGGCGCAACGTAGCGGTACCACACGTCGCGGTTCATCACACTGCCCGCGCCATCGGTGCAGCTTGCCGAAACGGCAGGGGTGCTGTTGGTGGCACCGTTCGTGTTGAAGGCGAAAGTGCCGTCTCCAACAATCGTCGCCGTCACGCAGTCGTCGTTCACAGGCGCTGGCGTCGACACGGTGAAACTGAACGAGTAGTTGTTGCGGGTGTCGGCTCCAAGGAAGACGCGCATGAGCAGGCTTTGCGAAGCAGCCGAGTTGGTGTACGTGAAAACCTCGTTGTTTGTGTTGCCAAGGCGCGACAGCGCCACAGCGCCACCACACGAACCGTAGAGCTCGACATCGACGTCGCCGTTCGCGTGCGTAAACGTCATGTTCATCGAGACGGTTGAGCCTTGCGGCACCGGGAGCACATACCAATCCTCGTCGAGGCGCTTCACAACAAGGTTGCTGTACGACGTGCCAGGGTTCACCGCAACAGCAGCGGCACAACTGTCGTTTGGCTCGAGCGTGTCGTCAGAGCCCGCTGCAAGGGGCGAGGCAAACCCGCCGGAACTGACGGCCAAATCCCAACGACCATAACCGTCGTCGGCCGCGGTATCGGTGCAAGCACTGCCACCGCACGTGAGAACGCCGTACATTCGCTGATCCGAGTTGCGGTAGATCGCGCTACCCGACGATCCGCCTTCTGTGACGCCCGTCGAGGTCACGCCGTACTGCGTCGCAGGATTCCACGACAGACTCGAGAAGTTGGTCGTTGGGTTACCGCAGGGGAACGAATTCGAATTCTTCGTTCCGAAGGAGATGCGCTGGTAGCTGCCATCGGGGTGGTGAACGCAGGTGGATGCAGTCCCGGTGCCAACGCTGGTTCCGTTCCAACCCACCCAGAAAATGCCGGCCGGAAGCGTCGGGCGAATCATGAGCAGTGTGCAGTCGCTCGGGGCGTGCGTGACGACGAGATCGCTTCCCGTCACGTTCACGCCCGCGCTCGCAACGGCCGATTGCGCGCAGGTGTTTCAGCGATAGAAGAAGTTGAACTGCGTGCTATTGGCGCTTGACTGCGTGGAAATGCAGTGATTTGCGGTGGAGACATACGGCGTCTCATCGGCCGCCGTGGTGGCAGTCAACTGACCCGAGCAGAGCGCGCCGCCGAAAATCAGGCGAACCGTCGCGTTCGACTCATCGGCCCATGTTGAGAAGCAGATTGGATCAAGGTGGCACGAACCCACCATCGCCACTCCACCGTCGCCACCGTCGCCACCTTCGTTGATCTTCCAGATCTCTCGATAGCCGTGGTAGTACTCCGCGCCCGTGAAGGGCAGCGCCTTCACTTCGGCGCCATGGGGAACGAACCACTCAACGAGCACCTCGTTTGTTGGAAGCGCAAGGCTCCAAATCTCGCCGTTCCCGAACTCTCCGACGCCTTCGATCGGGCCAACAACCGAGCCTTCCCAACCCGGGGCGGAAAGGCGCATTTCGTGCCCGGCGGCGAGATCGATCCCGGTCAGGCGCAAGCGTGCGGTTGTGGCGTTCGACGACGCAACGATCGTGCGCCAAATGCGCCCGTTCTCAACCGGAATCCACTCGCCGACCGTGAGGTCGAGGGCAACATCAAACGGCACCGCGAAACGGAGCGGGTTTGGGCCGTCGCCGTTTCCAAGCACGATGTCTTCAGCAAGGTAGAACTCGTTGTCTTGCGGAGGAAGCTCGAAGACAGGCGCGGGAATCTGCGCGAAGCCGAAGGTCTCGCCGAGTGTCAGGGTGGTATCAGGCTCCGCCCATGGTGCGCCACGGAGTGCGTGTCCATCGGTGCCGCTTTCTGCAAGTTCCGGGGTGACTTGCGGGCGCGCTGCGGCTTCCGCCCGCTTCTTTGATGGCGGGGCAATCGCGCTCGCGTCTGCGTTCGCGATCGCAAAGGTCGTGGGGCTCAGCAAGAGTACGGTCGCAAGCATCATTCGGCGCATTCAGGTCTCCTCAACGGACTAGGCTCAACGGACGAGGCAATGAAACGCTCACTCTGTCAGCGCGCACCTCGCGATACGCGGGAAACGCGGGCGCAAAATGCGCCTCGACACCTTTGGCGAACCGTACTGAAACGGTTTGCACGCGGTTCCACTGCAATTCGGACTTTCTCGGCACTTCCGCCGATTGAGTAAGAGAACGTACCCCCATCGGTTCCGGAATCAATCCGGAACCTGCACGGGAGCAAAGAAAAACCTCCGGCGCTGGCCGGAGGCTGTGGAGTTTGAGAGGGGGTAGAGTCCCGAAACCGGTTTCGAAGCAGCGCTTCACGCCGGCCGCGGTCGAACTCGATCAGACGGCCGCAGCCATCTTCTCGGCCTTCTTGCGCGCATCGGCGAGCGTGCCGACGTACATGAAGGCGCTCTCCGGGAGGTCGTCGCCTTCGCCGGCGCAGATCCGCTCGAAGCTGTCGATCGACTCCGCCAACGGGCAGGTCACGCCGGGGATACCGGTGAAGACTTCGCCGACGTAGAACGGCTGCGAGAGGAAGCGCTCGATCTTGCGTGCGCGCGCAACGGTCAACTTGTCTTCTTCCGACAGTTCGTCGACGCCGAGGATCGCGATGATGTCCTGAAGATCCTTGTAGCGCTGCAGGATGCCTTGCACGCGGCGCGCCACCTTGTAGTGGCGCTCGCCGAGCACCTGCGGGTCGAGGATGCGCGACGTCGACGACAGCGGATCGACTGCGGGATAGATGCCCTTCTCGGCAATCTTGCGCTCGAGCACGATGAACGCGTCGAGGTGGCTGAAGGTCGTCGCGGGTGCCGGGTCGGTGAGGTCGTCTGCAGGCACATAGATCGCCTGCACCGAGGTGATGGCGCCCTGGCGGGTCGAGGTGATGCGCTCCTGGAGCGCGCCCATCTCGGTCGCGAGGTTCGGCTGGTAGCCGACGGCGCTCGGCATGCGGCCGAGGAGCGCCGACACTTCCGAACCCGCCTGGGTGAAGCGGAACACATTGTCGACGAAGAGGAGCGTTTCCTTACCCGATGCATCGCGGAACTCTTCCGCCATGGTCAGCGCCGAGAGGGCGACGCGAAGACGCGCGCCTGGCGGCTCGTTCATTTGGCCGAAGACCATCGCCACCTTGTCGAGGACGTGCATCTTCTTGCCGCTTGCATCGGTGTACTCGGCCTCCTGCATTTCGAGCCAGAGGTCGTTGCCCTCGCGGGTGCGCTCGCCGACGCCTGCGAACACCGAGTAACCACCGAAGTTACGGGCGACGCGCGCGATCATCTCCTGGATGACGACCGTCTTGCCGACGCCTGCACCACCGAAGAGACCGATCTTTCCACCGCGGACGAACGGGCAGAGGAGATCGATGACCTTGATGCCGGTCTCGAGGATCTCGGTCTTCGGGTTGAGCTCGATGAACTCTGGCGGCTTGCGGTGAATCGGCGCGGTCTTCTGCGCGGCGACCGGCCCGCGCTCGTCGACCGGCTGGCCGAGGAGGTTGAACACGCGACCGAGGACGCCTTCACCAACCGGCACGCGCACCGGCGCGCCGGTGTCAACGCACGGATCGCCGCGCTTGATGCCGTCGGTCGAAGCGAGCGCAACGCAGCGGACTTGTCCGCCGCCGAGGTGCTTGGCGACCTCGCCGACGAGCGTCATCTTCTGACCGCGCGACTCGAAGTTGATGTGGACGGCGTTGTAGATCTCCGGCAGATCCGATTCGGGGAACTGCGCGTCGAACGTCGATCCGATGACCTGAATGACGGTGCCAGTGCTGGCCATGTGGTCTCCAAAGACGGAAAACTTCGTGCTCGCGACCTTTCAAGCCGCGCCCGACCGAGTCGGGAGAGTTGATCGAACACGTCGCGAACCCCGTTCAGAGTTCGTGACGATTTTCACAGAGGGACGAAGAGGATACCGGGACGCCACCCCATCTGCAAAGGGGTCGCCGCAGGGCAAAGAGCGGGCATTCCGGGGCGGCTCAGCCGCGGGCATCGAGGGTGCGGCCGACTGCAACCGCGGTCGCGACTTCGACCCGATCCGCAGATCGGGTGTACATCGCGTACGCCCCGGCAGCGGTGGCGGGTCGCGCGCTTGCGGTTCGCGCCGCGGGCTCGTCGAATCCCTGTCCGCGGGAAATCGGTGAGTCGACCTGCCCAGCCACCAACTGCTCGATTGGCTGCGGCGATGCCGTCGCTCCGTTCGGGCGGTCCTGCAAGGTCACGCGGTCTTGGCGAACGTCGGACGCCGCGCCCCGACCGTTCGGGTCGCGGGTGACAGGGAAGGGCGGTTGGATCACGCCATTCGGCCCGATCGTCGCCTTCCCGGGCTGGTTGGGGTTCGGGGCGCCCACGTTTGCCACGCCGCGCATGGCGGGTGACTTGGCACCGTAGGCCTGGGCGATGCGTCCCGTGTGCGCCTGAAAGTTGATCGGGGCTGGCGAGTCCATTCGCAGGGAGGACTATACCGACGACGGGGGGTTGTTTGCTCAACGTGGGCGGAATGAAGCCTCATCGTGTCGATTCCGGGCGCAACTCTTGCGTGAAACGCGTCCGCGAAGTGCGAGCTGCGCCACGACCTGCGCCACGACTTGCACGTGAGTTGCGAGGTGGTGATGCGAGCGGTCGCGGCTGCGGCCGCGTCCTTTGGTGCTGGTGGAGGGACCGGCGCTTCGCGCCGCACTGTCGACGTTCGGGGGGTTCTGCTAGGTTCTGTCTGACGGATCCCCGAAGACCAAAGAAACGCGCGGCGCCCAGATGGCAAGGAGGCGAAACGAAGTTGTATCCGCAGCGATACAGCGAGTTGAAGCCGACGCCGCCAACCGGGATGCCGCGCGATTCGACGTCCGGGGATCCGTCAGACAGAACCTAGCACTGCTTGCTGCGCAAGCACGTGGCACCCGCCGGCCAAGGGCCGGCGGCGACTTGTGACGTTTGGATACACCCCGTCGGCCCTTGGTCGGCGGCGACTTGTGTGATTCCCACGCCGCGCGCCGGCCGCCTTGGGCGGCCGGGTGCCACGTGCTTCTGAGCGAAGCGAGGAAGCAGTGCTAGCAGAACCGTTCGAGCCCACGACAGTGCGCCCGCCGAAGGCGGGCGGTCGTGCTGTGAGCGGCGTCGACCTCGATAAGACGAACGTCGGAACCCACGAGTGCCCGTCAGAACCGACGAGTGTCCGTCAGACTCATGTCTGCGGGCACTCGTGCGTTGCGCGGTTGCTGCATTGATTGGCGGAACCGGCGACGCTATCGCGCTTCGCTCATCATTTCGATTGATGGAGCGAGGCCGCGGCGTTCGACATCCTGCTGGAGCTCGATCCACGCGCGCGGGTCGTCGGCTGCTGCGGCGATGCGGGCTGTTGCCTCGCGCGCCAATGCGACCGTCGATTGCTCTTCGGGTGGAAGTTTCGAGATGACCTCGCCGAGCCGGTCGACCAACTCGTCGTACCGCACCATTTCACGCAGTTCAGCGCGTCGCGCTTCGTCGACGAATGCAGTCCGACGGGTGTTATCGAGGATCAGGCTCGTCGCGTAGAGCGTTTGGCGGTCGTCCTCTGAGAGTGCGGCAAGGCGCACCGATTGGCTCGCGGGCGGATCGACCGGAAGCATGGCGAAGACCGGCGGCATGGCGTCGCCACCGCGCACGAAGGTCCCCGGGCCGGTGGGTGCGAGCGATTGTGGCGCTTCCTGCGCGCTCCAGAACCACCATCCGCCGCCGATCGCGAGCGCGACGGCGGCTGCCGCTGCAAGTCGCGGGCGCCACGTGCGTCGCTGGGCGTGGCCGATTGCGGCAAGCACGTCGGCTTGGAATCGAGCCACGTCGATGGGCGTTGAGGCGAGTCCGGCGGCAGCATCGGCGATGTCATCGGCGACCTTGGATCGGAGCGTTCCATCGAGCCGCTCTGCGCGCTCGACAAGGCTGCGACACGCATTGCATCCAAGCACGTGCGCGTCTGCAGAGACTCGCTCGGCGCGGGTGAGTTCATCGTCGAGATACGCGGAGAGCATGGCCTTCATGCTCCGGCAGTCGGTTGGCGGGGGGTTGGCTGGATCGCGGTTTGGATCGCGGTTCGGATCGCGAGTTGGACCGCGAGTTGGATCATGAGTTGGATCATGAGTTGGATCATGAGTTGCGTGCATAGACGTTCTCCTCTCCCTAGCGCGTGGCCGCTTTGCGGGGGCCGTCGCGGAATGTGTTGATATCGAAATCGCTCGGTCGCTCTCGACCGTCGCCTTCGCCGAGTTCGTCAAGAAGCGCGAGTCGGGCGCGGTTCAGCCGGCTCATGACCGTTCCAATCGGGACGCCAAGATGCGCCGCGATTGCCTCGTACGAAAGCCCTTCGTTCACGCGCAGCATGATCATGGCGCGCTTGTCCGGGTCAAGGCGCTCGAGGGCGCCCGCAATGCGCGAGATATCTTCACGCCGCTCGAGTTCGCTTCCCGGTCGCTCGGCGCGCACGTCGCGCGCGGTGCCCGATTCATCGATGAGGGTGAGAACGCGCTTCTTGCGGCGGATGACGCTGATCGAGAGGTTGGTCACT
>JBILDS010000136.1:0-8454 GCA_044352505.1 Phycisphaerales bacterium
TCTGGTTGGCGGGCATATCTTGACGAACCAAAACCATTCAACGAAACGATGGCACGTTTGAACGCAGGAATGAGCGCAGAAGCGATGCGCATCGGCGCCGAGCGGCAACGTCATCTCATTGAAACCGACGAGACGAAGCGAATCGGCCTCGGAGGAATGCGCCGAGAGAAGTGGAAACTTCTCATTGATCAATTGGTGGAACTTGGCGATGTGACGCCGAATGCCGAAGGCGCGTTGCCGGATCCAGACTCGCTCTTCTTCTGGGACACCGAAGCAGGTACTGCGCGGTAGGTGCTGATGTCATCGGCGCGGCGCACGATCTTGCACGTTGACATGGACGCGTTCTACGCGTCGGTCGAGCAGCGCGACGATCCGCTTCTGCGGGGAAAGCCGGTACTTGTCGGCGGCCGCGAAGGTCGCGGGGTTGTGTGCGCGGCGAGCTATGAAGCGCGCGCGTTTGGATGCCGCAGCGCGATGCCGATGTCGCAGGCAATGCGACTCTGCCCGCATGCGGCTGTGGTGAAGCCCGACTTTGCGAAGTACACCGAGGCTTCGCGCGCGATCCGGGCGATCTTTGAGCGATTTTCGCCCGAGATTGAGCCGCTCTCCCTTGATGAAGCGTTCATTGATGTCACAGCATCGCTCGCGCTCTTTGGGACGGCACGTCGGATTGCGGAAGACATTCGCGCCGCGGTGCGCCAGGAGTTGCGTCTGACATGCTCGGTTGGGATTGCGCCGAACAAGTTTGTTGCAAAGATCGCCAGCGACCTCGAAAAACCTGACGCGCTCGTCGACCTCGACTTCGATCTTGCGCGCGAGCCCGAGAGGTTGGCAGCGCGACTGGCACCGCTCAAGGTGGAACGCATGTGGGGCGTGGGTCCCGTCACGGCGCGCGCACTTCATGAGCGCGGATATCGAACGTTCGGCGACATGCAACGAGCAGGGGAGCGGCAGCTGATCGCGGACTTCGCAGAATCGGGAGCGCACTGGTGGCGGCTTGCGCGCGGTTGCGATGACCGCCCTGTCGAGACAGGGCGCGCCGCCAAGTCGGTTGGTGAGGAAGAGACGTTTCCTGAGGACATACTCGACCGCGCTGAGATCGAGGCGAAGCTTGTCGCACAAGCCGACGAGGTCGGTCGGCGGCTTCGTGCGAAAGGTCTCTTCGCGCAGACGGTCGAGATCAAAATCCGATTCAGTGACTTCGAAACGCGCTCGCACGCACGCACGCTTGTGACGCCGACCGATCACACCCATGAACTTAGGCAGCATGCGCGCGAACTTCTGAAGAGTTTCGCCCAACGCGAGTGGCGCGCCGTGCGGCTGTGCGGGTTCTGTGCAAGCAAGGTGACCGACGCGCCTGGTCAACTCGGTCTCTTCGACGGCGAGAAACGCGAGAAACTCTCGAAGCTCGACGACCTCCGCGATCGCATCCGCACCCGATTTGGCTCGCGGTCTGAATCGGAAGAACGCTGATACGCGGCAGAACTCTGACTCAGATCACGAGACGCAGGATACGCCTCATGCGCGTGTGTCGAGGAGCTTGATGAGATCCGTCGCAGTGGCGATGCCAAGCGGCGTCTCGTCGGGTTTGCCGCGCTCGGTGACGATGATCGCCTCGAGGCGCGGGTTGTGCGTCCAACGCGAGAGCGCTGCGTCGGCGGTGGCATCGCGCGGAACGATCGCGAACTCATCACGACGGTGATCGCGCGCAAGCACCTCGCCAACACGCACACCCGCAATGGTGCAGATGATCCGCTCGCCCTCCGTCTCGCCGCTTCCGACGGGCGCACTTGCATCCAGCTTTCCACGGGGCGCGCGCGGTACGGCGGAATCCGTCTGCGGCCCACACGCTTCGATATCGTGCGACGCGATCCAGCGCAGAATGCCACTCGCTGTGAGAAGTGCCATGATGCGCCCATCGCGCGTCACGGGAAAGCGCACAAATCCCTTATCGCGCACGAGTTCGAGAACGTGACCGACGCGGTCATCAATCGAGACGGTGACAACCTCGCGCGCCGCGAGCGCTCGCAACTGCACAGGTTTTCGCAGTTCCTCGTCGATTGCTTCAAGCTGCGCGACGGTCGCCGCTGTCGGAACAGCGATGTACTCAGAGTGCCCAAATCGGTTGTGGACAAGCGCATTGCGCAATTCACCCGACTCGAGAAGAAAATCGAGATGCCGTCCGAAGTGTCGCCGTTCCGCACAAATCTGGCGCACACTCGACGCGAAGCCGCGGCGGTGACCATCGCGCACATTGTCGAGGAGCCGCTGCATCTCGCGGTCAATGCGGTTGTAGGCGGCCTCAAAACGATCAATCCGATCACGATCTGCTGCGGTGTCGACACCGTTGTCGCGCGGAGCATTGTTTTGTTGAGCGTTCGCGTCCATCTGTTCGTTCCTGGGTTGCCACATCACACGCTCGGTCAGTCGCGCATCGGCGTGTCGCGTTCAGTTTCGCGTGCGCCGTCGCGCGACATTGCTCTTGCACGAATCTCCTCGAAGCGCGCCGCGAGCGCCCGACCACCAAGCGAGGCGTCGAGCGCAGCAAGCCGATTCACGTGCGCCACGATATCGGCGCCGGTTGAACCCCGTCCACCAGTCGCCGCGATCATCTCGAGTTGCGCAAGCTGGCCGCGCCACCAGTAGCGATCCCGATCGGACGCCGTCATCGGAGCGAGCGCTCGGAAGGTGGCGAACGCTTCGCGAACTTTCTCGGGTTCCCCCTGCGCACGAAGCGACTCTGCCAAGATCCAACGCGTGTGTCGTGCGTGTGAATCAAGGGCAAGCGATTCGCGCGCGAACATCTCAGCGCTCAGGTGATCCCTCAGGGCAAGTCTGCTGATCGCGAGGGCAAGGAAACTCAACACGTCGTGGTGAGCACCGTCACCAGAGCGCAAGTTGGCGAGTGCTTCGATCTGCGCCGCGAGTTGGGTTGACGTGGTCGACTCCTCGAGTTGCAGGTCCATGTTTGCGATGCGCTGCGCCAGCGGCGTTGCGAGCCACGCGCGGAAGGCGGGCGATTGCAGCGCGAGCGTGCGCAGCGAAGGCGATACCGCGAAGGGCGCAAGTGTCGTGGTCTCGCGTTCGTCGGTGCGCACCACAGCGAGCACTGCAACCTTCGCTGCCCGGAGCATCAGTCGCTCCGTCTCACGCGCACGGCTATCGACGGCGTCCACTTTTCCGGGCGGGTTGGTTGCAAGAACCCGCTCCGCGAGTGCGGAGGCCGTGGCGCCATCGCCAAGCATCATCGCAATCTCCGCACGCACCACTGACAATCGCTGCGCGACATGGCGCAGCGCCGGATCTGACGCAATCACCGTAAGGACTGACTCAGTTTGAGTCTCGAGCGTTCCCGCCGTTTCGCCAAGCTCTGCAAGCTTCACGCGCAACTCTTCGCGCGCGGCCTTTGTCGTTGGCGTCGGTGGTGCGCTGAGCCGTTGAAAGCCAAGCTCGATGCGTCGCAGCGAGACTCCGACTGCGACGAGATTGTCCAGCGCACGCGCCCGAAATGCATCAAGGAGAACCGATGCGCGTTCAAGATCGCGTGTGTCCTCCGCGCCGAAGAGCGCAAGATCCACGCGCTCCAGACGCCACGCGACCACATCCGACGAGCCAACGGCATCGATGATGCCACCGTCGCGAACGGCACCGAAGCGAACCTCTGCAAGTTGAAGCGCGTCGTCGAGTGCGCGCGATGACGCATCGCCCTCGCGCCGCAGTAAATCGAGTGCGATCATCAACGCTTCGCGCGACGTCGGGAGCCCCGGAAATCGACGCACCGCCTCAACAATCGCAGACGCCGCTGGGCGAGTCTCTCCACGGATCGCAAGTCGCTCGGCAACACGCAACGCAAGCAGCGAACCAACCAACGGGTCGCGCGCCGCACGCGCTGCCATCGCGAGATTGGCATCGAGAAACGCTTCGCCAGAGGGACCAAACGCCGCAATGGCGAAGAGCGCGGCTGGCGCACCTTCCTGCGTCGCGTGTTCCTGAACGCCGCTCGGCAATCGCGCCGCAATCCACTCCGCGGTTGCGCGCAGATGGCCAACAGATTCAACGGGATCACTCGAAGACGCGCTCGCGCGCTGGAGCGCACGCTCAAGTGGCGCTGCGATCACGGCGGCCGATGCACCGCGCGCAGCATGGGTTCGCATTTCGGCAGCCAGCGCAAGTCGCGCAAGTTGCGGCGCGTCGGCGCCATCTCTTACGGTGTGCGAGAGTCCGCCGCGCGCGCCCGCATCTTGCCATCGAACCACCTTGGCCACGAGGCTGATGGTTTCATCGCGACTCTCGGCGGCTCGCGCAAGAAGCCGATCGCGCTGGCTGGGATCGCGCGCTGCGCGTCCGTGCGCCAACGTCAGAACATCTCCGAGCGCTTCAGGAATGGGAAGCTCGCACTCCCGCGCCCGAGCAAGGAGTCGCACGGCGTCTTCGCGCGCGAGGCGCGCACGTTCGCCAGCTGCCGCGCGCTCGAAGCCATCACGGGAAGTGTGTTCCGACATCGCGGCGGCTTCGGTGCGCGCTGAAGATCTCGCTGGCGACTGGGTTGGCTCGGTCGCGGTGCCCGTCGCAGCCGCAACCCCAGCTCTGGTCTCGGTTCTGGGCTCGGTTCTGGCCCCGGTTGTGGTGTCGGTTGCGGGCGCTGCGGTGTTCGCGTGGTGAAGCCCATCTACCTCACATTGCGCCAAGTCGGCGGCGAGCATCGCAGCGAGTCCCTTGAGCGCATGCGCTCGAAACACCGCCGGATCGGTGGCAATCGCGCTGTCTGGAGCGAAGCATGGCGCAACGATCGCAGAGCGAAGCCGTCCTTCAACGACCTCCAGAATTGCACGGGCATTGCGAAATTCGGCAGGACTCGGGAGTCCAATCGCAACATGGGCATCGCCGTTGTTCGAGGGGTGGAGGCGAAGCAGAAGATCCTCTGCCGACTCAAGGCTCAGTTCGCGAGCAAGCTTCGGAACATCGTCGACGACCTGTTCCGAGGGAAGTGGTCGCTCGGCCGCGGGCTCCGGCTCGCGTTTCTCTTCGCCTGTCAATCGAACCAGAAACTCGTTGCGGAGGCGCTCAATCTCCCACTCAGCGTGGATCACTTCGAGGGCGGTGCGCGCCGCCGAGCGCAGACGCACCGCGTCGAGCGCGAGTTGCACGCGCGCCGCCACTCGCGCGTTGGCCCGGTTCACCTCCCAGTCGCGCAGCAAATCGGCATCGCCAACAACCTCAGCGGCGCGAATGCGACGGAATGCCTGGACATCTTCTTCAGTGATGCGGTTGACTGCGTCGAAGACGCGCTGCGGGTGGGCGCCGTGCCGCGCAACCAAGTTGTGGGCCGTGAAGGCACCACCTGCGGTGCCACCACACGTGAGCAACGTGACAAGCGCAAGCGCGGGAGCCTTCTGTGCACCAATCACCGCGAGCCTCCAAACCCAACTGAGCGATATCCGGCAGACACAACCGCATTGAACGCCTCGACGACATCCTGCCATCGCACGTCGGCATCGGCCGCGATTCGAATCGGATGGTCGGCCGCGAAGATGCCGTAGGGGCGATCGGCGGCGACCATTGCATCGCGAAGTGTGCGCTCGAGTTCGCGCGCATCGCGTGGCTGCGGAAGACCCGCGCCGAGCGACAATGTGCTGCCATCAACCGCGCGTGTGATGCGAATGACAAGCGGCTCCAATTCAAGCGTGAAGCTTGCATTGTGCGCGCCCTCCGACTGCTCGGGTGGCATCTCTGCGCGCAAATGTCGCTCATTGCCAACGAAGCCAGCTGTCAGCAGAAAGTAGATCAGCAGTTGGAACACCACATCAATCATCGGCGTGATCGAGAGCGACACACGCGCCCGCTGTCGGAGCGCGCGTGCGCTTCGTTCACTGCGTCCGTCACCGCGTGCACGTGTGGGACGCACCGCGTGTCGGGGGTTGAGCGGTTGGGATTGATCGCGGGTCATCGGCCGTCGCTCCCAACGTGAGACTTGGTTGGAGGCGCGCTCCGACTACCTGATCTCTCTTCTTCGACAACCAAGTTGAGCCTTGGCAGCGCGCCGCCACCAGCGATGCGCGCCGCCGTTGTTGCAGCGCGCATGGCGGGCTCGACGAATTGGTAGTGGGTGGCACGATCGGCGCGCACATTCACGGCAAGCTGCGGGTTTGCGCGATAGCCAGCTGCCAACGCCTGGGCCAAGCGAGCGGCGCCGTCTGCATCGGGCGTGTACAGCGCGTCGTTGAGCGCATAGCCAGCGCAGGCGCCATCACCCGACGGCAATACGTTGAGCACCCAGCGCGCCGCCTCATCGGGGCGCGTTGCGGCACCCGCGCGGATCTGCGCGAGAAGCATCGCGGCGTGATCTCTATTCGAAATCCCCGAGACGACCGCGAAAAACACGATCAACAGGAACGCAACATCGATCATCGGCGTGAGGTTCGCCTCGATCTCTGCAGGTTTATGCCGGTTGCGGGAGCGTGGCATCGTTCGACATGGAGGTGCATTCACGCCGCAGCAATTGAAGCAGCGGGTGGTCGGTACAGAACGAGCATTTCATCAACTGCGGCGAGCGCTTCATCAGAGACTGCGATCGTTGCGTTTCGAACCATGGCGTATGCGCCGAGCGCGGGAATGGCGATGAGGAGACCCCAGAACGTGGTCACGAGCGCGGTTCCGATTCCGCCCGCGAGAAGGCCGGGGTCTGCGGCACCGCCGGTTGCAGCGACGGTTTGGAATGCCACGATCATGCCGTAGACCGTTCCGAAGAGCCCGATCATTGGCGCCACTTGGCCGAGCACATTGAGGGGCTCGAGTTTGCGAAGCCGAGCGGAGAGAAGTTCATCGGCCGCTTGCTCAGAGGCTCTCATCATCGCCTCAGTTCCGCCGGGCGCATGGTCGAGTGCTCGAGCAAGAAGCTGGGCGAGGTCACTGTCGCCGCGTCGAGCTCGCTCAATGGCGTCGTCGAAGCGCCCTCCCACGAGCAGCTCGCGAAACACGCGCATGTCGTCGAGAGGCAACATGTCGCGACGGCGATTCGATGACGCCGCGATGGCGATGAGCACCACGTTCGCGAGTGAGAGTGCGAGGAGCAGCCAGATCATGACGCTGCCGATCCACTCCAGCGAGCCGTCGGCGTTCGAGGCATAGAAGAAGATTGCGCCGTTCATGGTGTTTGGAGTCCTGGGTCGGTTCGATCGCGTGAACCTGATGCGGGGTCGGGGCGCGTTGGCGCTGGGACAGCGAGTGCGGGTCGTTCGCGCGCGGAGTCTGCATTCCCCGGTGAGTCGGGCTGAGGGTCGGCGCGAGAGCCGGATCCAGCATCAAGCCCAGCATCAAGTCTCGACACGAAGCGATAGCCGCCTTCACCAAAGTGCGCTGCAGCGACGGCCTCAAGCGTTCGACCGGGGTCTTCTTCAAGAAACTGCACGCATTGAATCGTGGCGCGTCGCAGCCCACTTGATGGGTCGACGGGGTTCAGCCGGTCGAGCATCGCGAGGAGCGAGTCGCGATCAAGTTCGTGTCGGCCAGGCCCTGTGATGGTGGTTGAGAGGAGAAAGACGCAGTCCGCGCCGGAGCGAAGCGCCATTGCGAGCGCCTCAATCGGACTTGATCGGCCACTCGGCACGACTTCGGTGCGGAGCCAGCGAACGGCGGCCGCGCGCTCGGCTCGGCTGGCGGGGCGGAGTGACGGGTCACCCTTCGGCGCCTCCGCGCCGTCGCGACGGAAGCAGATCACGGTGAACTGCTGCGACGCTTCAAGCTTCTCAATCGAGCGTTCCACTTCGTTCACGATGTTCGGGAAACTGCCGAGCATCGATCCGGATGCATCGACGACGTATGCGATTTTTGTCGCGTTGCCTGCAACGAGGCCAGCGAAACTCGCGCCAAACCGGCTCGCCGGCCGCGCATCGGCCTCCATGAGGCCGGAATTCGGCGGCGCGAGCGCGCCAAACTTTCGCGCAAGAGCGTCCATCTCCGGACTCGCTGCACTTGCCGCTTCCAGTGCGCGGAGTTGGGCCGCGAGGTCGTTTGCATGATCGGTCGCAAGCTTCGGCGGATCGCGCTCAGTTGCGTTGGTCTTGGGTTTCTCTTCCGATCGCGCGGTGGTCGGTTCCGCTGTCTCTGTTGGCGCGGGGTCGAAGAAGTCTGCGACGAGCACAACGGGCGGTGGATCCTGGCGCTCGGTGCGCGCAACGCCCCACGCCGCTCCAAGAATCGCGGTTGCAAGCGCGGCGTGGATCGCGAGCGACACGACGAATCCCCGCGCCGCATACGAGCGGGCGACGGAGCTGCCTGTTCGCCGCTCGGTCGGAGTCAACATGGCCGCATCCTAGATTCTTTCCCGGGCTTCTCTTGCAAACATGCGCATTTCCGCAGAGGAACCGAGAAACATTCGGTTGGATCGCGGGAACCTCCTGCGTTCGGCCGGAACTTCCGCGCGCAATCGACGGGCGCGGGTCAGACCGCGCTTGC
>JBILDS010000137.1:0-8355 GCA_044352505.1 Phycisphaerales bacterium
TGCTCGCGCTGCGCCGCGCTTCCGTAGCGGCGGTTCGCGATGTGCGGCACGGCGTCTGAGGTCTGGTTGGCGCGGCCGTTCCCAAGCCGCACGGGCGTCGCCTGGTACGCCGCGGGCAGGAACGCGCTTCCGTAGAGCTGCGCGCCGCCGTTGTCGCCGCGCGGATTGATGGCGATGAAGCCGGGGAGGTTCTCGTTCTCCGTGCCGAGGCCGTAGATCGACCACGCGCCCATCGACGGGCGCACGAACTGGAACGAACCCGTGTGGAGCTGGATCGACGCCTGCGCGTGCGCGGGGATCTCGGCCTTCATGCCGCGGAGGAGGCAGAGCTCGTCGGCCTCTCTCGCAAGGTTCGGGAAGAGCTCGCTGATCCAGAGACCCGACTTCCCCGATTGCCTGAACTTCCACGGGCTTCCGAGCAGCTTCGCGTTGCCGCGGAAGCTCTTGCCGTCCATCGCCGTGAGCTCGGGCTTGTGGTCGAAGGTGTCGACATGGCTCGGTGCGCCCGCCATGCAGAGGAAGATCACGCGCTTCGCCTTCGGGAGGAAGTGCGGCTTCTTCGGCGCAAGGGGGCTCAGCGCCGCGTCATCGAGGAACGAAGGCATCGCGCCAGCGCGCGCGGCGACTCCGGCGAACGCCACGGAGCCGAAGCCGCACGCCGCGAGGCGCAGCATCTCTCGGCGGGAGAGGGCGCTGGGAAGACGGTTGTTGCAGAGATCCGACATGGTGTCCTCGCGGGTTGGCGTGGTCGGTTGGGTGGATTGATTGACGGGTCAGTCGATGAGTCAGTCGATGAGTCAGTCGATGAGTCAGTCGATGAGTCAGTCGATGGTGCGGAACTCGCCGCTCAGAAGAAGCGCCTGGCAGAGCGCGGAGAATTCGGGAATTTGTGGTGTCTGCGGGGAGCCTCGCGTCTCGGGCGTTCGGGCGGCGTCGACGCGCGCTCGCGCACGTTCGCGCAGGGTTCCGCGCCGAGCCTCCGCTTGCGTGCGGTTGTTGTTTGCCGCCGATTGCTGCCGTCCATACGCGGTGCGGAACTCGCTGAGGAATGCTCGGCACACACGAGTTTCGGTGGAGGTGGGCTTTCGGCCAAATGCGAGTTCGAACGCGAGCGTAATCCGCGCGGCTTCGTCGGACGCGCCTTCCACCACGCGCCGCGCGAACGCATCCGCCATGCGCGCGACCTCCGCGCTGTTCAGGAGATAGAGCGCCTGCGTTGGCACATTCGTCGCGTCGCGCTGGCCCGTCACGAAGGTCGGCTCGGCGAAGTCGAACACCTCGAGCGACTCGGGCACGCGGTCGCGCACGATCGGCAGGTAGACGCTGCGACGGTTGTCCGCCGTGCCCGCGATCGACTCGAGCATGCGCGCCTGCTGCTGCCCGCGCGTCGCGCCCTCGAGGAACGCGACGGGCGAGCCCTCGCGCGGCGTCTGGTCGAGAAGCCCCGCGGCAAGAAGCATCGAGTCACGGATCGCCTCCGCCTCGAGACGCTTCTTCGGCATGCGCCAGAGGTAGGTGTTGTCGGGGTCGGTCTCCGCGTCCTTCGCGTCGAACGCGCTCGACATCGCGTAGGCGCGCGAGAGCATGATCTCGCGGATGAGCGCCTTGGTGCTCCAGTCGAGCGCGATCAGCCGCGCGGCGAGGTGGTCGAGGAGCTCGGGATGCGACGGCAGCTGGCCGCTCATGCCGAAGTTGTCGGGCGTCGGCACGAGGCCCTTCCCGAAGAGCTTCAGCCACACGCGGTTCGCCCACACGCGCGCGGTCAGCGGATTGCGTTCGTCGGCGACCCACTCCGCGAACTCGAGGCGGCCGCTGCCCTTCGTGATCCTTGGCTCGTCGCCCTGCGAGACGAGCCGCACGAATCCGCGCGGAACGACCTCGAGCGGCTTGTCGATCTCGCCTCTGTCGAGGAACCGCGCGTTCAGCGCTCGCGTGCGGTCGACTGCGCCCATCGCGACGCGGTTCGCGTCGGTCGGTTCGCCCGACTCGTCGTAGCGCTCGAGGATCTCGCCGAGATTCCGCTCCGCGCCTTGGACGACGCGCGCGCGCACGATCTGCTGCTGCAGGTTCGCGGGCAGCTCGTCGCCACGCTGCCGTGCCGCACGCGCCTGTTCCTGCAGTTCGCGGCCGCGCGCTGCCTCTGCGACCGTGCGCTCGTGCGCCGTCGCAAGGAGCGAGCGCTGCGCCCTTGGCATTGCCGGTCCAGGGTGGACAGACGGCGTATCGGGCAGCTCGATCAGTGCAGCGGGGTGCGAGTTCCCCTGCGCGTCGAAGGTTCCATAGCGCGTGTCGGTCGAGAGGAAGATCCCCGCGACCGCGTAGTAGTCCTTCTGCGGGATCGGGTCGAACTTGTGGTCGTGGCAGCGCGCGCACGAGACCGTGAGCCCGAGCATGCCCTGCGTCACGGCGTCGATCTGCTCGTCCGCGAGGTCCATCTGGAACTGCGGCCGCCCGCGCAGGTTGTGGCTCTTCGAGCCGATCGCGAGGTAGCCGGTGGCCACGAGATGCTCCGCGCGCTCTGCGTCGTTCTTCGCCGGCAGGAGGTCGCCCGCCAGCTGCTCGACGAGGAAGCGGTCGAACGGCTTGTCCTCGTTGAAGCTCTCAATCACATAGTCGCGGTAGCGCCACGCGTGCGGGTAGAAGATGTTCGACTCCTTGCCGCTCGACTCTGCGTAGCGCGCGACGTCGAGCCAGTGGCGGCCCCAGCGCTCGCCGAACGCGGGGCTCGCGAGCAGCGCGTCGACGGCGCGTTCGAAGGCCTCGGGCGACTTGTCGCGCTCGAAGGCGTCGAGCGCAGCGGGGGAGGGCGGGAGGCCCGTGAGATCGAGGCTCGCGCGGCGGAGGAGCGTGCGGCGGTCCGCGTCGGGCGCAGGTGTGAGCCCGCGTTCCTCCATTGCTGCGAGAAGGTGCCGGTCGATCGTGCCGCGCGGCCAGTCGGTGCCGGAGACGGCAGGCGGCGGCGCGTCGACGACCGCGCGATACGACCAGTGCGCGCTCCGCGCGCGCGCGATGTCCTCGTCTGTCCAGCGGTGCTCCGTGCCCGGCGATGCGCCCGCGGCGGGCGCCATGGCGCCGTCGACGCGCGGATCGGGCGCGCCCATCGCCACCCACTCCTCGAGGAGCTTGATGTCCTCGTCGCGCAGCTTGCCAGCGGGCGGCATCTCGTAGTCAGCGTCGAGGTAGCGAACCGCGCGGATCAGGAGGCTCGAATCGAGGTCGCCCGGCACGACGGCCGGACCCGAGTCGCCGCCCGAGAGCATGGCGTCGCGCGTGTCGAGCCGAAGCCCGCCGCGCGACTTCCCGCTCGAAACGGAGTGGCAGCCGTAGCAGTTCGCGATCAGGATCGGGCGGATCTTCGACTCGAAGAACTTCAGTTGGTCGGCCGTCAATGGAACAGCGCCCAGCGTGGTTCGTTCGGCGGCGCCGGTGGAGTCCTCGGCACCCTCGCTGGTCATCTGGGAGAGCGGTGCGAAGCCAAGCGCCGTGACGGCAAGACTCGCGAGCACGGCACCGGCACCGGCACGAAGGCGACACAAGCGGGCACGGACAAGGCAAAGCGGCATCGGAAGCCAAACGAGGGCACCCCGCCCCTATTGCGACCAATCGCGCCGCATATCCCCTGAGCTGCATCCCCCGAGCTGCACGTGCCGTGCAGCATGGGGCACACGGTGCAAATCCATGCGGGTCGGCAGCTTGCGAGGAGGTCTTGATGGTGCCTGGCACGTGCCAGGCACCTGCTTGGCACTGCACGGCACGTGCCGTGCAGCCTTGGGGAGTGCAGCCTTGGGGAGTGCAACCTTGGGGAGTGCAGCCTTGGGGAGTGCAACCTTGGGGAGTGCAACCTTGGGGAGTGCAACCTTGGGGAGTGCAACCTTGGGGAGTGCAACCTCGATAAGAGGCGCCCAATTTCAGGGCCGCGTCAGCCGGGGCGCTGTCCGTTGCCTGCGGGCGTTCCGTTGGCGGTGACGCGGGTGTCGCCGAGTTTCTCGAGCTGGGTGGCGCGAAGTTCGGCCACGGACTTCTCGGGCGTGGTTTCCTCTCCGCCGTCGACCAGCGCGAAACCAGCGTGGAGCACGTCGCGCAACTCGATCTCTTCCGGCGGCCGCGATGGGGCGTAACGCTTCTCGTCGCCGTCGATCCGATGTGCAAGCCCAAGCCGCTCGAAGATCGCAAGCAGCTCGCGCGCGGTGCTCGGAGACACTCCACACTCATACACAAGCGTGTGCGGCGACGCGCCGAGCCCCTTGCGGAATCGCTGGCAGATCGCGCGAAAGCAGGGGATCGCCTGCGCGGGCTCGAAACTGTCACCTCGCGCGGTCGACACAAGAAGCGCGCGTCCGCCCTGCGACAGCCCCTGAAGAATCGACGCAGTCTGTAAGCCGAAGAGCACCACGAGCCACATGAGATACACCCACATCATGAAGAGCGGCACAAGTCCGAGCGAGCCGTACAGCCTGTTTGCTGAGAATGATCCTGCGAGCGATGCGCCAAGGAACTGCTTGCCGAGTTCGACGAGGATCGTTGCAACGAACGCGCCCACGATCGCGGAGCGAAGGTCAACGCGCGAGTTTGGCACCGTGGCGTAGGCGGCGGTAAGCAGCGCCCATAGCGAAAGAAATGCGCCCGCAACCGACACCGTCTGCGCTGCAAGTTGAGCCGGTAGGCTGTCGGTTCCCACGAATGAGGTGAACGCACCCAGAAGCGCGGGGATCGCAGCAAAGAGAACTGGTCCGGCCGTGATCACGAACCAGTAGACGAGGATTCGTCGGAGAAACGGTCGACCGGCAGGCGCTCGGCAGATCGTGTTGAAACTCGTCTCAATCGCGACCATCGTCCATACGGCGGAGAACACAACCGCGAGCGCGCCCACCAGTCCGATTGCCGACAGATCAACCGCTGCCGCCTCGCGCGCGAGCGATTCGAGCCAGGTTCCGAGCGGTACTGGTTCCGCATCGCCGCCGTCCGATGGCCGCATCGTGATGGTGTGCAGTCCAAGCGCCTCGATCGCGGTCGTCACGAGTTCAATGAAGCGCTCGCCGAGAAGTGCGCGCGTGACGATCGTGGCCACGACCAGCACCGGAAGCAGGCCGAACAGCGTTCGGAACGCCAGATTCGCAGCCATCGCAGGCGCGTGCGAGTGACGCAGTTCGGCAATCGCGTAGCGAGCCGCCGGCAGAAGATTCTGGAACTTCACGCGCCACGGCGTGCGGGGGTTGCGCGAAGCTGCGCGCGCCTCATTCGCTTGACCAGTTGCTGTCGCGGGCTTCCTCGTCATGACCGCATTGTGCAGCGTCTGCGTCGGACATGCCAACGCAGACGTGCGTACAGGTGCGAGCGGTCAACCGAATGCTCCTTGTTGACGCCCCACGCGCTCAACCCCACGCGCTCAACCCCACGCGCTCAACCCCACGCGCTCAACAGCTGCGCGAGATCTGCGCCATCAACCGTGCCAGAGCCGTTGATGTCACCGGCGCCCGAGCCGCCCCAGTTGTTGAGGAGAATCGCAAGGTCGGCGCCATTGACCGAACCGTCGCCGTTGAGATCCTCAGGCGCGCTCGCTGGCGCAGAGGGGCCCTTCGATGCAACCGTCACCGAGTCCGGCGAACCCGCAGCGCCCGGGCGGAAAAGTCCGATCGTGGCGTTCACAACTGTGGGTGGCTGGTTGGCGTCGAACCAGAAGTTGTACATGGTGGCGAAGCGGAGGGCATTTCCGTTCGGATTCACGTTGTGGCTACCGCCCGTCCACGTGACTGCACCGTTGGCAACCGCGCTTGTCCAGTCGGTCGCAAAGAACGGCTCGCCCGAGTGGTAGTTGACGTCCTTGAATCCAACGTTGCTCACCGTCACGCCGCCCGGGACGGGAATCGAGAACGTGCGCCCCGATCGATGCGAGTTGAGGTTGTGCACTGCGTACTCGTAGCGCCACGTACCGTTCCCGTTGTCGCGCGCGCTAACGCCAGCAATGAAGCGGCCATCGTCGGGCACGTCGACATTCGCGATCGATGCGTTCGGATCAAGCAGCGGCCACGACTCGATGGCCGGCTTCTGTTGAATCGTCGCGCCTGTCAGATTGAGCGTGTACGAGCCGCTTGTCAGCGTGCCCACTGTGAAACGACGGTGCGAGGCGTTGTTCATCTTGTTGCCTGCGGCCGCGTCTTGTTGGTGGATGTACTGCGCTTCAAAGAAGTACGTTGCCCCGGTGTTCAGTGATGGGTTCAGGTCGTTGGCGTTGATCTGCAGTCGACGACCGACGGTTGGCGAGGCGTTGGGCATGCCGCTGTTGAAACTGCCAGGGAACGCGCCGGTGGCAGCGTTGATTTCGTGTCGCGCGCCGAGGCCGGACTGGCTTCCGTTGAGTCCGGCGCTGTACGGATCGGAGCAGCCCACGCCGAGGTAGTCACCGGTCGGGTGTGCCGCGCACGAGCCGCAGAGATTCTCCTGTAGCGCGAAGAACCCATGCTTTCCCCACGACAATCCAATCTGCTCAAACCGCCCGCCTTTGTAGCGGAAGGCGTTCATCGGGATGAACGGATGGCGATTGTCGGGTGAGCTGAACCACTCGAGCGGCGCGTCGCCGATGTTGCAACTCGTCGAGCCGATCGCGTACGCCATGATGGTCTGTCCGCCGGAGGTCACGGCGCCGTACTTTGCGACGTCGGGAATCGCGCCAACGATCACATCGGCTCCGATGGACGCAACGCCGCCGTCGCCGCCTCTGCCGGAACCGTTGCCGCCCTTTCCGGAGCCTGCGGTCGCGGTCATCTGGCCAAGGAGAATTGCGGCGAGCCCGAGGGAGGAGGTGCAGAGGGCGAGCTTTGTCTTCATGATCGAGTTCCTGGCGCGGACGAAAGGTTCAAGCGATGGGGTTTAAGCGATGGGGTTTAAGCGAACGCCCCAGTTGGGGCACGCAAGACCGGAATTTACGCGGCGAGTCGAACTTCTCATGCGGAAAAATCGCCTCAGCGGAGAAATCGGGGATGGGTGTCGTGGGATCTCCACAGGGGGTGCGCTCGGCACTGCAACGCGCCTCACGGGTGGACGACTCGCGCTGACCCACTCAGTCGAGTGCGATCGATCAGATTCGAGAGGTCGGCTTGGGAACACTCAAGGGCGTCCTATAAACAATTGTCGCAACGGATCGCGCCGATCGGTGGCAGGCGAACGTCTCAAACTGCGCTATCCCAGTGTAAAGACGAGTCGGCGCATCAGCGGCTGGGTCGTCTCATCCCTTGTCGCTGTTTGCCCGTCAAGCGAGGTTGCGTGTGACCTCAGCCACGCGGGAAGGCAGAAACGCTGTCTTCGTTCGAATTTTTCATTCAGTCACCAGCACGGTTTCAACCATGTTCACCAAACTCTCCGCTCCGTCACTCTCGATCGCCGCACTCTCAACCCTCGCGCTGTCCGGACTTGCCTCTGCCGATGTGCGCATCAGCCAGGTCTACGGCGGTGGCGGAAGTACAAGCGCGACTGCCACCTACAAGAAGGACTACGTCGAGCTCTTCAACGCTGGCAGCGAGCCGGTGAACGTGAGCGGCTGGGTCATCGCCTACGGCTCCGCAGCGGGCAACTGGGCGAGTTCGTCGAGCAATTTCTTCACACTGCCCAAGGGCACCGTGATGCAGCCTTGCGGATATCTCCTGCTTGCCTGCGGAACCGCTGGTACCGGCGGCGCAGACTTGCCTGTGACGGCGGATTTCGTCACGAACAACATCAACATCAGCGCGACGAACGGCAAGGTCGCGCTCTTCAACGCACCAAATGCGAATGTCGCGTGCGGCAGCGAAGCGAAGGGCACGATTGTCGACAAGGTGTCGTTTGGAACCGCGAATTGCGCTGAGGGTACCGCGGTCGCGACACTTTCCAACTCGAGCGCTGCCGTCCGCAACGGCGGCGGCCTCGCTGACACCAACGATAATGCCGCCGACTTCACCGTGGTCACAGGACCGGTGCCTCGCAGCTCGATCTCGGAACTCAATCCGGACTGCGGCGCGCAGCCGCCTGAGTGCCCGGCCGATCTTGACAACAATGGCGCTGTCGATGCAGCAGATCTCGCTGCACTTCTCGGCGACTGGGACGCAACCGGCTCGCCCGCCGACATCGACGGCGACGGCATTGTCGGCGCCTCCGACCTCGCAACAATGCTCAGCGCCTGGGGCGCCTGCAAGTAAGCTGCGGTTCAAGCACCGAAACAAGCACAAGCGGCGGGCTCACGGCAAAGCTGTGACCCGCCGCGTTGCTTTCGCGTCTCCCGCACGCACTCAAGCACCAAAGTGAGCAAAGGCGGCGGTCTCACGGCGAAGCCGTGACCCGCCGCCAGTTGCGAACGCTCAAACAGCGGCACCTCAATCGTGCACA
>JBILDS010000010.1:0-26897 GCA_044352505.1 Phycisphaerales bacterium
GGGCGCGGAGCGTGGGACGAGGATCGTGGGACGGGGATCGTGGGACGGGGATCGTGGGACGAGGATCGTGGGACGAGGATCGTGGGACGAGGATCGCGGGACGAGGATCGCGGGACGTGGAGCGTGGGATGAGCTGGTGTGGGAGCGGGCGCGCCGGCCCACCATTGGCGCGCACTCCAGATGCAGGCAGCAAGGGCGGCGTCGGCTGCTCGCACGCACGCAAACGCTCCTTCCACAATTCGGCAGAAAGTCCTTGCAGCGATGAACACTCGCGGTATCGTTCTTTGTCAACGGATTGATGTCGTTCAAACCCAGCGAGGGCCGTCGCTGTGAGGATTGGATCGCGACACGTTGCGAGTTCTGTACAGGCGAGGCGCTCTGGCGCCATGCGTCCGGGTTGTTGCGTCGCGTTGGCCGACTCTCGTTTCGATGCACGCATCCAATGCATTGCGCGGCGGATCGTGTTCTTGGCATCGACCGCATTGGCAGGCCTCACCGACGCAGCGCTTGCCCAGAGCCTCTTCACCGAGGAAGCGAAGAGGCGCGGGGTGAACTACTTCGTCACGCAAGGCGCGTTTGGCGGCGCGGGACAGTTCGGATGCGGAGTGGCGTTGGTCGATCTCGACAATGATGGCTTCGATGACATCGTGTGCCTCGGGGCGCAGAACGATCGCGTCGGGTTCTTCCGCAATGACGGCACTGGGCACTTCACCGATGTGAGTCTGTCAACGGGGGTCGGAATACTGCAGACTGCGTCGGGAATTGCAGCGGGGGACTATGACGGCGATGGCGATCTCGATCTTGCCATTACGCGTTGGCTTCGTTCCACAGTGCTTTTGCGCAACGATGGGAACTTCGTCTTCACCAACGTCTCGTCAGCGGCGGGTATCACGGGTTCCGGCGCGGGCGCAGGATGTTCATGGGCCGACTTCGACGGCGACGGCTGGATCGATCTCTCGGTTGCCAATCGCAGCGGAACGCTTGGAAACATGACGAGAAATCGCCTTTTCCGCAACAACGGCAACGGCACGTTCACCGACGTTGCGATCGCACTCGGTGTTGACAACGGCGGTTGGCCTGCATTCACGGCAACCTGGTGCGACCTCGATCTTGACGGCGATCAGGATTTGTACGTTGGCAACGATAAAGGCACCACAAGCCCATTCACAAATCGTCTCTACCGCAACAATGGCGACGGCACATTCTTCGAAGATGTTGGCTGCAGGCTTGATGTGCGCATGGATGCCATGGGCACGACGCACGGCGACCTGAATCACGATGGCAAGCCAGAGACCTACATCGCGAATGTGTCGCTCGGGAATCTGCTGTTCACGTCGTTCGATGGTGGAGCGTCGTTTTTCAACATCACCGCAGAAGCAGGCGTGGCCGCAAACACAGCGTCCTGGGGCGGGATTTTCTTCGATCCCGACTCCGACGGCTTCCTCGACCTCTATGTGCCTTCGCAGTCGCAGGCCAATCAGTTTCTGCGTCAGGGTCCGACGTGGCCACTGTTTGACGTCGCTGAGATCTACGGCCTCGCCGACACCGGCGTGAGTTACTGCCTCGCGGTCGGAGACATCGATCGGGATGGCGACCCCGATCTTCTTCTCCAAAATCATCAGTCCTTGATTCGGCTTTATGTCAACAACATCGCCCCGCAACCAAATCGGCGCTGGGTCGAGTTCACAGCGAAGGGCCGAGGACGCAACACCTTCGGCATCGGAACGCGCATTGTGGTGACAACGGGCGCGCGGAAACACTGGACTGAAGTTGCAGCCGGTACGGCCTACAAGAGTCAAAGCACGTATCGCCAACGCGTGGGACTCGGCAACGTGCAGCTCATCGACTCCGTAGAGGTGACCTTCCCCAAAGCGGGGGAGCTGCAGGCAGCCACGCGGATCTTGCGCAATGTGCCGACAAATCTCGAGTGGCCACTCTGGCCACCTGAGGCATTGGGCGACGCCGATGGCAACGGCGTGCGATCCGATATCGACCGCGCCGTGCTTGCGCGGCACATCGGCTCCTCTGTGACGCCCGCATTGGCGCGGCTTGATTTCGACGGCGACATGCAGTTGACGCAACTTGATCTCAACGCGTTTGATCTCGTGCAGTGCGATCTCGATGGAGACGGCCGCGTCGGTCCGCGCGACCTTGCGATCTTCCTCTCGCACTGGGGTGAGATTCGGGGCGACTTCGACGCAAGCGGGGCGGCCGACGCGCCCGACGCGGCTCGTCTCGTCGCGTCGTGGACGGAGTGATCGCGGTGCCGCTGCGCCTTCAGCGAACGCAGCGCAGTGAGCCTCGAGATGTCTCCCAAGATGCCCCACAGGATGTTTGGGGCCGACCGATCCGTCGAAGTCAGCGTTGGTTCCTGTGCGTGGTTCGGCGGGAGCAGCCGGTGACAACGTCGCCAAGGTCTTGGTGCATACGCGGCAGGCAATGCGTCTTATAATCACGATGCGCCTGAGCCGCCGGGATGAAACCTATTGAACCCGCATGAAATTGCGAAAAGAGTCGGATCCACTGACAGGCTCGGCCTCGATTCTGCGCCACAATGCAATGGTTGGGTGCGCCGTGGGCGCCCTCAATCCCATTCGGGTGCATGCGCCCGGGTGGCGGGGAGGTCCCTGCCGATGGTGGGACAGCCCTGAACGCAGAGGCGTGTCGTGTGCCTAGTTGTTCCTTTCCTTCCCTGTTCCCTCTTGGAGTCCCTCATGAAGTTCCGTTCGTCCTTCGCCGTGCTCGCGGGCGCGGCTGCGTTTGCCGCAGCAGGCCAACTCAACGCAAACCCGGATATCTACAACGACGCTGCCAACGACATCGCTACTGGTCTTGCGACCGGCGGCGGCACGCTTGATCTCCTCAGCCTCGAGATCACGAACACCACCACCGACATCGTCTTCAAGCTCACCGTCAACGGGAGCGTGAACGCGACCGACTGGGGCAAGTTCATGATTGGTATCTCGAACCCGAGCGGTGGCGCTGCGGCCGGAAACGGCAACGGTTGGGGTCGACCGATCAACATGGACTCGGCCAACGGCGGCATGACCCATTGGATCGGCTCGTGGGTTGATGGCGGCGGCGGCTCGCAGGTTTGGGCGTTCTCCGGCGGCTGGAACCAGACCGGCAGCACGAACTTCACCTTCGGCGGTAACGAGCTCACCTACTCGGTTTCGCTCGCGTCGCTTGGACTGAACCTCGGCGACACGTTCTACTTCGACGCCTACTCGTCGGGTGGCGGCGGCGGCGACAGCGCGATCGACGCGCTCGCGAACTCGAACAACTCGGTCGCCGAATGGGGCGATACGTACACCTCAGGCGGCGCGAATCCGATCTTCTCCTACACCGTCGTGCCGGCTCCGGCGGCGCTCGCGCTCTTCGGCGCGCTCGGACTCGTCCGCGGTCGCCGTTCGCGCAAGGCGTAATGCTGCATTCACGCTTTGCGGGTGCGCCCGCAGAGCACCATGACTCCCGACCCAGGTGCGAGCGGCTGTTCGCACCTGGGTTGTTTTTGCGCCCTGTGAAGTGCTGAACTTCGGCGTGAAACATGCCGGAAGGCCGATGATTCCCACCAGCGACCTTCGTCGCACTCGCATGAACATTCTTGGCCTCTCAGCCTTCTACCACGACAGCGCTGCAGCCCTTGTGCGCGATGGCGTCATCGTGGCCGCAGCCCAAGAGGAGCGCTTCACGCGACGGAAGCACGACGATCGCTTTCCAGAGAAGGCCGTGGCGTACTGTCTCTACGAAGCTGGTCTCGAACTCTCGCAGGTCGATGCCGTCGTCTTTTATGAGAAGCCTCTTCTGAAGTTCCAGCGGTTGCTTGAAACTGCGATTGCCTTCGCGCCCTTCGGGTTCCGTTCGTTTCTCGCCGCGATGCCGGTGTGGCTCCAGAAGAAGCTTCACCATCCGCGCGAAATCGACAACGGACTCCGCGCTGCAACCGGCGCACACTACAGCGGGCCGATTTTCTTCACCTCCCATCACGAGTCACACGCTGCGAGTGCGTTCTATCCAAGTCCATTTGAGCGGGCTGCGGTGCTCACGCTTGACGGCGTTGGCGAGTGGACCACAGCAAGTTGGGGCGTAGGAAGTGGAAGCCGCATTGAGCTCTGCGAGGAGATGCGATTCCCGCATTCGCCCGGGCTTCTCTACAGCGCGTTCACCTATTTCTGCGGGTTTCGTGTGAATTCCGGTGAGTACAAACTCATGGGTCTCGCACCGTACGGAGAGCCTCGCTACGTCGACCTCATTCTTGACAAGCTCATTCGGCTGGCGGATGACGGCTCGTTCTGGCTCGACCAGCGGTACTTCCGCTACGCGAACGGTTTCACCATGACTTCGCCGCGCTTCGATGCACTGTTCGGCGGGCCGCCGCGCGCGCCAGAGACGCCGCTCACCGCGCGTGAAATGGATCTTGCCGCGAGTATCCAGCGCGTGATTGAGGAGATTGTGCTTCGCATGGCGCGTCACGTACATGCACGCACGGGTGAGCGCAATCTCTGCCTCGCGGGTGGAGTTGCGCTGAACTGCGTTGCCAATGGCCGGATTCTGCGCGAGGGGCCGTTCGAGCGGTTGTGGATTCAGCCTGCAGCGGGGGACTCTGGCGGCGCCCTTGGCGCAGCGCTCGCGTACTGGCACAATCACCTGCACAAGCCGCGCGCCCTCGACCCGCGTGACGCCCAAAGTGGATCATTCCTCGGGCCCGGCTATCGCACGGTGGAAATCCGCGCCGCACTCGATGCGTCGGGCGCGGTGTATGAAGAGTTTGATGAGAGTGCTCTCTGCGAGGCCGTTGCCGACGAACTTGCGGCGGGCCGTATTGTTGGGCACTTCGACGGGCGCGCTGAGTTCGGTCCGCGTGCGCTTGGCAACCGCTCGATTCTTGGCGATCCGCGTGACCCAACGATGCAGCGACGCATGAACGTCGCCATCAAGTTTCGTGAGTCGTTTCGTCCGTTCGCACCGGCGGTGCTCGATGAGCGACGCAGCGATTGGTTCGAGCTTGAGACCGAGAGTCCGTACATGCTGCTCGTTGCGCCCGTTTCCAAAGCGCAGCGCCGAATGCACGCTGCCGAAACCGCTGCGGCGCACGGTATCGATAAGCTCCGGATCCTTCGCAGCAGCGTGCCTGCGATCACCCACGTCGACGACAGTGCGCGTGTGCAAACAGTCCATGCAGCACGCGCCCCACGGTTTCACGCCATTCTTTCCGCCTTCGAGCGCCGCACGGGCTGCCCGGTTTTGGTGAACACGAGTTTCAACATCCGAGGCGAGCCCATTGTGCACGACCCGCGCGATGCCTACCGCTGCTTCATGTTCACCGATATCGACACGCTCGTCGTTGGCAACTGTCTTCTCCGCAAGGATCGCCAACCGCCGATGCCTGGCGCAGAAGATTACAAACGCGCCTTCAAACCCGATTGACACGCACACGCGAGTACCTCATGGCACGAAGATCTTTCCTCTCTGAACTTTTCGCGTTCATTCGCGCGCACAAAGCCTACATGTTGATTCCGATTGTGGTGATGCTGCTTCTTGCGGGGCTTCTCATCATTCTCGGCGGCACGAAGGCTGCGCCGTTCATCTACTCAATATTCTGAGTTCTGCGAGCAACCCGCCATGGTGACCGTGCATTGGCATCCCACACCTTCAGAGCTTCAGCGCTGGGCTGTGCTGACAGCAGCCGCACTCGCGGTGGTGGGTTCGCTCTTCTATTTCGTCGACCTCGCATTTTTCGAGCGCGCACGAGGAATGGCCTTCGTGCTCTGGGGTTTCGGTACGTTCGCACTTGTCACAGCCGGAACCGGTACGCGGATTGGACTGCCGGCGTATTGGCTCTGGATGGGATTTGTCCTTGTCGTCGGCACCGTGCTCGGCACCGTTGCACTCGGCGTGACCTACTACCTCGTGGTCGTACCGACCGCGATGGTCGCTCGGCTCATGCGCCGCGATCAACTGGAACTGCGCCCGCCATCCCAAGCCTCCATGTGGCGACCGGTTGCGCGCGCCGGTCGTCATGATCCCGAGCGACAGTTCTAGTCCACCATCGAGATTGACATGAACGACGAAGCAACGCGCGTCCATCCAGATCAGCAAACTGCAGCAGCGGATGCACTTCCGCCATGGAAGCGACGTCTGTTCCTCGCCATCACCGTGCTCTTTCCGGTTCTCGCGCTTGCGCTCGTAGAGGGCGGGCTTCGGCTCTTCGGTTGGGGCGGGTATCCACCGTTCATCACCCAGGTTGGAACGCTGCCGTCGGGCGAGACGCTCTGCGTTGTGGACGCAGACGCAACGCGGCCGTACTTCTTTGCAAACCCAGATCGCCCCGGTTTTGCTGAGGAATCCGCGTTTCGCATGCCGAAGCCTGCCGACACGGTGCGCATCTTCCTGATCGGCGAGTCGGCCGCGAAGGGCTATCCGCAGCCGAGAAATCTCGCCATGAGTTCGTTCTTGGCGCGCATGCTTGAGGATTTGACAACGAACAGCGGAAAGGCCATTGAGGTCATCAACCTCGGAACGACCGCCGTCGCAAGCTTCCCATTGGTTGCAATGACCGAAGAAGCGGCGCGCTACGAACCCGACTACATCATCTTCTACGTCGGAAACAACGAGTTTTTCGGCGCGTACGGCACAGCCTCAATCAACTCTGCGGGCACGCTTCCCACGTGGGCGCTTCCGGCCATGCGCTTCATGCGCGGGCTTGCCGTTGTGCAAGCACTCGACGGCGCACTCTCTGCACTCGGTACGGGTGCCCCTGAAGAGAACCGCACACTGATGGAGGAAATGATCGGCCAAGTTTCGATTGCACCAGATTCTCCGCTTCGCGCGACAGCCGCGAGCCATCTTCGCGCGCATCTCGAAGCCATGATTCGGGAGGCGAAAGCAGCGGGCGCAACGCCCATTGTCTGCACCACTGCGAGCAATGAGAGTGGACTTTCGCCGCTCGGTGATGGCGCCGACGCCCGTGCGCGATTTGAGCGCGCACAAGCGCTGTTTGCGGCCGGTGACGTGAGCGGTGCGCGCGAAGCGTTCCTCGAAGCTCGCGATCTCGACACCATGCCGTGGCGACCGACGCGCGCGACGGAGCAAGCCATTCGCGACGCAGCGGCGTCGGGCGGAGCTCTGCTCTGTGACATTGCGGCCGAGTTTCGTGCGCGTGATACATCGGGTGCGGTCGGGTGGGAGTTTCTCGACGACCATGTGCATCTCACGGTGCGCGGTCAGGCAGAGGCGGCGCGGCTCATGGTCGAGGCGATTGCGTCGGCCGGTGGGGCGCTCGGGCTTGACCGTGCGAGTCTTGCCAACTTGCCCGTATGGGATACGTATGCGCGTGCGCTTGGCACCAACGAGTTCGACGACTACCGCGTGCATCACACCATGCGCGTGCTGTTCGGAATCTCGTTCATGAAGCGTGGAAACAGAGCCGCACACGCACGGTTTGAAGCCCTATGCCAAGAGCTTGAAGCCCGCGTGAGTCCGGGTGTGCGCGAGGCGCTTCTTGAGTGGCAGACCGTGCGACCGCACGCCGGGGGAATGCGGCCGCTCACAGGAATGGTTGCCCGCGTGGCGCTGCGCGAGGGTCGTATCGCCGAGGCCGCGCGCTTGTACGAGATCGCGAAATCACAAGTCCCGGAGTACACGTCGTGGTTTCTTGAGTATGCGTACTTCGAACTCGCGGCCACGGAGCGGTTGACAGGCTCGCTGACCGAGTCGAATCGCGCCGAAGCGGCACGGGCGATCGAGATTGGTCGCACACTTCTTGCTTTCGGGAACTCAGAGAGTGGACTCACCGAGCGCTACGTCGGCCGATTGCATCAGTTGCAGGGCGAGTGGCCGGAAGCAATTCCGTATCTTGAGGCGGCTCGCCCGAAGATGTCGGGAACCGATCTTGTGGCATGCGATCAGGCACTTGTGATGAGCTATCTCAACTCAGGACGAACATCGGATGCGCGTCGGCTGATCGACCAGGGAGTCGCGGAATCCGGGCAGTTCGCGCCCATTTATCGCAAGATGGCGGAGCAGTTCCTCGCGCCCAAGCGCTGAGATACGTTGGTAGCGATCACCGCGCGTCAACGGCATCGGCGATCGCGCGCCAATAGTCCGCCGTCGTCGAGATTCCTGAGTTGTGGGTTCCGTCAAACGCAACCAGCCGTCCCCGCGTCGGCACGAGAGAGGCAAGCGTTTGTCCATGCTCGATTGGAACGATTTCGTCGCTGCGCGCATGCAAGATAAGCACAGGGCAGTGCAGTGTGGGAAGGACGCGATCGGTGCGGAATGGATCGCGCACGATGAACTCCGGAACCCCGTAGCGCGGTGCGAAACTTGCAATGCTTGTGAATGGCGCTTCAAGCACGATCAGAGCCAGTTCCGGCGACGACTGCAGCGTCGTGAGACGCGCCGCAACTTGTGCGACCACGCCGGTTCCCAGCGATCGGCCGTGCAGCACAAGTGTGCGCTGGGTCGTTTGATCGAGTGCCCACTCGATGGCCGCAAGCGCGTCGCCGACGATCGCACTTTCCGAAGGTTCGCCGGTTGATCGACCGTAGCTGCGGTACTCAGGCAACACCACGTCAAAGCCAAGCCGGCGCCATCGGCGTGCCTCATCAAGTGCATGATCGATCAACTCCCCATTTCCGTGGGCAAACGCAACCAGTCCGCGAGATGGTCTGTCTTGGACGCGTAAGAGCCATACTTCGATGCGCGCACGGTCTCGCTCCAACCAATGCCGCACAAGCCCTTCGCGCTCCTCAAGCTGCGCGATCTCTGCGGGGCGAAGTCCAGCGCCTGCAATGTGGGGCAGATACAGCATGCGCCGCTGCATGAAGAAGAGCACCACGCCCCATGCCACAAAGAAGAGGACGAGAAAACGCGCCACACGGATCAGTGCGCGTATGGCAACGGAACCTGACGGCACGCGCTTCGGTGCAGCGTCGACGCTCGGTGGGTTCACGGTTGTCGTTTGGTTTAGTTGGTCCAACGCGAAAGGAGGATAGCGAGGTCGGGTGCGCCCACGATGCCATCTCCGTTGAGATCCGCAGGCGATCCCGCCGAACCCCACGCATTCAGCAGTGTCGCAAGGTCTTGGCTGTTCACCACACCGTCGCCGTTGAGGTCCGCAAGCTCAATCGTTCCTCCGTGGAAGAGCCGATCGGCTGGCACAATCGCGGTGCTGACGCCTGGTCCAGACCATCGCATTTGCAGTCCCGCACCACCGCCAGCTTCGAAGAACTCAACCCGAAGCGCATGCTTTCCAGCCGACAGCGCTCGCGTTCCATTCACAGTGACCATCCCGTGGAGGCCATCGTTGTTCACAACCAGATCGTCGCCGATCCACAACTTTGAGCCGTCGTCACTTGTGAGTCCAAGCGTCCAGAATCCAGATGCCGGAACATCGATCCAACCCGTGTAGACAGCACCCACATTGTCTGCGCGCCCACTCAACGCAAACTCATCGTTGGTCGAGGCGTAGTTGAGCGTTTCAACGAGGTGTCCGCCGTAGGAAACAAGTTGCGAGAAATCCGGGAGGGCGGTTGGACTTTCAAGCGCGTAGTAGCTCACTTCGAGTGAAGGTTCCGCCCCGATCGGATTCTGCGGCGCGCGCGGAGCAACCGTTTCAATGAACGCGGTTGCAGATGACGTCGCGCCGCTCAACGGCTCGATCAGCGTGTAGGTCAGCGATTGCGTTCCCTCGGTCGAACCTACATCGGCGATCGCAAGTTGATCGCGAGTTCCGTCTTCACCGTCGATGCGCGTCACCGGGCGTCCCGCGCTGGTCTTTGCGCTGAACGACAGGATCTCGAGCTGATCCATGTTGGCGTCGAAGTCATTTCCGAGCACATCGAGCGTCACAGCTGCGCTGGCAACTGTGCGCGCCCGATCATCGCGCGCAACCGGCGGCTGCGGTGTCTCGGCCGCAAAGGCGAACTGAACCGCACGTTGCAGATTCACGCGCCCCCAACCGAACGTCTCGTTGTTTGCGATTCCATCCCAGAAGTCGCAGCTGTTGAAGAGAATGTACTCAGCATGCTGCGCGGAAAGTGCGGGATTTGCCGAGCGAATCAGCGCCAGTGCGCCGTTGGTAACCGGTGTCGCCATGCTTGTGCCACTGGCAAACCCATACCCTCCATCACGCGTTGAACTCAGAATGCTGACGCCAGGCGCGAAGAGATCAACGCCTAGGCCAAAGCCAGAGAAACTTGCGCGCTGATCGCTCTGATTGCTCGCGCCAACCACCACCACGTGCTCGAAGTCCCATCCAGCGTGGTTGACGGCGGAGTTGCCCGCCGCCCACATCATTGTGGCATCGAGCGACCGAACATACTCACCCGTTGTTTCAATCGGGTCGAAGCCGATACCGGAGTAACTCGTGCTGATGACTTTCGCACCATTCTCCGCAGCCCAACGCACACCTTCGAGAAGGTTGTCGAAGCTTGCGCTGCCGGAACCGATCTCGCTGACTCGAATCGGCATGATGCGAAGATTCCAGCCGACGCCTGCAACGCCGACACCGTTGTTTGCACTCGCGGCTGCGCATCCGGCAACGTGCGTTCCATGCCCGTTGATGTCGGTCATATCGCCGCCATCGATTTCCGCGAGATCCGATGCGCTGTTGTAGCCAGGCACCCGATTGGCCAAATCCTCGTGTGGCACGATGCCTGTGTCGGTGACAGCAATGATGACTTCGACCGCACCATCAGCACGATGAAGATCCCACGCGAGCTCAGACTTCATCATCGCGTGATGCCACTGCTCGGGAAACCGCGGATCATTGGGCGTGGCGAGCGGGTACACGATCCAGTTCGGGCAGACATACTGAAAGAGACCCGACGCCAAGAGTTGCGATGCAACGGCATTCTCCGCGCCACCCGGAATCACTGGACCGAAACCTACGGCGATCACGAACTCGTCTGTCTCTGCAATGTGGCGTGGCGCGTAAGGCTTGAGCTGCGCGAGCGCGCGCGCACGGGATCGTGCGTCGAGGTCTTGACGTGGCCGCACAATGAGCTCGCCGGAAAACTCGTGTTCGCCGAGCGACTCCACGAAGTGCACGCCGCCGGGACCGCCCGGATCCTTTCGGAGGTCTGCTGCGGCGTGTGCGAGAAGCGTGGGTGCGAACGCGACCAGCGCAACGGTTGCAAGCGCGAGGCTGGTCGGCTGCATTCGGCGTACGGAGAGGGGATTCTGTTGCGGCATGGTTGATGGGCAGCGTTGCAGGGACGTTGCAGGGACGTTGCGAGAACCTTGAATCATCGGGCACAGCGTGCGCGACGTGCGATGGACTTCGTGCTGTCGAACGGAACGTCAAACTTCGGTCGTCACGCTCGATTCCACAGTGTTGCCGCCACACTCCGCACCGCGCAAGAGCGAGATCCGGGAACGACCATATTTCGGGGAGGATTCCAGCGATTTTGGTGCCGGAAACTACGTTTGACGCAATGGGGATACGCGAAGACCCCTGATTCGTCACACATGCCCGGCCATACGTGACGCATGCAGCGCAGCGAGCTCGTCCCACGAGCCGTCAAAGGCAAACGCGTAGTTTTGCCAACGCCCGATTGAGGCGTTGTTGATTGGCCTGCGCACCTGCTCGTGACTCAACGTGAACACCGCGCGCGGATTCGATTGCGGCTCAAGCACGCCTGCGTCCATCGGGAGCCCCATCCGCGTAAGAACCCGCGCGACTGCTGCCGATGGGTTCGCGACGAGTTGCTCGTACACAATCGACTCATGCTGCAGCGCAAGCACCTCAAGCGCGCGCGGCACCACGGCGCGCTCAACTTCTGCAACGGCGCGTAGCGACGCGAGGCTCGACGTCCATCCATCGGTGACGGGGTGAAAGTAGCTGAGAAGCGTGCTGATTGCTGCATCGCGCGGGTCGCGCGCAACGTGGAGGCACACGGTTCCGGGCATCACAGCCGCGATCGCAGGAAGCCAGCGCCACGCGCGCAAGGTCTTGTCGAAAGTCCATGGGGCACCGGGGCGCGCGAGCGCGCGCGCACCGGCGATGTACGTCTGCTGCATCGCGAGCGCGGCAGCTTGGTCGACGAAGCCGACGCCGCGCGGCCACGCCCCAATCGAAGTGAGTGACGCGCCAAGGGTGTCGATTCCTTCGTATTCACCGATTCCGCTGATTGCTGGATGCCGATCGAGCATCTGCTCAAGCAGCGTTGTTCCGGAGCGGGGGAGGCCGATCACAAGTGCCACGCCATTGACAGGTGCGACCCGCGCGGAAACCCACTTCGCGCCCGCCGCAGCCTTCGCTGCATGCTCGCGCGGTGCCTGCAGGAAGCCCTCGAGATCGAAGCGCGGTGTGAACTCTGTGTGGAGGCGCGTGGCGAGGTCGAACGCTTCTCGGTAGCGACCCGATTTGTCGAGTAAGCCAACGGCATCAAAGCCTGCAACGCGACGAAGGACAGGGCTGGCCGTGCCGGATGCAAGTGCAAGCAGCGACTCAGTTGCGCGCGCTGGATCGGTTCGCGACTCGATTCTTGCGCGCATGAGCGCGGTGCGAGGATCGGCCGTCCAAGCACCGTTTTCTGCAAGGAATTCTGCGAGTTCATCGCGACGGTGCGCGAACCAGTACACCTCGCACAGGGTGATTGCGGCTTCGGTTGACTGCGGTACGCGCGAGTCGATCAGCGCGCGAAGTCGCGTGATGGCGCTGTCGATGCGACCGAGCCGTTGGTCAACCATCCCGCGAAGGAGTTGTACTTGCGGATCGCTCGGAGCAAGGCGCTGCGCAGCATCGAGATCGGAGTCTGCGTCAACGAGTTTGCCAAGATTGAAGTTGGCGCATCCGCGTCCAAGCCACGCCGCGAAGTTCCGACGCGACTGGGCGAGCATGGCGTCGGCCGCACGGACCGCCGTTACGAAGTCACTGCGGGCAAGCAGCCGCTCGAGGTCACTAGGCGTCGGGATCCGCGCGCTCATGCGCGGAGCATACGTTTTCAGCGGGCATTCGTCGGCGCAAAAAGCAGCGCAGGCCGCCCCGGAATGGACGGCCCGCGCGGTAGCGAGAGATACGGTGTTCGTCGCGAGGAGGGTGACTCAGAACGTGACGACGCCGAAGCGGCCAAGGAGCGTTCCGAGGTCGATCGCGTTCACGACGCCGTCGCCGTTGAGGTCGCCGTACAACGGATTGGGCACGCCCCACCAACCAAGCAGAATGCTGACATCGAGACTGTCGATCACGCCGTTGAGGTTGAGGTCGCCAAATGCGAATTCACAGCTGTCGAGCACGCCGTCGTTGTCGAAATCCTGCGCCCCGTTCGCGATCTCCGTGGCATCAGGAATGCCATTTCCGTTGCAGTCGAAGACCATGAGGGCAGCGATGACAGGGATAAAGACCCGGTTCGGTTGCTCGTAGGTGTTGATGACCGTCGTCGTGATCGAGTCCGCGGGATCGATCGTCCAGGTCTGCGTTTCTTCAACTTTCTTCTCGACAATCGGCGCCGAGACAACGAGCGTTGTCGTGTTGACGTTCGCGGCAACGCGCCGCTTTGAACCCGAAGCCGCAAGCGAGGCTGACTGGCCGATAGACACGCTCGCAAGCAATGCTGCGGACGCAACGGCGACCGACGTGATGACAAAGTTCCTGTGCATATGCAAATCTCCCTATGGTGCAAAATGTCGAGATTGATTCGCACAAGCGAATCAATCGTCCGGATGGCGAACGCGAAAGGAACTCCGCGGCGAAGTCAGATGGCCCCCCAGCTGCCATCGACGCGAGCGATCCGTAGACGAAATGATCGAGAACCTGATGAACAACGGTCAGACGAACGGGTGTACATCCGTCCGAGGCGCGGATGCTAGCAGTCGTCTCAGCCCTATCAACGGTTCTTGGGCGTTCTTGAAGCAATCTGGAGCGTTCACCCCGCTCAAACGGCGTTTTTCGCGCGGATCCGCCGTTGTTTGGGTGGGTGGTTTGGTGTATTCTCCCCGACCCAAGTCGCCCCAGGGCGTCTGCGGGGTGTAGCTCAGCTTGGTAGAGCGCTTGCTTCGGGAGCAAGAGGCCGCAGGTTCGAATCCTGTCACCCCGACTTCGTTCGGAACATCGAAAGCGCCTGCCGGCCGTTGGCCGTCGGGCGCTTTCGCTTTCCTCACTTCTGGTCGGGGTGACGCGTCCGCGGCGAAGGGCGCGCGGTCGGGTGGTACCGTAAGGAGATGCCATCGCTCGCTTTGTTGTCGCTCGCTGCATCCGCCGCGCTGGCCGCTTCGCTGGCGGCGCACGGGTGCCGGTTGGACACTGCGCCCATCGCGAGCGCTGGGGCGCAGTCTGCGCCGCCTGACATGGCCGCGCCGAATGTGGAAAGCTCTGTTGAAGCGATCAAAGCCTCGGCTGAGGCAGGCAATGCCGCCGCGATGTTCCGTTTCGGGCAGATCTTGGCTTCGGGGAAGGGTGTGTCGCGCGACGAGAAGGAGGCTGTGGTGTGGTACCTCCGCGCGGCCGACCGGGGCGAAGCGCGCGCGATGACCGCGCTTGGCGTGATGTACTCGAAGGGTCGCGGCGTTGCGAAGAACGATGCCGACGCCGTGCGGTGGTATGAACTTGCTGCGCGTGGTGGAGAGCCGAACGCCATGATGGCGCTCGCGACGCGCGCTGAGCGTGGAGAGGGTCAGGTGCAAGATGACGCAGCGGCAACGGAGTGGTATCGCAAGGCTGCGGAGGCCGGCCACGCGCAGGCGATGCGTGTACTCGCCATGCGATATGCGGCGGGACGTGGCGTCGCTGCCGACGATGCCGCAGCGAACGAGTGGTTGCAACGTGCGGCTAAGGCGGGAGATGTGGTGGCCGCGCGCGAGTACGGTGCGCGACGCGTTGCGGGGAAACCATCGAACGCCGATCTCACAGAAGGAATCCGATGGCTCTCAGTTGCCGCCGATGCTGGCGATATCGACGCGATGCTTGCGCTCGCATCGCTCTACGGCGGCGGCGCTCCCAATGTCCGCGACGACACGAAGGCGCTGCACTGGTCTCTGCGCGCAGCAGAACTCGGTTCGACCGCTGCGATGTGCAGCGTCGGCGTCTTCACACTCACAGGTCGCGGCATCGAACAGAACGCGCCTCGCGCAGCCGAGTGGTTTGCGAAGGCCGCTACAGCTGGCGACACGGCGGGCATGTTCAACTTGGGGTTGATGCACGCCGATGGCCGCGGCATTCCGAAGGACCAGATTGAGGGGTTTCGTTGGCTGCGACGCGCCGCTCTGCAAGGCAACGTTGGCGCGATGCTGCGGGTGGCGAACATGTACGCCGAGGGTGAAGGCACTTCGAAGAATGAGGTCGAGGCGTATTTCTGGGCATTGCTTGCGGAGCGCTTGGTGGACCCAATTGACCGCGAGCGCGCGTCGACGAGACGCGTCGGCTTCGGCGAGCGGATTTCCGCCCTCAGCCGCGAGGAGGTCGCTGAGCGAGTTTCCGCGTGGAAACCGGCTCCGACCGCCAGATAAATTGTGAATTCTGCCTCTGCGCGGGGTTGCCGAGAACTTGCGTAGGCGTGAGGCCGATTGTCTCCCTGAAGTCGTTCGATGAAGCGCGCAAACCCGGGCGCATGGCCGCGCCCTGCGTAGTGTTCAGAACGGCGGGAGGAATTGGACATGTCGAACAGCATTCTTGTTGCCGTCGTTGCGAGCCTGACGATTGGCGGCGTGGTCGACGGAGCGACGCCCGCAGATCGCAGCGCGTCGCGATCAACACCGATCGCCCAACTCAAGGTGCAGGCGGAATCTGGCGACACGAACGCGCTGTTTCGACTTGGTGTTGCGCACCAACATGGCCGCGGCGTTGCAGAAGACGATGCGAAAGCGATTGAGTTTTATCGAAAGGCCGCTGACAAGGGCGATGCGCGCGCGATGTCGAATCTCGGTGTGATGTACTCGCGCGGCGAGGGTGTCCCTCGGGACGAGTCCGCGGCGCTTGCGTGGTATCGCAAGGCAGCGAATGCGGGTAGCGCGAAGGCGATGGTGATGTTGGGTTCGCGCGCCGCGCAGGGGCAACCCACGGGCGATGCGTTCGACGTCGGCGCTGACGCAAACGCTGCGGGCAATCGCGACGAGGCCTTGAAGTGGTATCGCAAGGCCGCCGATCGCGGCGACACGACAGGCATGTATCTGTTGGCTACGACACTTCTGCGCACAAAGAACAGCGATGAAGCTGCGGAGGCGCACCAATGGCTCCAGCGCGCGGTGGACTTCGGACACGCAGCCTCGATGACAGCGTTGGGAACCGCGCTGCTTACCGGAGATGGCGTCGCGAAAAATGAGGCAGAAGCGATTCGCCTCTACCGAAAGGCGATTGACGCGGGCGACCCAACGGCAATGGCGAACCTCGGCACGGCGTATCTCGAGGGCACCGGTGTCGAACGCAGTTCCTCAGAAGGAGTGCGTTGGTTGAAGGTCGCAGCGGTCTGCGATGACGCGCCCGCGATGGTTGCACTTGGCGATCTCTATCGGAACGGTATTCACGTCGATGCGGATCTCGCGCAGGCCTTTACGTGGTACGCGAAGGGGGCCGATGCGGGTCATCCGACCGCGATGGCGCAAGTTGGTGCGATGTACGGCGACGGGAAGGGAACCGCGAAAGATCTCGACAGAGCGTTCGCGTGGACAGAGCGAGCCGCGCGCGAGGGCGTCGCAGAGGCGATGCTGAATCTCGCGGCCATGTATCGCGACGGGCTTGGAACCGATCCGAACCACGCGGAGGCGTACTTCTGGGCGCGCGCGGGCGCAGAGAAGTCGCCGGAGCCGATGCGGGAGGGGGCGGAGCGCTTTGCAGCGCGCATCGGCGAACATGTGACGTTCCAACGTCGTTTGGCGATCCAGAAGCGTGCAAGCGACTTCGTGCTCACACAGGTTGCCGACTGACGGTGCGACGCACGTGACAGTCGCATTCTGATGTCTCAGCGTGCGCTTGAAGCCCAGCGCTCAATCACCTCTCGGAGCTCACGCTCCGTGGTTTCCTGCGCGTCGGGACCGAAACACTTCAATTCCAGCATTGAAATCTCGCGCCGCAGTGACTCAGCTTGTGCGCGATCAAGCAACGATCCGCGTTCTTCCTCGAGTCGTCGCAGCGATGTCACAACGCCGAGCGGCGTGATGCGCGCGGGAATCCACGCGGCTCGCGCGATGTCGGCGGTGGGTCTTCGTCGCCGTGCAACCCAAGTCAAAGTAAGCACAGCACCCAACGCACCCACGCCCACAAGCAGCGCGCGCGACAGCGTCCAGAACGGTGCATGCACGGGAACCGTCGTACCAAGGACGGGGGAGATGTCGAGATCGTCGTAGAAGCGACTCTCAAGCTTCGCGTCGACTCCGGCTGCGAGCGTTGGGAGCGTGAACGCACTGCCCACAGCGCCCGACGTGCGCACGTACGAGATCTTGAACGATCGCTCGATCGGAAGGCGATACATGCCCGACGCATCGGGCTCCGGATAGCCTTCCTTCGGCGCCTGGTTTGCGCCCCGCATTGAGAATCCAATTGGCGAAACATTCGCATCGGCCGATGCGAGTACGACGAGTGGCTCTGCTTCGATGCCGTCGGCTTCGACCGTATAGCCGGCAAGCGCGCCGTCAATACCTTGAAGAACGTCACGCACGTTTGGTAACACGCCCTTGCCGCGCATTCGCACCTCGAGCGTGACGTGGTTGTCGCCATCGCCTCGCGCGCGCGCATCGGACACGGCACGCACGTCGACGACCTGCTCGATCTCAAGATCGGTGCAGGTGCGGACCACGCGCGCAGCGCCGGCGGCAAGTAGCGGGGTGTTGCTTGGGAGCGCGAGCGTCACCGGTCCGGTCTGGTCGGTGAACTGCATTTCCATGACGACGGCTGGAATCGTGTCAATTGCGGCGTCTTTGCGTGACAGAACAATATACGCAAGCGGCTTCTCAAGCCAACCGTCTTGACCATCTTCGACAACGCCGCGTGAGGGCATGAATGGATCGAAGAAACCAATCGCTTCGACGTCGAACTGCGTTCCGAATGCGTCGAGCATCGTCTTCTGCAAATCGTCGCGATAGTTCATGGGACGGAACTGATTCCCGACACGCGCGTAGACGCCGTTCTGAAGATACTTTCCGAAGCCGCCCGTCTCCTTGTCGACGGAGTTGGTGAATCGAAGCGAGACAAGAACCGCAAACGGCTCTCCGACGCCAACCTCGCCAGCGCCATCGACGGTCACACGCAGTTTGATCTCGTTCTTCACGAGGTCGCGATACAACTCTTCCATCGAGCGCAGCGACGCGCCGGCCGGATGGTCGCCAACGATTCGCAGCGCGTGTCGAACCAGTCGCGGCTTCACCTCAGGCGCTGCGCGTTGGACAGCGCCCTCGATGTCGGCCGCGAACGATGCAAGATGTCGCTCTCTGGTTTCTGGCTCGAGCGCGTCGATCGACTTTCGGATGAGATCGATCTGGTCATCTTGCAGCGTGCCCTCTTTGGGAAGATCCTCGGGTCGCAGAAAGTTGAGCTCCGCAGTGCCCATCGCAGCGCCGAACCAGCGCCGATAGACCGTCGGATCATCGCGCGTTTCGCCTGCAGCAAGAGCAGCTCCATAGCGCGAGGCCGCGTCGCCGAGGGCATCGAATGCAGCGCGCCGGAGCGCATTCTGCGCAGCGGGATCCTGCGCGGTTTGCAAGGTTTGGCGGAACTGCAAGCGGTCATAGGCAAGAGCAGCGTTGAGGAGCGCAAGATCCCATGCATCTGGTCGCTGCGCCACAGCGCTCTCGATGAGCGCGATTGCAAGTTCGTAGCCCTTGTCGACAAGTTGCGCAATCTCGCCGTCTGTACGCTTGGTGCCGGTTGCCTTCTGTGCGTCGCGGCTGCGCCAGTCACCGTTGAGGCTACCGCCCATCGACATCGCCAGACTCGCTGCGGTTGCTGGCGGCATCCGCTCGATCGGACCGAAGACACGTTCGATATCGACCCGCGCGTACACCTCTGTCCGCGCATGGCACGCTTCGAACGCGCGGGCCACACTCGGCAGGCTTCGTGCATCAACACCAACCTCGTGAAGCGTGTCGACAAGCGTGAGAAGCCGATCCAAGTTCCGACGTTGTCTTCCACGCGTGAGCGGCGCCATTGGCATCGCATCGCGGTAGAAGTAGAAGTACATCATCTCGTCATCTTGATACGGGTTCTCCGGCTGAAGTCGCAGGATCCAAGTCGAGAGAAAGCCATCGGCAAATCGCGCAGCTTCGCGCGGACTCGCCGCGATTGCGGCATCGAGAAGTGCAAGTGCTTGGTCCGTCTCGTCGGCCACCGTTGCGATTGCCACGCATGCCGCCCGAGCGCGTGTTGCAAGACTCGATTCAAGCGACGCCAGCCATTTCTCGCTGGGAATTGCGCGATACAAGAACCGCGAATCGCGACCGATGAACTGTTGCCGACCTTGCTCTTGCACGGCGCGTTCCATCTCGCCAACCAGCGCCGTCGTGACCATCCGCAGTGGCACGCGCAAGACCGCAGAGTCGATATCTTCGCGCGCAAGAAGCACGTCGACCGATTCCTTCAGGTTCAGAATCGCCTTCGCGCGCTGCTCTGCGGGCACCTGCATGTTGCCAATCGACGCTGCGCTCAGCGCAAGTCGCTCAAGCGCCGCAGGGCCGAGCGCAGGGCTTGCGAAGACTTCCGTAAGCCACGGCTGTACCTGTGCCTTCGGTACAAAGTTCATCAACGCAATGGCTTCGCGAAGCGCTTCGCGACGACGCTCAGTCGACTCCTTCGCAAGTAAGGTCGCTTCTGCCAAAATCTGGAAGGCATCGATTCGAAGTGCGTCGGCTTCAGGGCCGTCACCAGCCCTCTTTGCAAGATCAAGCATGGAGCGCGCATGCACGATCAAGAGTCCGCCATCGCCCGCGTCACGCGCGAGTTCAAGTGGCGGGAGAAACTCATACGCAGCCTCCAGAAGCCCGCCCGCCGCAAGGAAGTCGACCGTGCGTCGGCGCGCAATCTCGTCCTGCGTCCCGAAGTACCGCGTACCTTGTCGGATCGAGGCGAGCATTTCGCCCGTCGAATACTTCGATGCGGCTTGCTGCAGCATCTTTCCAAGCGCCGCAAGTTGCCAAGGCTTGAACGGTGACGGCGAGGCCTCCGCGAAGGCAAGCACCTCTTCAGGGAGGAGGCCGATGTCGCCGCGATTCATCGCTTGGAGAATGGCGGAGAAAATCGGTTCACTCTCGATAAGCGGTCGAGTGCCGAGGTAGTCGGCGAACGTCTTCCACTCGCCCGCCATGATGTGGAGGTGAATCCAACGCGCAACCTCTTGCGGTTGCGCGGTCTCGGAGTTTGGATAGGGCACCTGGCCAAACCCAAGTCGTGCGCGTGCATTGAGCACGGATTCTGGCTTGCGCATGAAGTCAAGGCTGCCATCTCGCATCGACATCGCAATCATCTGGCCACGCTGCGCTTGCATCGACTTCGCTTGCGTCAGCCCGAGTGCGTTGTCAAGATCAACCCCAAGATCACGATAAAACGCGCGCATCTCATCTTGTGATGGAGGTTCGAGCGCATCGAAGAGACTCTTCAGAACCGCGATCTCTGCTGGGCCGAGTTGCACCAATGAATCTGCTGGAATGGGCGCGGCACCGTCCACCGGGATGTCGCCATCCATCGGCATCGGTTCAGCCATCGGATCATCACCGAACTCCTCAACGGAATCATCGTCGGATGCATCAAACTCCATCGCCCCAGCCGCTCCCTGAACAGGCGACATGACTCGGAATGCGCGCACTTGCCCGACTGCGGTACCGGCGCACGCGATGGCTGCGACCAGCGCGGAGAGCGCGTGAAACTTGTTTCGACGGGAGAAAGCGAGTTCGTTCATAACGTGTTCCGACTTCTGAAGCACTTCACCAACCGATACCGATTTCGCCATTCATGCCAGCACCCTTCGAAGGCTTCGTGCCACCGGGTCGCTTACCTTTGTTCTTTGAATCGCCTTGGCAGAGGCCTTCGCAGGAGCCCGTTGGTGAATCCTTCGGTCGCGGTTGTGCGTGGAGTTCCTCGAGTGAACTCTGTTCGAGATTCAGCACGAGTTCGCCGTTCATCTCATGATTCGTGACTTCCGACCGAGAAGCGCCGCGCGTCTTCGCATCCTCAGCGAGATAGCGATAGTTCTGCTTGGCGCGTGCGGCCGCCTCGCGCCATTCATCTGCGGGCTTGCCGGCGAGTCGGAGAAGTCGTGCACCGTAGTAGTACGCCGTTGCAAGTTCCTCGCGCGTTGCGCGCGCGAGCGTGTCGCGATCCGCTCCGCGCGCGTGCGCCACCGTCGCGAGCCCAGGGCGCGCGTCAGGCGCGGTGTTGCCCGCGTTCGTAAGGTCCACCAACAGATCCTCAAGAAGTGCCGCACCTTGGGCCACGTCTCCGCTGCGCACAAGGGCACGCGCTCGCGCAAGGCGAATCTCGTCTCGGATGCGTCCGCCTGAATCCTCGACCATGGTCTCAGCTTCCGCAAGCGCGTTCGCGGTGTCGTGCCAGGCGATTGACGCAGTCGCATACGCAGCTTCCTCGCGCGAGCCTGCTTGCAGCGCAGCGGTCCTTGCAACTGCATCGTTTGTTCCGAAAGCGGCCACACGCGCGGCGATCGCTTCCAAGTGCGCTTCGTACGCCACATCTTGGAGGGCAAGCGCATGTTCCTGCAGCGACGCCGCGCGTTCCACGATGCGCGCCGCTTGATCTTCGCGCCAGACCGCTTGGCCAGGGCCGAAGTGGTACGCAAGAAGACCAACGGGAACAAGCGCCCAAAGCGTCCATGCGATGCGGCGCGGTAGACGAGCCGGTTGGCCGCGCGACGCCGTAAGAGCGTCGTTGGTGCGATCTGAGTTGTTCATGCTGGATTTCCTTTCGGCGAGAGTGTGTCGCGAAGAGGGACTGCGCGCGTAATCGATTCGCGGCGAGATACCCCAAACATCAAGAGAAGTGGAGAAAGGCCACCGAGAACGGTGCAGCCGATGCCGAGGGTGACGAGCCCTGCTTCACGAAGGCCGATGCCGTCACCTACGCGCGGTGCAATCATGGTGAGTTCATCAAGTACAGCGCTCGGAAGGTGCTTTGTGTTGCCTTCGTGGTAGTAGCCGCTCAGTTTGGCGGCGAGGCTCTTGAGCGCCCACTGGTCTTGTCGCGACGCGCGACCCGCGATCGGCGTTGCGCGCGAGGGGTCGCCTACGCCGATGACGATTGCATCGGCGATCGACGCAGGACGACGCGCAGTGTTGACGGGCTTGTCAAGGTCGCCATCAGAGATGACAACAAGTGTGGTCGAGTCGCGCGCCCACCCCTTTGACATCTCGAATGCAGCATCGATACCCGCCTGCATATCGGTTTCGCCTGGCTTGAACGCGGTATAGAGCGGGAGTCCATCCATGAGGTTCGCAAGCACGTTCTTGTCTGTGGAGTCCTGCAGCATGGGAATCGCGCGCGTGTAGAACGCGATCATGGACACACGGGTGTCTTTCATGTCAATGCGGTCAAGGACCCCGCGAAGAACACGGCCAGCCCACACGCCCCGCATCATTTTCTCGTTGCCTGGCCCCGCGTCGGAGAGGTTCATGGAGGGCGAAACGTCGAGCACCACGAGCAGTTGGCGTGATGCTCTCGGATTCGGCTCGTCGTTTCCCTCAAGTGGATCATGGAGCGCCAAGGCGGTCGCGCCGAATGTTGCGAGTCCCAGTGCGATGGCGCGCGCCCATGGTGTCGCTTGCGCCCACACGGCGGGTTTGCCAGAAGGTCCAAACGCAAGTCGCGCCACGCGCGCCACGCGCTGTGCGTGCAGCCACTCGGCGAAGCCGCCGAGCATGACCGCAACAACTCCTGCGACGAGCGCCATCACCATGGCGTGTACCTCGCGAAGAAGAGCCCGACTGCATGCAACGCCAGAAGCGAAAGCGCCACGATTGCAAATGGCGTGAAACGATCAAGCGGGACAGTGCCGGCCTGGGTGAAACGCGCAGGTTTCATTCGATCGATGTGGTCAAAGATGGCGCGAAGAGAATTGGTGTCAGTGGCTGCGAACGCTTGCCCGCCGGTGACTTCAACAAGCTCACTGACCTCTGCGGGCACATCGCTCTCGTCAATATGAATGTGAAACACGGTGATTCCGTCGTCTTTGAGCGCGCCACCAATGCGCAACGCCGCATCGCCGCCGAGATCTCCGCTCATTCCGTCAGAGACGAGGATGATCAAGCGGTCGCCCTCTGCAGCTTCTGCCACCATGTTTTGCCTGCAAAAGTCGAGTGCCGCACCAATCATGGTTCCGCCCATGTGCGTGGGCTGCGTTTCAGGATTCGCAAATGGGAGCGCGTTGCGAATGGCGTTGAGATCCTTTGTCAGCGGCATCCAACGAATCTGCGCAACCCCAAAGAGCGTGAGCCCAAACGCGTCACCTTCTCGAGCGCGCGTGAAATCTTCGACCGACTTCGACGCGAGTTCAAAGTTGCGCCCAATCATGCTGCCCGAAACGTCGAGGCAAATCTGGATGTTGGTGAGCGATCGTTCGCGCTTCGGCTGCTGCAGCGTCTGTGGCCCCGCGAGCATGAGAATGGCGACGGCAAACAGCGCCAGCGGCACAAGATCAAAGAAACCGAGAACGCGCGTCAGCCACGGCCGCGGCTGATACCGGCTGTGATCAGCCGGACTCACAACTCCGGGAGTGCGTGCGATGGCGGTCCACGCGAGTATGACGGGAACGGCGAGAAAGAGCAGGACCCACGGATACGTAAACGTCACGTCAGATCTCCTGTGGCGGCGGGTTTTGTGGCGCTCGTGCGAAGGGCGTCAACCTCCGCCAGCGCGCGTGCTGCGTCACCGCCCTCGGGCGCGTGCAGCCACGCCTCGACCGCTCGAACGATCTCGCCTGTGCGCGGATCGGCGCGCAGAACTGCAACAGCTTCTCCCACGTCGGACGCAGGGGCTCCACGGCGCAGTATCTGCAGCAAACGCAGCTCAAGTTGCCCGCGCTCCTCGGCTGTGAGCTCACGCGTTCGCGCAGCGTCGACCGCCGCGAAGAGGAGTTCCGCTGTTGTCGGCTCGTGCGCGGAGGGCACGGGGAGCGGGGCGGGCTCTCGCCGAATGGCGCGACGAATGAGGACGAACGCAGGAATCGCAACCCAAACAGCCGCGATGGTCCACAGCGCGGTTCTATACGTGGCTGAGACATCGAAGCCAGCTGCTGAGAGGCCGAAGACGTCGGTGCCAGCTTCCGCAGGAAGTTGCGAGAAGATCTCGACCGAGAGCGATCCGAGGCCCTCTGGAGTGCGCCCGTCTGCGCGTTCAATCGCGGGGCGAAGGTCGAATGTTCCCGTGATGGAGCCGATGTAGTCGACGCGAAAGCGATCCGCACCAAGTGTGGTGACGCGCACGAGAACTGGCGCGTTTGCGTCACGAAGAGGCTTTGCTTGTAGCGGTCCATCTCGATAGGTGATCTCAATCGACCCGACACTTCCACGGGCGGCGCGCGCGATGATGGGCGTCTCCGCATGCGATTCGGGCGTGCTCGCTTGCGCGTACACGCTTGGCGCAAGGGCCGGAAGAATCGCAGAGAAGAGCAACGTGGGCAGCGCCGCGCACAGCAGAGCGCGCATCTTCGAAGAACGTGCTGTGCGGGCGAGCATGTTCATCCGCGCCCCCGTGTCAATCCGCCGCGCGAAACGAGATGGTGACGAAGCGGGGGAAGGAAGGGCTTGTCGGTTGCAAGCCGCAGATAGTCGGCGCCAGAACGGAGAAGTTCATCGCGCATCGCATCGACTCCGCCGAGCACAGTGGAACTCGTGCCAAGAAAGCTGCGGCCTGTTTCAGCTTCTCGCCCGCGGAAAAAGCCGGCGCGGAGCGGCTTGGTTTCCGCGGGATCAACCACGTGCAGGACCGAGCAGTCGTGCTTCTGCGCGGCGTGACGGATTGCAGGAATTGCGTCAGGGTCGTGCAGATCGCTCAGGACGAACATGACACTCGCGCGTGAGGCGCGCTGTGCGACGCGACGCAGTTGCGCGCCGAGCGTGGTCTGTTCGCCGGGGCGGTGTGCGCGTAAAGGCTCGATTGCCTGCCGGAGTTCGTTGCGCGAAAGGCTGGGAACAAGCGGAATCTCGCGCTCGCCGCCCGAGACGAGCGCGACTGGGCTCATGCGCCGCTGCGCGACAAGACCGATCGCAGACGCGATCCACACCGCGAGGTCGTGCTTTGAGCGCGCGGTCGACGTGACCGACATCGACGCGGATGTGTCGACGAAGAGATAAACCACTGTGCGCTTGAGCGCCTCATACTCGCGTACGAAGGCCTTGCCTGTGCGCGCCGTGAGCCGCCAGTTGAGAAGCCGTACCGAATCACCCGGGATGTACGGGCGCGAACTTGCGTATTCGAGACCACTTCCGACGAGCCGCGACGTGTCGCTTCCGAACGCGAGATCTTCTGCGAGCCGGCGGATCACAATATCGAAGTCGCCGCGCGCGAGCGACTCGGGCGCGGGCAGGTCGAGGTCGGTGCTGTGCGCGGCGAGCGTCATCGCGTTGCGGGTTTAGGCCATCGTTGCGAGGAGCTCGCGCAGCACGGCCTGTGCGGTTTTTCCCATCGCGAGTGCCTCGTAGTTGAGTCGCATGCGGTGGAGGATCACGTCGTCTGCGAGCGCAAAGATGTCTTCGGGAATCGTGTAGTTGCGGCCGTGGATGAAGGCCCGCGCGCGCGAGGTGTGCACAAGTGCGAGCGCCGCGCGCGGGCTGCAGCCGAGCTCGATGTCCTTGTGTCGACGCGTGAGGTTGACGAGTTCGACCACGTCGCGCACGAACACATCGCTCACATGCACTGCTTGCACCGCGGCCATCGCGGTGGTGAGGTCGCCGACATGCATGCGGCGGCTGTCGTCGATCGCGTCGAACGCGCTCATCGGCACGGCGCCGTCACCTTGGCGCTTCAGCTTCAGTTTGAGGCTGCGGCGCACGACCTCGGCTTCATCGGTTGGCGTGGGGTAGGAAAGCCGGTGCCGCAGCATGAAGCGGTCGAGCTGCGCCTCAGGAAGTTCGAAGGTTCCTGCCTGCTCGACGGGGTTCTGCGTGGCGATCACGAGAAACGGCGCGGGAAGGTCATGCGTGGTGTCGCCGATCGACACGCGGCGCTCCTGCATCGCCTCGAGTAGCGCCGACTGCACCTTCGGGCTTGCGCGGTTGATCTCGTCTGCAAGCAGGAGGTTCGTGAAGATCGGGCCTTTGTGGATGCGGAATTCGCCCGTTTTCTGCTCGAGGATCTCGCTACCAACGATGTCGCTCGGCAGAAGGTCGATCGTGAACTGCACGCGCGCGAACTTGAGGTCGATCGCCTTCGCGACGCTTTGCACGAGCAGCGTCTTCGCGATGCCGGGCACGCCTTCGAGCAGGAGGTGGCCGCCGGTCAGCAGCGCAATGAGCACGCGCTCGACCACGATCTCTTGGCCGACGACGGTGCGAGCGACCTCCGTGCGGATGTGATCGACGAACGGAGAGTGGCCGGTCTTGGGCTCTGTCATGTCTGTCAGGTTCGGCATGGTGGTCATGTTCAGCGTGCCTCTTCGGCGAGGAACTTCTCGATGAGCGCCTTCGCCTTGTCGCTCTTGACGCCCGCGGCGCGAATCTTGCCCGAGCGGTCGATGAGGATGGTTGCTGGAAGCAGGTGGCGCTTGATGCCGTAGCTGTCCGCGGTCATCCCGCTTTCTTCGGGGGGCGCCTTGCGCTGGCCGTCGATACCGAACGGCATCGTGGGCTTGGCTGCGGCAACCATTCCATCGACGACTGGACGTGCTGTCTGCGAGTCGACGATGACCGCGAACACCACACCTTGCGCTGCGAACTCCTTCTCGAGCGCGAAGAATCGCTCGAGTTCCCGCGCGCTCAGTGCGCCGAGCGGCGCTGTGAAGTGCAGCGCGACGACGGAGCCTTTCCAG
>JBILDS010000011.1:0-26616 GCA_044352505.1 Phycisphaerales bacterium
TGCGCCGTATATCGCCAATCTCCATCCGGCGAATTGGCGCAAGTACTGGGCGTATGGCACGGGAACGCTCGGAGATATGGGTTGCCATATGTTGGATTTGCCACTCTGGGCGCTTGGACTTGACCGCAATGCGCTCGGGGCGGTGGAAGTCTTCGCGACCGCCGAACGCGTTGATCGCGTGGCGTGTCCTGAGTGGACGGAAGCGAGTTGGGCAATTCCGCAGGTCGACGCTGTGGGTGCACCGATCGATCCGTTGGTGCTGCGTTGGTTCGATGGCGGACGAATGTCTCCGACCGCACAGGAGCTTGGTGCGAAGGATCGGGTCGATTACCACGCGCGCTTCAACATGGTGTTCCAGGGCACGAAAGGTTGGCTCTGGGCGAACTACAACGAGTTGCTCCTGACCCCTGGCGCGCTCGCGAGCGATGTTGCAGAGGCCACCGCGCGAACCCCGTCTGCGCGGATCCCGCCGTCGCCTGGGCACCATCGCGAGTGGATCGATGCGATCCGGCGCTGGCGCAAGGGTGATGACGCCGCGTGGAACGCTCCGCTCTGCGCGTTCGAGCGATCCACCGTTCTCAATGAGCTCGTCCTCAGCGGGACGGTTGCAGCGCGGGCTTCGGAGCCGGTGACCTACGACTTCCGCACCCAGCAGTTCCGCGACGGCAACCCGACTTCAATGTGGGAGCCTGAAGTTCGCGCCGGTTGGAGCCTTGAAGACCGCAATCTTGACCGCATTCTCAGCGGATCCGCGTAAACTAGGCTTCCCTCTGATGTCACGCGCCGTCTCCATCGCCCTTGCGTTTCTGCTCGCGCTCGCGGGCTTGATTTCGCAGCAATCTTCTTCGGGCGCACCGTGCGGCATGCCTGTTTCAGGCGCTGGCGATTCGACCCATTCGTGTTGCGGCGAGTTGTGTCTCTGTGGCGACGGCTGCATGTGTGCCGTCAAGAATGCGCCGAGCGACCTTCCGGGCGACATCCCCGCCCCGCAAGAGCGCCCGCGATGCGAGCGCATGGTGCTGGTTGCGGCACCGCGGGCATCTGGTAGTCCATGCTTCCTCACCACTCCAGCCGAGTTCGCTGTGCCCACGACAGCGTGCGCGATTCTTGACGCTGCGCCAACCGGTCGGCAGCGACTTGCGCGTGTTTCGCGATGGAACACCTAAGAGTGAACCGTGTCTCTTCATTTGTCAATATGATTTGATTCGGCTTACACGCGTATGTGCGCGTCACTCTCGTGAGGGTTCAAAAGTGATTTCGATTCTTCGCGTTGCCCCGCTGGCGGCCGCAACTTTGTTCTTCGTCGCGTGCAACAGTGTGCCCTCCAACTCCGACAACGAGTCCGGCGCGCTCTCCCCCACCATCGGCGACGGCGCGCTCGCGCCCGGCCGCTATGACCTCGTCGTACACGGCATGAGTTGCCCCAAGTGCATCTCAAATGTGGATCTCCAGCTCACGCGCATCAACGGCGTGCGTGATCCACGCGTCGATATGAAAAACGGCGTGGTTGCAATCACGGTTGAGATCGGCGCGTCGCCGTCGCGTCGCGCAATTGCGAATGCCGTGCAAGACGCCGGCTTCACGCTTGCCGAGATCCGAGAGGTTCAGCGATGACGCGGATCTCTTGCGCTGTCGCGGCACTTCTCTGCGCTTCTTCGGGTGCGTTTGCGCAGGAGATGCTCAACATGCCCTCTGCAACCGCGCCATCGCCCGGCGTCGTGATCCCCCGCGGGCAGGCGCGGGCCTTTGCGTTCGAGGGAGGCCAGTGGCTCCTCGAGCAAGCACTGCGCGTTGATGTCGGTGTGGCGCGCGACGTTTCCATGAGCGCGGATCTCTCGCTCTTCCAGGGCTTCCTCGACTCGCCGCGAGCTTCGGACGGCGAGTTTGGCCTTGGTGATCTCGAGTGCGCGATTGAGTTTCGCGTGCTTCGAGCCGACTTGAACGCACTCGACACGGTGCGCGCGGCGGTCTTTGTTGGAACCGAACTCCCCACCGGCACAGGCGACTTCTCGGGCGAATCGGTCGATCCGTTCGCGGGCGCCGCGCTCACGGCAATCTTCGGCCGCCACGGGTTTGACGCGGCGGCTCGGTACACCTTCGTCACCGGCGGCGGACACGATCATCCGATCTTCGCGAGCGACACCGCCGATGACTTCGCCAACCTTGATGTTGGGTACGCATTTCGCCTCTACCCGAGCGAGTACGGCGAAGACCGTGTGGGCGCGTGGTACGCAACCCTCGAACTCAACTCAATTGTGACCACCGGGGGCGAGTACGAAGTCCTGCTTTCCCCGGGGCTTCTTCTTGAGGCACCAAGCTACGCGGTTGAGTTTGGCTTGCAGTTTCCCCTGGCGCAGGACCATGTGCACATGCCTGCGCTTCGAATGGGGTTTGTGCTAGGACTCCGACTGATCTTCTGACGGTTTCCCGTGTACGGATGCCCCGTGTACGGATGCCCCGTGCACGGATGCCCCGTGCACCGATGCCCCGTGCACGGATGCCCCGTGCACCGATGCCCCGTGCACGGATTCCCCCGGGAATCGCTATCTTACGGCCTCGTCCGGTGGTTCAGACTTGCATAGGAGCACGCTATGGGATTCGTCCAGGAACTGAAGGAGTTTGCAGCAAAGGGAAACGCCGTCGATATGGCGGTCGGCATTCTTGTCGGCAGCGCGTTCACCAAGATCGTGAACAGCATCGTGTCCGATCTTCTCATGCCGCCGCTCGGTATTCTGATCGGCGGCGTCGACTTCAAGGACCTCAAGTTCGTCTTGAAGGAGGCTGCTGCACCGGCGCCAGAGGTCGCGATCCTCTGGGGCAAGTTCGTGAACAACCTCATCGAGTTCGCGATCATCGTGTTCGCGGCGTTCGTCGTCGTGAAGCTCATGAATAAGATCATTTCCATGCGTATCCCGAGCATTCCCGGCATCGACGCCGTGATGAAGAAGTAAGTGTCGCTTCCGAGATTGGGAGTGGCACGGAAGGAAAGCCACGGAAGGAAAGCCACGGAAGAAACCCACGGAAGGAAACCCATGGAAGGAAACCCATGGAAGGAAACCCATGGAAGGAAACCCATGGAAGGAAACCCATGGAAGGAAACCCATGGAAGGAAACCCATGAACCTCATTCGACTCCTCTTCGTACTCCCGCTGCTCGCGCTCGCCGCGTGCACGACACCCGTCGGAACACGCACGGCTGAGGCGGTCACAATCGTGCGCGCCTTTCAAGCAAGTGAGCACCCCATTCCTTCCGCGGTTTTTGAGAATGCGAAAGGTGTGGCGATCATGCGTGAGGGCAGCGGCGGCCTGATTGTGGGCGGATCTGGCGGCGAAGGCGTGTTCGTCAAGCGCTCAGGTATGTCGTGGTCTGCGCCCGTTGCCATCAATGCAGCCGGCGCCACAATCGGCCTCCAAGCGGGAGCACAGTCGCGCGACATTGTGATCGTGATGAACACAGACGAAGAGGTCAGCAAGTTCCTCAGCGACGGCGTTTATGGCGTTGCCGAGATGTCCGCCGTGGCTGGACCTGCGAAGACCGACCCAAAGAACGCTGGCGGCCCTGTGCCTGCCACGTACTACTACATCCGCAGCGCAGGGGTCTTTGGCGGCATGCTCGTCGGTGGCGTCACGTTCTTGACGGCCGACAAGGTGAATCGCGAGATGTACGGGCCTGACATCACCACGACGGACATCGTTGATGGCCGCGTCAAGCCACCTGCCGGAACCACGATCTTGTGGCAAGCGCTCAACTGACGGCGTGACGCCAGACGGTGCGCTGCGGCGGACCGTGGGTTCACGTACATGTGCGTGAACCAAGGTTGTGCTCACGCCTCAGGTTGCGCGTCTCGTCGTACGTGCATCCTCCACTTTCGCGCGAAAGCACGAAGTGCCGCGCGACATTCGCGTCGCCTATCAGGGGTTCAAGTTCGATGTCACCCCATCAGCGGTTCGAGATCCTTGCCCTTGAACTCCACCGGTACTTCGACAGCGAAGGTCGCCCCCGCACCTGGTACCGATGCCAGTGAGACGCGCGCGCCAAGTCGATCGGCAAGCTCGCGGCAGATGGCAAGCCCCAAACCCGTTCCCGTGTGCGCGCGGGTGTGGCTTGCGTCAACCTGTCGGAACTTCTCGAAGATGGTGTCCTGCATGTCGAGCGGAATGCCCGGCCCTTGGTCGGTCACCTCGATTCGAACGCAGTCAATCCCCCGCTCATTCTCGATCCGACGCGCCTTGACCGTCACGCGAGTTCCTTCGGGCGAGAACTTGATGGCGTTCGAAACGAAGTTGTAGAGAATCTGCTGCAGTTTGCCGGGGTCGCTCTCGACGTTCGTCACACTGTCGTCGATCTGCACGTGCACAGCAATACTCCGCTGCAGCGACTGCGGCCGCATGACCGCCACGAGTTCTTCGCAAACGTCCTTCACATTGGTCGGCCCAATCGTGACCTCGAGGCGCCCGGCCTCAATCTTGGCCATCTGCAGCAGTTCATTGATCATGTCCAAGAGGCTGCGGCCCGACTTCAGAATGTTTCCGATGTAGCGCGAACGCTTCGGATCGGCATTCGCATCGCTGCGCGCGATTTCGTCGAGCAATTCCGCAAAGCCGATGATCGAGTTCAGCGGGGTTCGCAACTCATGCGAAACGTTCGCAAGAAACTCGCTCTTCAGCCGAATCGACTCCGCAAGCACCGAATTCGCTTGCGCCAGTTGCACGTTGCTTGAGTCAAGATCCTTGTTGGCGTCCTTGAGTTGCGCCTGCTGCTCTTCAAGCCGGTCGAGCATTCCGTCAAACGCCTTCGAGAGACGTTCGAAGTCGTCGCCGGTTCTGAGTTGCGAGCGTGCGCTTGATCCGCCCCGCTCAACCCGTTCCGCCACTGCGGTGAGTGCGCGCACAGGGCCGAAGATCAGCCGCTTCAGGATCACCTGGAACACGAGAATCGCAAGGATTCCCGCTGTAAGTCCAGCGCCTGCGATCAAAATTCGATTTCGCTCGATCTGCGACTCCGCCAGTTCGCTGCGACGATCGATGAGCAGCACGCCCATCACGGTGTCGGCGCCGACGAGCGGAATGCCCGAGGCCTTCCAGTCCACGTAGGGGCGATCCACAATCTGTCGCCACTCCGGCTCGCGAATTGCCCGCACGTAGACGTAGCGGATTCCCGCGCCCTGCGTTTCACGCACAAAGTGGTCGCGAATCGACGGGTCGCCCTCAAACACACCAAGAGCCTCTTGCAGCACGGCACTCACGTCGTCGCCATAGCCCATCAACACATCATCGACGCTCAAGACGCGCATCGGGATGCGGCTGCCTTCACTTCGCCCAATCAGGAAGCCGTTCTCCAACCATGTGTCGGCCAACTGCCGAGAAACTTCGCGCTGGCTCTCGGTGACAAGCGCGCCGGTGCGGTACCACGGAACCGCCAGCGCGCAGCCAAGCAGCGTGAACACAGCGACCCCAAAGAGGATCTGGCACTTGCTGGCGAGTGAGATACCCTGTGCCATTCCCGGCGATTCTACGTGGAAGCGCACGCCGGGTTTTCCGCTCCGACAGGGAGGTTGCAGTGTTCAGACCAGGCACCGACGAGTCGAACGTCCAGTATGAAGATGTTCTTTGCAACTTCTGTCACCGACCCTGGGACCCCGACGATCCTGCGCGCCCGTTCGTAGAGGGTCACCATGGAAGTCACATTTGCGGCGAGTGTTTGTCGCTTGCGTACCGCGCCATCCTCATTGAGGAGAAAGACGACCGCGTCGCCGGCGTTGCGTGCACCACCTGCCTTGTGGAGCCTGAGGTTCCCTTCTGGCGAAGCCCAGAGTTCACGGACGCCTGCATTTGTCGAGTCTGTGTGAAGCGCTCGTCTGGCACGCTTGAGAAAGACAAAGACTATCAATGGCGACCACCGCGCGGCTGATGCCTTTCGCGGAACCACGACGTCAACTCAGTCGCGGCGCACCAGCGTCATCGCATGAAACGGCCGCCCCTCGCGGCGGAACTTGCGCTCAAAGTTTGTGCCGACGACTTCGTCCGCGCCCGCACTCGCGGGCTTCTCAAACGCGCACTGCTCAAAGAGATCGCGCGCGCGCGCTGCGTGCTCGAGATCCCACGCCCACAACTCGTTATGGTCCGTCACAATGCGCAACTCGCCCTTCGGCGCCAGCACGCGATGAAACTCGCGCAGCGTGTGATCCTGCACAACGCGACGCTTGTGATGCCGCGTCTTCGGCCACGGATCGCTGAAGTAGAGGTGTATGACTGAGACGATTCCGTCGGGCACGCGCGTGCGAACGAATTCGGTCGCGTCGCCGTGCAGCAGCTTCACATTCGCAAGGCCGCGCCGACGAATCCGGTCGGCGGCGTACGCCCAAAACTCGCCGGCCCACTCCATGCCGAGGAAGTTCGTCTCAGGCTCAAGCTCTGCCTGTTGGAGGAGAAATGTTCCTTTTCCCGAGCCAATCTCGATCTCAAATCGTCGCGTGGGCTGCGTGAACCACTGGCGCGGATCGAAACCCAACATGGCGCGCGCCGCTTCGACGCTTGGCGCATCGGGCAGCGGTGCCAGAGACTTCATCTCAATGCCGACATCGCCGGGAAGCAACGCACGACCACGACCAAGACCGAAACTCATGGCGTTGGCGTCTCCGTCTCGTCCGTTGGTCGCTGTGAATCCGGAGATGCGTTGTCTGACTTGGAGCTCTCGCCCACGCCAGATTGCGGGCGGAACTCGAAGAGGCGCGGCGGAACGTACGCGTCACGAACCTGCTGCGGACGGGTTGACTCTGGAATCTGTTGCGAAGGTGCGGAACGCGCCGTCTCAACAACCCACGCAACGATCTCCTCCAACGCTCGAGGATCCATCGTCCATTCGATCTCGCCGTACTCCTCCACCGTGCCCTTCGTGGCAGGCTGAAGCAGGTGATTCAGACGTTCGTAGGTGCGGACCGTGATCGGCGCGCCGCCAACTTTGGCCGCATCCTCGAAGATCGCTGCGTTCGTCGTTGCATCAACCTGCAAGTCCAGTGTTCCCCAGACAGCAAGCGCGGGAATCTCAAGCCGCAGAAGCGCCGCGCGCGGATCGAGACGGATGAATTCCGACATCCACGGACTGGTGAGCGAAAGCAAGGTCTGCTCAACGAGTGGCCGCAGCGATGCATCGTCGGTGGGCGGTTGGCCGCTCGCCGCGAACTGCGCTCGAAGTAGATTCGTGATCGCGGGGCGAATCGTGTCGGCTGCGCGTCCGGCGATGACCTCGTCCATCAGCGCTTGATGTGCGCGCACGATCGAGTCAAGCTGGTCTGGCGTGATGCCAGCGGCCTCAGCAAGCGCGCGCGTTTGACGAGTCAACACGCGACCGCCGACCTCCCCAGGAGGAGCGATGAGCACCAAGAAGGCCAGCGGATTTGCGGGCGAATCGCCCGCGTTTTGCCATGTTGCGACCAAGGGACCAATGAGCCCGCCTTCGCTGTGACCGACAAGGCCGACACGCGTGGGATCGATACCCGGTTGACGCTTGAGCCATTCCGCAGCGATGTCCGCGTCACTCGCGAGATCGGTGGTGGTTGCGCCGTTGAACTGTCCGGTCGACGCCGCCGTCCCGCGATCGTCGTAGCGAAGTACGGCAACACCAGCTCGGGTCAGCGCATCTGCGAGCACCGCAAATGGCTTGTGACCCATGATCGTCTCATCACGATCTTGCGGACCGGAGCCTGAGACACAGATCACAGCCGGCACGCGCCCATCTTTGGCGAGCGTGCTCGATGAGGGAGTCGTGAGCGTTCCAGCGAGCGTATGACCAAGCGGATGCGGAACCGTGACCTCTTTGATTTCGTAGGGGAACGGCGGCTTCGGCTCTTGCGGGCGCCGAAGCGCGCCAGCACGGATGCCCTCTGCGAGTTCCAGCCGGATGGGTGCCGCGAATGCACCCTGTCGGAAGGTTCCTTCCAGTGCGACCCACTGGCCGGGCGCTGCTGGGTCGAGCACGCTCGTAAGTTCGAGAACCGCGACAACACCCGCGGAGAAGCGCACGGTGAGGCCGTTGTCTGTGCGCTCGACGGGCACGGGGAAGTCGCGAATGCCCTGCACCAGAATGTCAAGCGCGCCGCACCAACCGTTGGGACCCTCGCCAACCGCAAGCCGCATCGGGAGTTTCTGCGCGCCCGCATCAAGCGTTCCCGCGAAGACGCGCGACTCTGGCAACTCCGTGACCAAATCCACGCGCTTCAGCGTCACGCGCGCGACGGGAGTATTGGGGTCGTCCAAATCAGGTCGACGTTGCGGCGCACCCATCGTCAATCGCCCCGAGGAAGATTGGTCGCCGTCTGCGAGTGAAACCTCAAACCGCCCACTTCCGCCCTGCGACGCCAACGTGAATCGAAGCGTCCGTCCGTCGGCCTCGACTTCTGTTGCGGTGGCCGCAACGGCGCCAGCGGGAATACTCCAAACCGTGACCGAAGGCGCGCCCATGTTTCCGCGCACCGCAATCACAAGTGGCAACTCTGTGGATGCACCCTCGCCACCCATGAGTTTCGCGGCACCAAGCCAGCCACCAATCCAAGCGGGGTCAAGCGGGGCACGGTCGTCAACAGGCTCCGACCTTTCCTCCGCAACTGGCGGCGCGAAGACTCCGCGCCGCGCGGGCGCGTCCTGTGCGTCTGCGAATGCAGTCGGCGCAAGCAGCAAACACAGACTTGCAAGAGAGAGACGTGCGATGCAGATGCTTGGGGATGCCGCGCGCGAGACACGCGCGCGAAACGCCAGCGCGCCAAAGTGGCCACGGTGCGATCGTGCAGCAAGGCGATGCAGAAGCATGTTCAACTCCTTCGCAGGGGTTCAGTCGGGGTCGTAGGCGAGACTCTCCGCAACCCGATTCTCGGGCGAGCAGATCACCACTTTGGGGCGGTGCGACTGCATCTCTTCGAGCGAAAGGTGGCAGAAACTCATGATGATCACGCGGTGACCAACACCAGTGAGACGCGCCGCAGCACCGTTCACGCCGATGACTCCGCTTCCACGTGCGCCGCGGAACACGTACGTCTCAAAGCGATTCATGCTGTCGATATCCGCGATCAGAACCTTCTCATTCACGCGCATACCGGTGGCGTCGAGAAGATCTTGATCGATCGTGATAGACCCCATGTAGTCGGGGTTGCAGAGCGTCACCGTGGCGCGGTGGATCTTCGCGAAGAGCGCCTCGCGGAGCATGGGTTCAACCCTCGGCTCTTTCGCGCGACGGCTGATCGCTCGGCGCACGCGCCGCTCGACCGGGGGGTAGTTCACCCTCGGCGCGACGCCAGTCGACGCGCTTGCCGTCCCCATGAAGGAGTTCGAGGTCGTAGTAAAGCCGCTGGTCAGGCTCAAACAAATGCGCAACAATCTCGACGAAGTCCACGACGATCCACGTCGAGCCGTCGTCTGCGTTCGTGCGGAATGGATGCTGGCCGCGCGACTTTCCGAGATCCTCAAGTTCCTGCGCAGCTGCGCGCATTTGCCGCTGGCTGGTACCGGAGCCGATGATGACGTAATCGGAAACCTGGCTGCGCCCGCGGACGTCGAGCAGCACAACATCTGTGCATTTCGAGTCCGCAAGCGTGCGAGCCATATCGATCGCGAACTGGCGCGTCGACTCCGGGTCTGAAGTGCTTCGTGAACGCATCGGGTGGGATCAGAACCCGCCGCCGCCGCGAGAACCTCGCGGCCCCTTCGACTCGCGCTTCGGACCGCGCACGGCGCTACCGCCCTGCCGATCCGAACCGACGCGCACAGGGCGCGGCTCGTGCCGACGGGTCTCGCGTCGCTTGCGCTCCGAGGGCTTCTCGTAGTGCGCCCTGCGCTTCACGTCCTTGGTCAGGCCTTCCTTCTCGCAGAGCTTCTTGAAACGACGGAGCATCTGCTCGACGGACTCGCCGCTGCGGGCCTTGATTCGAATCGCCATGAAAAATCGTGTCCTGTTGGGGTTGGAACTGCCGAGTCGCCTATTGGACACGAATCCGCCGAGCGGGTCAAGCGGCACGGGTTTCCACACCCGACAACGGCGGCGCGCGACCCGCCGCGCGATCTGGCTTGCAGGCGCGTGCAGCGTATGCTGCTGCCTCCGTGCCACTCATTATTGACACCTACAACGTCCTCCACGTCACCGGCGTTCTGCCGCCGGAGGCCGCGGTCGGTGAGCCTGAGGGGCTGGCGCGGCTCATCGAGGCCAGTCGGTTTCGTGACGACGCGGTGTGGCTGATTTGCGACGGAGTTCCGCGCGGTGCGGCACGGGTTGGTCGGATCGTGATCGAAGGCGCTGGCCCAGGCCGCAGCGCCGATGACCATATTGCCGCGTTTCTTGATCGATCGAGTGCGCCGCGGCGCCTGACCGTTGTCACAAGCGACCGCGCCATCCAACGCAAGGCGCGGTCGCGTGGCGCCGACTGGATGAAGAGCGAAGAGTTTCTTGCGCGACTCGCGGAAGACGTTCTTCGTGCACGCCCTACGCGGAAGAAGGTTGCAGACGCTCCCCAGAATCCGCGTCGCAGCGTGCCCCTCTCGGAGCGTGAGGTTGCAGGCTGGATGACGTTCTTCGCAATCAGTGCGGAGCAAGCTGCGATCTCCGCCGCGCCGGCGACCGCGAAGCCGCGGGGAGCGCACGTGGCGTCGCAGCCACCGCGCAGCGACGCGGCCCTTGAGCAGTACCTTCGTGCGACAAAAGACCTGGCGGATCCGCTCGCGATCCTCGATGGGAAGCGCGGATCGGAGCTTCTTACGGCGTTGGGCGACATCGATGATGCCGCACTGGAACAGTTGATGAAGGCGCACGAACCGCCGGTTCTGAAGGATGGCGCGCGCATTGGGGGTCGTGCGCGAGTGAAGGATGCGCGGGGCGCACGCCGCGGAAAGCGAGACACACCATGAGCACCGGACACGGACCGAAACCAGCAATCAATTTCGATCACCCCCCTGCGGATCCCGTTCCTGTGTTCGAGCGGTGGTTCGCAGAGGCCGAGACGCTTCCGACACCAAACCCAAACGCAATGACGTTGGCCACGGTTGACGCCGACGGTGCACCGAGTGCGCGTGTTGTGCTTTTGCGCGGATTTTCCCGCGATGGAGCGCGGTTCTTCACGAATCGCAACAGCCGCAAGGGTCGTGCGCTCGCGGCAAGCGCAAGGGCGGCGCTCCTCTTCCACTGGGATCTGCTTGATCGCCAAGTGCGCATCGAAGGCCGCGTTTCGCTTGCAAGCGAAGCTGAAAGCGACGAGTACTTTTCGCAGCGGCCCGTCGACAGCCGCGTGAACGCGTGGGCGAGCGATCAGAGCGAACCGGTTGCGAGCAGAGTCGAACTTGAGCGGCGCGCGGAAGAAATGACGAAGCGCTTCGCGAGCGGCGATGTTCCGAGGCCGCCCCATTGGGGCGGATACCGGGTGAGCCTCGATCGGATTGAGTTCTGGCAGGGCGACAAGTATCGCCTGCACGATCGGATCGTGTACACGCGTCAGGCAGATGGCACGTACGCGGTCACCCGCCTCTGCCCGTGATGGGAAACGGAGCCTGGGATCGCATGAGCGGCCGCATCTCATTCCGCGGTTGATGTTGCGCACACCACAGTGGGCACGTTGCGAGCGCGCACGTCACCGACGCCACACGTCGAAGCGCACGGTGGTGCCCTCGATCGACCAGTCGGCTTTCGCGAGTTCAGGTGCGTCATCGCCGCGCTTCAGGACCACGCGCATCTGTGCGCACGCGCGCGCAGCGCATAGGAGATCCGCGGCGTCGAGATCTGCACCCACGAGTTCTCTCAGCGCAACCATCTCTTTGCGTGGAAGTGCGCTCTTACGCCTCTTTGGCGGAAACATCGGATCGATCACGACTGCATCGGGTGCGTCCGTTGTGCCCACGCGCGCCGCGAGCCACTCGCGCGCATCGGCTTGCACCAGTTTCAGCCGTCCACCGAGCAACTCCGCAATCCGCGGATCGCGCTCCGCGCGCGCAAGTCCGTCCTTCGCCACAAGGTAGACCAGCGCTGAGCGTTCGACTGCGGTCACTTCGAATCCAGCAACCGCCAAGAGAAACGCATCGCCAAGGAGCCCTGCCGTCGCGTCGACCACCGTGCGCGCGTCACCCAACGCCTTCACGATGGGCATGGCACGAGCCTCAGCGCGTCCCCCTTTCAGCGATATCGCAGAAAGGTCGCAGCGCACACCGCGCCCCTCACGTTCGCCTTCTCGACGCAGTTCGACAAACGACGACGGGTCGGCCTCCACGCCAACGCGCGCAACAATGAACCGAGGCACGGGCGCATCGCCCTCCACGCGTCAGACCCCCTCCATGCGTCAGACCTTCGAAAGTCCGTGCTCGAGATCCTTCCAGAGATCCTCGACATGCTCGACGCCCACCGAGAGCCGCACCAGCGAATCGCTGATGCCGAGCTCGGCGCGCATCGCTTCGGGCACGCTCGCATGCGTCATGATCGCAGGGTGCTCGATCAGGCTCTCGACCCCGCCGAGGCTCTCGGCAAGCGCGAAGAGATGCACATTCTCGAGGAAGCGGCGGCTCTCGCCGATGCCGCCCTTCAGGAAGATCGTGATCATGCCGCCGAACGCAGGCTTGCCATCGAAGCGCATCTGCTTCGCGGCGAGCGCGTGCTGCGGGTGGCTCGCGAGGCCGGGGTAGACGACCTTCGCCACCTTCGCGTGCTTCTCAAGTCGCTGCGCGATCTCCATCGCGCTCGCCGAGTGGCGCTCCATACGCACGTGCAGCGTCTTCAGGCCGCGGAGGCCGAGATACGCGTCGAACGGACCCATGACGCTCCCAATCGCGTTCTGCATGAAGCGCAACTTCTCGGCGAGCTCCATCGAGCCTGTGATCAGCGCGCCACCGACGGTGTCGGAGTGTCCGCCCACGTACTTCGTCGTCGAATGCATCACGATGTCTGCGCCAAGCTCAAGCGGCCGCGTCAGCATCGGCGTTGCGAAGGTGTTGTCGACCACAGAGATCGCGCCAGCCGCGCGCGCCATCGCACACACCTGAGCAATATCCACGAGTTTCAGCGTCGGATTCGTCGGCGTCTCAAGCCACACCATCTTCGGCTTGTGCTCGCGGATCGCGGCCTCTGCCTTCGCGAGGTCGCTCAGGTCGACATGCACGACCTTGTATCCCGCACTGCGCTTGCGCACCCGATTCAGAAGGCGGTTCGTACCGCCGTACACATCATCCATGCACAGAATCGTGTCGCCAGCGTCCATCAACTCGAGCGCAGTCGCAATCGCGGCCAAGCCCGATGCAAATGCAAATCCGCCGCACGTGCGCTCATCGCTCTCCGAAAGCCCCGAACGCTCGAGCGTGGCGATGCAGCGCTCGAACGCGAAGCGCGTTTCGTTGTGGCTGCGCGAGTATTCGTAGCCCTTATGAACGCCGGGCGAATCCTGGATGAACGTCGAGCTCGTGTAGATCGGCGGCATCACGGCGCCAGTTGTCGGATCGGCGTGCTGACCGCCGTGGATACAGTCTGTTGCAAGATGCGCGTGGGTGTGTGCCATGTGTGTTGCCTTCGGTCGCGCAAACCGCGCGTGTCGGATTCGCGTTCAGAGCTGCTTGCGCAGGTAGTTGATGAGATCGATCTTGGTGATGAGTCCGTAGAAGTGCTTCTCGTCGGCCACGATTGCCACGCGATCTGCGCGGAAAATCGGCACGAGATCATTCACGCTCGCAGTCGGCCGCACCGTCTCAATGCGGCTCGTCATGTAATCACGCACGGGGTGCGAGGCATAGTCGCGGTCACGCACGAGCGCCATGAGCACATCGCCTTCATCGAGGATACCGACGACACGGTCCTTCTCGTCGACCACGGCCATCTGCGAAATCGAATACATGCGCATGCGCTTGATCGCCTGCACAACGGGAAGCTCAGGAGTCAGACAGAAGTCCTCCCGCTCAAGGTGACGCCTCGCAATGAGATCGCGCAGATCGCCGTAGGTTGGACGCTGGATGAAGCCGTTGTCGACCATCCAGAAGTCATTGAACATCTTCGAGAGATACTTCGCACCGTTGTCGCAGATCAGCGTGACCACACGCTTCGGCTCGGTCTGCTCGCGGCAATAGCGCAGCGCGGCTGCGAACAGCGTTCCAACCGACGAACCCGCGAGCACGCCTTCTTTGCGAAGGAGCTCGCGCGCAGTGTGAAACGCCTCGCCGTCAGAAATCGCGTACGCCTTCGAGACAAGCTCAAGATGGCAAATCGACGGAATGAAGTCCTCGCCGATCCCCTCGACGAGCCATGAACCCGGGTCAACCTTTTTTCCTTCGTTGACAAGCGGCGCAAGAATCGAGCCCACAGGGTCGGCGAGAATCATCTCGCACGCCGGGTTGCGCTCCTTCAGATACTTGCCAACGCCGCTCACCGTGCCGCCCGAGCCGATTCCGGCAACGAACGCGTCAATCTTGCCCTCCATCTGCTCCCAGATCTCAGGGCCGGTCGTCTCGTAGTGGGCGCGCGGGTTCGCCTCATTCGTGAACTGGCTCGCATAGAACGCATCGGGGTCGTCCCGTGCAATCTTCTCGGCGACATCCTGGTAGTACTCTGGGTGTCCTTTCGCAACATCAGAGCGCGTGAGCACAACCTCGGCGCCCATCGCGCGCAGGTGCGAGATCTTCTCGTCGCTCATCTTGTCGGGCACGACCACCGTCAGGCGGTAGCCCTTCTGCCCCGCCACGAGCGCGAGCGCGAGGCCGGTGTTGCCCGCGGTCGCCTCAACGATGCGACCCCCCTTCTTCAGCTTGCCCGACTTCTCGGCATCCTCGATCATGGTCACCGCGATCCGGTCCTTGATCGAGTTGCCGGGGTTCATCGACTCCATCTTCACGAACAGTTTGCACAGCCCGGTGTCGATGCGAGTGATCTCGAGCATCGGCGTGTTTCCGATCATCTCGAGGATGTTGTGGTAAATCGGCGCAGTGATTCGAGCAGACGACATGCGCTGAGTGTACCGAAGCCCGCGAGCCTCGCGCCGCCCGTCAAAACGCATGGGAAAGACGCGTTATCCCTCCTCGCGCCACTCGCCATTACGCCACCAGGCTCGCGCAGGATCAACGCCCCACAGCGCACGCGGATCTGAGAGATCAATCTCAAGAAGCGGCGCATCACCGCGCAATGCAAGGTCGAGTGAAAGTTCGCGCGCCGCTCCGCGCCGAAGCGCCAGTTCGATTTCGAGCTGGCGCTGGATCATCTCGCCATCAAACGGCGTCACACCGCCCGCGCGCATCGCTCGACACTCCTGTCGATACGCCTCCGCGCCCCCAGGAAGCTGTGCACCAATCGCGTCGAGAAGCGCATCGGCTCCTGATTGACGAAGCGCCATGAGCGCGCGCCGCCCATCGCCGCGACGGTAGAAACTAAAGCTGCGGGCGAGCGCCTCGGTGGCGGCACTGTCGCGACCTTCGATCGCACCCGCAACGGTCGCTTCGCGCAGCGAATCTGTCTGGGGAAGAGCCCCACGCCCGCCCACCAACTCCGCCGCGGCAAGTGCGCGAACGCGCTCGGATCCGACGGGAGTGAGTTGCGCTATCGCAAGCATCGCGCTCCGCCCGAGCCGCGCTGTATCGAGCGCGCCTGCGAGGCCAAAGAGCTGCCGAGCCAACGCGCGTTCTTCATCGTGTTGCGCCTGGTCGGCCACCTCTTCTGCAAGTTCGAGATAGTCCATGGGTCGAAGTGGATCGAGCTGCGCCAATCGCGCACTCCATGCATCAACGGCGAACGGCTGCGTCATCGCAACGCCAACCATCAGCACATTCGTCGCCGGCGAAGTTGACGGCTGCGCGCTCGCCGGGCCAAACGCAAGAAGCGCGCATGCTCCAAACATCGCGCAAACCCCGGGAAATGTCGCTCGGAATTGGCGATGCAGTCGACCTCGATCGCGGCATCGAACTTGAGATCGCATCGACACGTCCTTCATGATGCATCCCTCGCAGAGGCCTCAGGCGCGAGCCCTTCACCAAGCATCGTCGCCAACGCTTCGAGGTCGGCCACAACTTGCATCGACGCACTCGCAGCCGATGCACGTGCTCGGCTCGCTGCGGCGAGATGCGTCTTCAAACGACTCTCGAGAACGGGCTGGCGGGATACGAGCAGCATGGCGGCGTACTGCGCAATCGCGGGCGTTTCCGCGGCCATCCGCTGCATCGCGCCTTGAGCCAACGAGCGGCGCGCCGCGCGTTGACGCTCAATCTCGTCGATCGAAGTTGGAAACGACGTCGAGAGGAAGCGACTGCGCGCTTCAGTACGCATGGCATCGGCAACGAGCGCGAGCGCCTGATCGGGGCGTTGTGAAAAGAGCGCCGTCGATGGGTCGTACAGGACGGCAAGCTCGTTTGCGATTGTGACAAGTTCCGTCACCGCTGCATCCAATGCATGCGCACGGCTGTCCTCAATTCGGAACAATCGTGCGATGATCGCTGCCCGCGCCTGACTCTTCCAGTCACTTCCACCAAGGCCGAAACCAACCACGCGCGAAACAAACTCGCGTGCCTCGATTGCGACCGATCCATCGGAGAGCAGATCAAGAATCGTCCGCAGCACAATCGGTCCCGATGCGAAGCGATCCGCAATCACCGTCGCAGCGGCCGCGCGGGCATCAGGGTTCGAGCCGCGCAGCGCCTCGACCACGATGGCTCTTGCATCGAGCGAGCCGAGATCGCTTGCACCGGGTCGCGCACCGAGCGCTCGAATCACGCTCAAACGCTGATCGATCGAACGACCCGCCGCCTGAAGTTCATCGGCGAACGCACCATCGACCACACCGGTTGCCGCGATTCCGGCGATTTCGCCGGTTGGGGAGGCGTTCCACTCCTTCTCGTCGCGTTCGAGCAACTTCACCGTGGCCTGCGCTGATACCCGTGCAGCTTTCGGGTCGCGCAACTCGTACGCGCGCGCGGTGCGTGCGTGGGAGAGAAGGAGCGCCGCACGCCGGAGCGCATCGGCGGCGTCGCTTGCAGGCAGTGCGGCGATCGATGCGGACATCTCCGTCCACTGGGTATAGCCGGCGGCGTCGACGATGATCGCCTCACCTGCGGTTGTGCGCTCAATCTTCGGATACGCGCGCGCCACACGATCGGCAAGCTCTGCGCGTGCGCGTTTGTTCGCGTCGGTGGCAAGCACGAGATCCGGACCAAACCACGCAATGCCGAGATCTTGATCGAGCAAACTCGTGAGAACCCAGATGCGAGAGGGCGGAATTGCATCGTCTGCAATCCAAGCAGTGAGCGCATCGCGGAGCGCGTCCGGACCATCGCTTCGTCCGGTGAAGTCCAGCGTCTGAATCGCGCTGGCAAGGAAGTCGACAAGCGGCCCTGGAGCGTCAATCGCGCCCGGTGCGCGCAGTGATGCGTCGATCGCCGCGACTGCAGCCTTGTTGCGAAGCGCAGAAGAAACGGCCACTTCATCAACCGCTTGGCGCCAGCGCGACGCGGCCTCAAGATTCTGCGTGCCAAGCGCAAGTCCATCGGCAAGCGGTGCTGCGGCGCGCGTCAGGGCAAACATCGCGCCGACCGCAAACGGATCTCGAACTCCGCCCCGGGGAAGCGGCTGTTGGCGACGACGCATCTCCTCACGCGCGGCCGCAGCGACGGTGGGCGACTGTGTCGCATCGAGCGCGATTGTTGCAAGACAGCCGGCGCCAAATGCGTCGCGCCATGCTGCGATCCAGAGCGGCGTTTCCGCAGAATTCGCGCCGCCGGTCTGCTCGTCACGCGCACCGGGAACTGCCGCCATGAATGCGCGGAGACCATCGGAACCCTCGATACCGCGAACAGCCGAGCTGAGTGCGCGAACCGTTTCCGCTCGGTAGTTTCCAGCAAACGGCCACGCGTCGGCCGCAAGGAGCAGCGCGTCGCGTAATCGCGCAAATGCTAGGGCGTCGGGCGCGCCGCCAGAACGCAGATCTCTCGCAAACTCTTCCACAGCAGACACCCACAACGCTCCCGTGCCGCCGGCATCCAACATGGCCTTCGTCGGCGATATCGGCGTAAATCCAGGCGGTCGCGGATACTTCACGGGTGCCGCCAACGGAGAGACGGGCATGATTTCTTCACCGTTCGCGCCGCGCTCTGGCTCGATCACAGTTTGGCGAGGCGCCTGGACAATCACCGACGCTGGGTCGACCGAGATCGTCTCGTTGCTCGCGCCGCCCGACCAACCGAAGAACAACCAACCGAGCACTCCGATCCAAGAGAGCGCAAACAGCGTGAACACAATGGCAAGCCGAGTTTGGGAGGCGCGCGATCCACTCGACACTTCCTCTCGGAGCGCGTCATCGATTCGACCCAACGCGCGCTCCAGCGCGCCCTCGACTCGATCCACACGATGACTGCGCGCAAGCGTCCGCGGCTGGAGGAGAGAGTCGCGGGCACTGCTGCCGACATTGCCCATCGCGCCGCGGAGACCTTCGCCCTCAGAGAGGAAGCGCGTGAGTCCCAGCACCACCTTGTTGAGATGCGCCATCGACACGCCAAAATCGTCGGCGATCAACGCAAGCCGCTTCGCACTTCGGGCGTTCCAACCGCCACTCACCACCAGTACCGCAAGCGCAAGGCGGTCAAACTCTGTGAGATCCTCAGCCGAAAGCCCGGTGGATCGGCGCACTTGCTCCGGCACCACAACGCGCGCGCCCTCCTCGGCGCGCCGACTTGCAAGCATCGACCACTTCGCGGCCCGGCGTGCCGCACTCGGATGCAGCGGTCCACCACCAGCGTGTGCGATGCGCGCTTGCAGCCGATCGGCGGCATCCTCAAGATGCTGCACGAGCCGCGTGGCACCTTCGGTTCCCATCAACAGGTGACTTCGAATCTGCGCCAAGCGCTGCTCGAGTGCCGCTTCGATCTGGCCGCTTCTGAGCGGACCATGCGCCGGCAGCCCAAGCAGCGCGCGCTCATCGGGATACCCGGGAAGACCGAGGATTCTCTCTTCGGGGGTTTGACTCATCCGCCACCCCCGCCTGAGTTTGGCGCATCTGGCGCGTTCTCCGGCGTCGCGCGATCAATCTCGCGCGCAATCTCAAGAATGCGCTCACGCACTGCTGGCGGACCAAGATCGGGATAGAGCGAGCGATACTGCGACAGCACCGCACGCGCCCGTGCTGGATCGAGACGCGAGAGAACACGAAGTTGGTCGACCTTCGCGTCAAACCACGGTGTCGTACGCGGTGCAAGACCGGCAACCAGCGCACGCAACGCTTCCGCCGCACGCTCGAGATTCCCCGCAGATTCGGCGCACATCGCGGCTCCGCGCAGCAATGTCGCATCGCGCGGCGCATTGGCAAGCAGCGTGTCGGCAATGCGAAGTCCTTTGCGCCCTTCTTCAGGATCGCTCGTCGACATCAGCAACTCGACCCGCGCGTCGAGCCCGATACGTGCAAACGCGATGCGTGCGGCAACACCCTCCGACTTCGGGTCGAGCGCCTGCTCAACACCACCATCGCGTTCAAGAATCGCATCGACCCCGCGCACGATGGTCGCCACGTACGCACCGCGCTCCGGCGCATCGGGTTCGGCCGCACGCCGCCGCGCCTCTGCGCCGCGCACGGCGAGGCGAAGCGCAGCATCGGCCCAAATTTTCGTCGCTTCGGGCTTCTCAAAGGGCGCGAGTGCCGCCTCCACATTGGCCCATCGATTTGCATACATCGCCAGTTGCAGTCGGCGATAGGCGAGTTCCTCGTCAGCCTCGCGACGATCAAACTCTCCGCTTGTCGTCGCACGATCGAGTGCTTCAAGGAGTGACGTCGCCACGCGAACATCGCGCACTTCCGCCGCGAGCACAACCTCAAGCGCTTGCCGGGCAATGCTGGCGCTTGATGCGGGAAGTCCGTTCGCGGGGTCGACTGGGAGTTCCGCCAAAACGGCGAGGTAGCGCTTTCCAGTTTCGGCGCGCGACTGGCTGCCGCCACGGAAGATGCGGTAGAGCGCTGCAGCCGCTTGCTTGCGCGAAGCGAGCCATCCGGGACTCTCGCGCGCAACCTGAAGCAGCTCGTCGATGTCAGCTGAATCGGGCGATGCCTGCGACGCAACCTTGCGGACGAGGAGATCGACGACATGATCGCTCGATGGGAAGCGCGAAAGGAATACGTCGATTCGCACAACGATCTCGCCGTCAAGCCGCGCACGCACTGCAACATCACGTGTCTTCGACCGCGCATCGTCGAGGCACGCAATCCCCATACGCGCGGCCTCTTCCGCGCGCCGCCCTACCGACGCTGCGGCCACTTCCTCGAAGAGCTTCGCGGCTTGCTCGGGCTCCTGGGCAACGCGAAGGCTCCATGCCAGCATGAGGCGGCACGACATCGCGGCCTCTGTGAATCGCTCGGTATCTTCAGCCGCCAGCGCCGAATCGAGCGCTTCTGCAGCGCGTCGCGCGGTACCGATGACCTCGTCTGATTCGAGCCGCGCGTCGTCACCTTCGGCTGCGTCGATCAACTTCTGTGACTCGTCGTAGATCCGTGCGCCGCGAATAAAGCGCGGTACGAAGCCCTGCGCGTCATCTCCCAAGATTCCATCGCCGTATCGCTCGACCAGCGCGCGCACAACCGAGAGTTCGCGCGCAGACGCAAGCTGCGCGAGTGCCTCTCGAAGGAGCGCGCCCGCCTCATCGTCGCCAGCGCCATCCTCAACGGCGCGCGCCACAGCAACCCGAGCCCAATTGCCAACATCCTCACGGCCCGCGAGCGAAGAGAACGCAGACCGTGCTGCGCCAAAGGCGAGCGCATCGAGCGCCGCCACCATCTTCCACCCCGCAACGGCCTCGCGTACCGAGGGATTGGTGGTGCGCAACTCAAGCAACTCCAGCCAGCGCGCAGCCTCTCCGAAGCCAGCGAGCCGCGCCTTCGCAAGCCCAAGTCCAAGGATCGCGCTCGCGAACGCCTCGTCGGAACGAAGGTCTTCAGAGACTTCGTTCGGAGCCAGTCGTCCCTCGCGCCCACCGAGCATGTCGATGAAGAGCCGCTCTGCACGCTCAAGATCTGCTCGGCTCCGCGCGAGTGCCCCGCGATAGAGCAAGCTCCAGGCCGCCAGATAGCGCGCCTGCCCCGCAACCCCGAGTTCCTCGTTCATCGCCTGTTCAAGGAGGTCGCGACCAACGCCATCCGCGCGCTCAAGTCGTCGATCAAGATCCGATGCACGCTTGTCGGCTCGCTCTGCGACCTCAAGGAGAATCGTCGACTGCTCAGAGAGCGTTCGCGCGGCGGCTTGCGCGTCGGCCAAGATTCCCGCGCGAATCGATTCGGCCGCGTATGCCGCGCCTCGATAGCGCGCACGCGCGATCGACACACGCAACCCATCGGCCGTCGCCGGCGAGAGCGACGAAGTGAGTTGCTGGGCTCGGGTGACCAACCGCTCGAGTTGCGCCCCCTCGGGGGTGCTTTCAAGCAGCCGAGCCAACTGCGCTGCAAGGCGATCGAGCCACGGGCCGCGCTCAGAGGCTTCGGCGTTGCGCGCCAACAGCTCAAGCCGTTCCACGGCGAGTGCGTCAAGACCACGCGCTTCGAGATACTCAAGCACGTCGTCCGCATGCGCTTCTGCTGCAAAGAGACGCCCCGCGAATGGCTGCAGCACGGTGAGGTGACCCGCCAACGCCACAAGAAGCGCGCTCGCTCGGCGCGCGAGGCCAGCGCGACTTCGCTCGCGAAGTTGGAGACAGGGTTCACTTCGCAGGCACATACGTCACCGCCTCAAAGCCAACATCACGCGCGCATTGAATCGCCATGGCCGCAGAGCCAACGTCGACACCGGCCGCCACCCGTACGAAGAGACCAGGTTCCTTCGGAAGTGCCTCCAATGCGACCATCAACGCGGCGCGATCCGTGAGTTCTACCGATCCGAGCCGGAACACAACCGCGCCCTCCGCACGCACCACTTCCAACACCTGGGGTTCGAGATCGTCCTTGGCCTCCGTTCCCTGTTCGACGCGGAGATTCGGCGAAAGGCGCGCCTCATTCAGACCTTGACCGGTCGTGAAGACAAAGAACGCCAACAGCAGGAACGTCGCGTCGATCATCGACGCGAGATTCAACGTCGGCCTTCGATCGCCTCCGCGACGTGCAAACCGCATTCAGCGCCCCCTTTCGGTGGCGAGCCGAATGGCCGAGAGTCCGCGCGCGGAAAGCCGACTGAACACTTCGTTCAACCGAGCCGCATCACAGGCACGATCTGCGCGGATGAGCGGCTTCAGTCGCTCAGCGCCGCCTGCCGCACGAATGGCGTCCTCAACAAGACCATCAAGATCATCGATGGCGACCGCCGTGTCGTTCACAACAAGGGTGCCATCTGCAAGAAGATTGATGGTCAGGCCGGACAACGCTCGGTCGGTGACGCGCTCGCCTTCCTCTTGGGGCAGCGAAAGTCGCGCCCGAGTTTGCTCCGCCATCTGGGCCGTAACGAGGAAGAAGATCAGCAGCTGGAAAACAATATCGATCATCGGTGTCATGTCGACACCGACGTTGCGAGAGAAGGACTTGTTTCGCTGGAACTGCACGTGTTTCCTGTGCGAGAGGTCGACATCGACGCGGGCTTCAACCTGTCTTGCGCGCGCTTCGCTCGACAAGTGTCACGATCTCTTCGGCGTGTCCAGCGCACTCGCCCGCGAGCGCGTCGATTCGATTGCGCAGATAGCCGTAGATCGAGACGCATGGAATCGCCACAACCAGGCCTTGGAATGTGGTGATGAGTGCCACCGAAATGTTGGCGGCAAGCGCCTCGTAGTAGTTCGCGTTGCTTGCGGCACCCGTTGCCACAGTGTCGAACGCGCCAATCATGCCCTGCACAGTTCCGAGCAGCCCGAGGAGAGGCGCCACGGCACCAATCGTCGCAATCACATCCATCGTGCGATAGAGCTTCGCCGTCTCCTCAGCGCCTGCTTCCTCCATCGCCGACTTGATTTCGAACGCACCAAACGGCGACCGAAGGAATCGCTTCAGTCCCGAACCAACCACGCGAAGGTAATAGCTGTCATTGGCAGGTAGCGTCGCAAACGCGAGCGCTCCCTCAAGATCTCCGCGCTCGACCATTTCAGTGACCGCTTTGATGCGATCGCTTGGAAGGAGCACCGACCTCCGGATCTGCGCAAAGTGAATCACGACAAATGCAAGTGCAACGATCGACAGCAGCACAATGATGTAGCCGATGACGCCGCCCCCGGTGATGAACTTGAGCAGCGAACCGCCGCTTGAGTCCTCCTGCGAGGCTTGAAGAAGAATCGTGAGTGGAATCATGGATTGCATGGCGTGGTCGACTCCGTCGGTCGGGCGTCACAGGCGGGTTGGCTTGATGGGCGCAGGACTTGTGAGATCCGTCGACGCGCGCGGCGCTGACGGCTTGAGAGGTGCGTGATTGTGTGCGTGATCGCGTGCGTGATCGTGTGCGTGATCGTGTGCGTTCTTGCTGATCTCATCGCGCAACCGCTCGTGCGCGCCTCCATCGAGACCACGCCCACGACCCAAAGGTTCGCGCTCGGGCGCGTGCATCGGCTTGGCAATGTTCATCTCTGCGAGCAGCCGCTCGAGTTGCTCAGCAGTCTGCGCATCACCCGCTTCGCGCATCAGAATGGCGGCACTCTCGACGGCGTATGCGTCGACCACGCCTGCGGGGTCAAGCCGCGACGCAGGGACGGCCAGAAGCTCCAGCGCTGCGGCTGCCAGTGCTGCGACACGATCGGGTTCAGCGGCCGCGCGTGCAAGGCGCGCTTTACCGGCACCAATCGCTGCAAGTCGCCATGCCGCAAGAAACGGCTTTGGTTCCGCAAAGGCTCGATCGAACTCCGCGGTGGCGCGATCAAGCGCGCGTGCATCGACCGCCGTGGCGATGGCCTCAAGCGCCTCAAGTACACGCGCAGCCTGTGACGCAGCACTTTTGCCACCGTTGCTCGGTGCCGACTCCGGCGCGGCATTGAGTGCAGCCGTGAGGTCCGCCGCGCGCGCCAGGCGCGTGAAGCGTTGCAGCGTTGTCGCCGCATCAACACGCGTAGAACTCTGCGAGCCGCTCGAACGCGCGATCGCGGCATCACACCGTGCGATCACAGAGGCACGAATTCCCGACGGTGCGAACGGTGAGAGCGTTGGCAACAAGCCGGTCGATGCATCAAGAAGCGCCGGAAGTTCGAGGAATCGAGTCTCGGCGCCCGCGGCCTGGTGTCGCATGCACGCGATCCATGCATCGATCACGTTGGCGGAGTCGCCGTCGGCGAGTGCACATCGGAGCCAGCCTTCCGCAACGAGCTGCGCGGTCGCGCCATCGAGATCTCGATAGGTGATCCAGTGCTTTGCCAAGATCGGCGCCGCAAGACGCGTATCTCCGCGCGCAACGCGAATCCGAGCACGCCAGAGTTCCTCCGCCGTTGCCAGGTAGTCAGACGCCGGATGTCGCCCCGTCGCAAGTGTCACGCTTCGCACACGATCCCACGGCAGAACCTCTGATCTCGTCGCCCCTCGACCAGTCGCAACGACAATCTCAAGGCCACGCACGCTTGCCTCTGCGGACACGGCGTTGAGATCAGCCTCTCCGCCTCGAAGTGCGATCGCCACCTGTGCGTATGTCGAAGAGGCCGCAGCGCATGCGAACGCGACCCCAGCCAGCGCCGACATCGCGCGCGTACGAATGCCCATGGGATACGAAGAAGGATGCCCGAAAGGATGCCAAAATCGACGCGCGCTCATCGATTCGCCTCCGCGTCCGGACGCCGACGAATCGGCACGAACCGAAAGATACCGCGATGGTTCTTGGCGATCTGCATCAAGGGTTCCTTACCTGCTTCGCTTGAGAACCCGATCGTGTGCACCACGGTTTCAGCGCGGGCACGCGCGATGTATTCCTTGAAGTGCTCGATCGTGTCGCCGGGCACGATGCCATCGGTGAGAAAGAACACAACGTCGGGCGCGCGCGGCAACTTGAACACAATGTCGATTGCCGCCAGCGGAAGTGTGCCACCGCGTGTCTGCTCCTCGTCGAGCCAGCGACGCATACGCGCAACGTTGCCGCGACTGGCACGCTGCCAACCGTCCTGCCACTCAGGCTTGTAGGCACCGTCTGCAAACAGAATCACGAAGAACTCCGCAAAATCAGGCAATGCGCCGATCGAGCGCTTCAGTTCCGACATCGCCGTCACGATTCGACCGTCGTCCTCCATGGAGCCCGAAACATCGACGATGAATGCGAAACGGGTACCTCGACCACCGATCCCGAAGAAGCTTGTGCCGCCGCCACCCTTGCCGCTGCCGATACCGATTCCGCTTCCCGAGGCGCCAGCACCCACAACGGCACCCGAACCGGGCGCCTCGATTGTGCCGAACGGCTCCGCAGTTGGTTCGCCCGACGCGATCTCTGTCGAGAGACTTGGTATCGGATCTGGGTCGACCGTGATCGGCCCCGCAACAAGCGTGGTTGGATCTGGAAGATCAACCTCTGGCTGGAGTTCGACCTCTGGTGGCAGTTCCTGAAGTTCAAGCGCGACTTCCGCCATGCGCGCCGGCGCAGAATCGGGCAGCTTGACCGCCCACAATCGCACCATGACGAGCACGTGCGCGATGACCGAGAGTGCGAAGCCAAGAAGCAGGAGATGCATCCAGCGCTCGCGCACAATCCGCCGACGCTCGTCGCGTACGAGCCGCTCGGCGGCGCGTACGTCAAATCGGGCGCCCCGAACGCTTGGGTCTTCGGTGGAGTTGGACGGATCAGATTCCACGTGTGAGATACGCAGCGCTTGTGCCGCGATTCTACGAGTTATACGGCGCGGCGCGGCTCCCCTCGGCGCGAGGGCGTGGAATTGCCGCGCGCAAAACAACGCCTGCGTCAGACACCCCCCGCCCCACGATGCGCAGTTCTGTCCGACGGATCCCCGCACGAAGCTCCGTCAGGCAGAACCCGGAACCAGCCGGCGGACCGCTCACGAGCGCGCGACAGTTGTGCCGATTCGGTCGCCCGCCACCACCCGGCGAATATTGCCCGGCGTCTTGTAGTCGAACACACACACCGGGAGGTCATGCTCCATACACATCGTCAGCGCCGTGAGATCCATCACGCCGAGTTGCTTCTCGATGGCCTCCGCGAACGTGATGTGTTCGTAGCGGGTCGCGGTCGGATCCTTCTTCGGATCGGCGGTGTAAATGCCGTCGACCTTCGTTGCCTTGAGCAGCAGACTCGCGTTCAGTTCGATCGCGCGAAGACTCGCGCAGGTATCGGTGGTAAAGAACGGGTTTCCCGTTCCAGCTACGAGAATGATCGTGCGCCCCTTCTCAAGGTGGCGGATGGCGCGACCGCGAATGAAAGGCTCCGCCACCGCAGGAACATTGATCGCGCTCATCACGCGCGCCGGACGCCCGATTCCCTCCAGCGCCTCTTTCAGCGCGAGTCCATTGATCACCGTTCCCAGCATGCCCATGTAGTCGGCGGTGGATTGGTGCACCACGCCGTCCTTCGCCATGCGCGCGCCGCGGATGATGTTTCCACCGCCCACAACCACAGCGATTTGCCCGCCGAGTTCGCAGGCCTGCGCGATCTCGCCCGCAATCACTTGAAGCTCTTGGGTGTCGATCCCGAGCTGGCCTGAGGGGGCGAGGCTTTCACCACTGATCTTGAGCACGAGCCGCTGCGGAACTTTGGTCGAGGACAT
>JBILDS010000138.1:0-8238 GCA_044352505.1 Phycisphaerales bacterium
CCTCGGTCGTCACCTCGGCGCGCCGCTCGGGCACGAACATCGAGAGCTGCGGCTTCAGCGCGATGGCGATCGCCACCATCTCCTCGGTCGCGGCCATCTCGAGGTTCAGCTTCGTCCGCACGACCTCCTTCAGCCGCGGCAAGTCCGAGTCCTGGATGTGCCGCCTGTCCTCGCGGAGGTGCACGGTGATTCCGTCCGCGCCACCCGCCTCTGCCTCGGTCGCGGCAAGCACGGGGTCGGGTTCGTAAGTCCTCCGCGCCTGGCGGACGGTCGCGACATGGTCGATGTTGACGCAGAGTTCAGGCATGACTGATGTATCCGAGAGGGCCGTCAGCATACGCGCGAGATGTATACTCGCGCTCCTGTGACGACCTTCAACGAACGACTCGCCGACCTCCGCACCGACATCGTCGCCCAGGGCGACCGCGTGCTCGACATCACGCTGCGGGCGGTCGAGAGCTACTTCGACGGCGACCGCACCAAGGCCGCCGCGGTGATCGCGCTCGACGAGGAGATCGACCGCGTCGATGTCGAGATCGAGCGCGCGTCGATCCCGCTCCTCGCGATGGGCGTCACCGACGAGAAGTCGATCCGCTCGGTCCTCACGATCGTCAAGGTGAACAACGAGCTCGAGCGCGTGGCGGACTGCGCCGTCGACATCGCAGAGGCCGTCCTCTCCGATGTCACGCTCCCCGCGCGCATTCCCGATGTCTTCCGCGTCATGGCGAACTCGGTGATCGGCATGCTCCGCGACTCGAACCGCGCCCTCGCCGACGGCAACACGAGCCTCGCGCAGCAGGTGCTCCTCTTCGACGACACGGTGGCGTCGTTCAAGAAGCAGCTCATGAAGACGGCGCAGGAGCAGGTCGCAGCGGGCACGCTGCCTGTCGACTACGCGTTCCGCCTCCTCACGATCACGAAGTCGATCGAGCGCATCGCTGACCACTGCACGAATGTGTGCGAACAGGTCATCTATCTGCACGCAGGCCTCATCGTGCGCCATCGCCCCGAGGGCTGGTCGAAGCCGCTTCCGCCTTCGCCGTGAGCCTCTCTTTCGTCGCGCTCTCCTGAGCCAACTTCTTCCATCGAGCACCTCTCTTCCGAACAGCACGGAGCGGCCATGCAGACGACCGAACGCGAATCAGAGCTCCGTGCAGACTTCGAGCGACATGGGCAAGGCCACATCCTTCGCCATCTCGGCGCACTCGAGGGCACACGCCGCGCGACGCTCCTTGCGCAACTCGACTCGGTTGACCTCGCGCTCGTCGCGCGCCTCGTGAAGGGCGGCGAAGACGCGAAGACCGACTACGCGGCGGTGAAGCCTGCGCCGTACATCGCGCTCGGTTCGCCGGCGGGCGCCGCGCGCGCGCACGGCGAGTCGCTGCTGCGCGCGGGCAAGGTCGCTGTGTTCACGGTCGCAGGCGGCCAAGGCACGCGCCTCGGCTGGAAGGGTCCGAAGGGCACATTCCCCGCGACCGTCGTCACAGGCAAGCCGCTCTTCCGCGTGTTCGCAGAGCAAATCGCGGCCGCGGAGAAGCGCTACGGCCGGTCGCTCCCGTGGTACATCATGACGAGCCCGCTGAACAGCGCCGACACGCGCGCGTTCTTCCGCGACAACAACTGGTTCGGCCGCAACCCGGCGGACACATTCCTCTTCGAGCAGGGCACGATGCCGTCGATCACCTTCGACGGCAAGCTCATCCTCGAGACGCCGTCGTCGCTCGCTCTGAACCCCGACGGCCACGGCGGCGCGATCCGCGCGCTCCACGCAAGCGGCGCGCTCGAGGACATGCAGGCCCGCGGCGTCGAGCACATGAGCTACTTCCAGGTCGACAACCCGATGGTGCGGATCGCGGACCCCGTGTTCCTCGGCCTGCATGCGTCGGGCGAAGGTTCGTCCGGCGAGATGTCGAGCAAGATGGTCGCCAAGCGCAACGCGGCCGAGAAGGTCGGCGTCTTCTGCGAGGTCGCTGGCAAGACCGCGGTGATCGAATACAGCGACATGCCCGCAGAACTCACGAACTCGCTCGACGCGCATGGCAAACTGCGCTTCAACGCCGGTTCGATCGCGATCCACGCGATCTCGGTCGAGTTCATGCAGCGCCTCACACAGGGCGACTTCGCGCTCCCCTTCCACCGCGCGAAGAAGAAGGTCCCCTACTGGTGCGACACCCAGAAGAAGACCGTCGAGCCCGCGGAGCCGAACGCGATCAAGTTCGAGGCGTTCATCTTCGACGCCCTCGGCCTCGCGAAGAAGTCGCTCGTCATGGAGACGAGCCGCACCGAGGAATTCGCGCCGCTCAAGAACGCAACCGGCGAAGACAGCCCCGCATGGAGCCACCAGATCCAGTCGAACCGCAACGGCGACTGGCTCGAGAAGTTCGGCGTGAAGGTCCCACGGAAGCCCAACGGCGATGTCGACGCCCGCATCGAGATCGCAGCCGAAACCGCCCTCGAGGCCGACGACCTCGCCGACACCGAGCTCCCGCGCGAGATCAAGTCGGGCGAGGAAGTGCTGCTGTAGGCGGCGCCGTCACTCGGGACATCCGAACGAAACCGGCCCCGCGCGGAGTGGCTGCTCCGCGCGGGGCCTTGTCATCCACCATCCCCTGTCCTTTCCACGATGGGGCGCATCATCCAGTTGAACTCACGGACACGCTCCCCACGACGCCAGGACTTGCGCGAGGTCGTTCGCGTTCACAAGGCCGTCGTGGTTCACATCACCCGCGCCGTCAGTCGAGGCTGCACCCCATGCTGCGAGCACCACGCCGAGGTCGCCGCCATTCACCGCGTTGTCGAGTGTGACGTCTGCGAGGCAGTCGCACACCGTCGCGGACCCATCGATCAGGAACGGACCCGACACGTTCCGGCCTGAGTTTCCGCAGATTTCGGTGCCGCCTGAAAGAACGCACGCGGATTGCGCGCCGATCATGCGCAGCCCGCCACTGTTGCCCCCCGCTGTGTTTCCCGCGATGCGCGTATCGGTCACCACAAGCGAACCCACGATACCCACGCCTGCGTTGTCAAAGAACTCCACCGCAGATGCGCCCACTCCGCCGACCCCACCGGTGATGTCGCAGCTTTCGAGTCGCACCACTCCACCGGCCGTGCGCGCACCAACAGCCTTGAACGCACTTGCAGCGCCCGTGCCAAATGGCGCCGCCGCATTCGCGGTGAACGTGGTGTTCGACACCGTTCCACTCGACTCATAGAGCATCAATCCACCACCCTCATTGCGCCCGAGATTGTTGGTGAAGTTGCATCCGTCCACCGCAATCGTCGACCGGAAGACGTACACCGCGCCGCCGAAGTCGCTCGTGTTCGCCTCGAAGCGGCAGTTCCGAATGAACGCCGAAGAATTCGCGCCGTACAGCGCACCTCCAACCCGGAACTGCGCCTTCGGGAAGATCTGCGACCCAACCGCACCGTTGCGGAACACAAGGTTTTCGACGCCCGCCGTCGCCGGCTCGCCGCCACTGAAGCGCGCGATCGAAGTCGTGAGACCCGTGCCGTCAAGAATGGTGCCGCCATTCGGCGCGCCGCGCACGACCACGTTCTTACCGTTTAGCGCGAACGACTCGTTGTAGACACCCTCAGCGACCGAGATCGTGCGCGCGGCGTCTGCCGGAACCGAATCAATCGCGGCTTGGATCGTGGGATAGTTGCCCGGTACCGAGACGAAGCTGCAGTCGTCCGCGATGAAGTCACCGTCTTTGTCTGCCAGCTGCCCCAGCACGATCTCGTAGAAGTCCTCGACGCCGTTGTCGTTGCAGTCGAGCGAAGGCGGACACGTCGCGCTGTTGCCGCCAAGATCGGTCCACGCGCCGTTGACCGAGATGCTTCCGTCGCAGAACCACGAGTTCGCGACTCGCAGCGCGCCGCCCGCACGGCTGATCGCGCCGCCGACCGCCGCAATCACGCAGCCGTCGACCTCTGTCGTACCGCCACCCGAGCCGTCGTTGTATCCCGTGCTCACCACGCCTCCCGGTGACCTGAACACGCAGTCCTCGATGCGAGCGACCGCATTCGGATCCTCGCCGCCGACGCCCCAGACCAGGATGTCGCGGGCATGAACTGCGGCGGAGTTGTCCCTGAAGTCGCAGCGGCGCACGACCATTCGTCCAACCATGTTGCGTGAGGCATCGAGCCAGTCGACACGCAGTTTCACACCGCCGACGTTGAAGCTTGAGCAATTGCGAACCACGCAATCCTCGATCACCGCGCGCGTGCCATCCGCCTCACCCGGGACCGTCGTCGTCGCGTTCCCCGGCTGCACCCAGATGGCGCCGCCGAAGTGCTCGACGCCGATCGACTGGAAGGTGCAGCGGCGCACCACCACGTTGCCATTCCCCGACCAGACGCCGCCGCCGTAGCCGCAGCCGCCTGCTCCGCCAGTGAACACGCAGTCCTCGATCAAGCCGCTTCCGTTGAGGAGGAAGCAGCCGCCACCACCGCGCAGCCATGGGAAACTCGGGTTGTAGATCGAGCCTGCCCCGGGAAGGACCGTGAACCCGCGCAGCGTCGTCTCGATCGTGCTGCCCGCGCCGAAGATCACGGCGCTCGTCGAGAGCCCTGCCGCGCTGATCGTCGTGTTCGCGGCGCCACCCGTCGACTCGACGGTGATCGGCTTGCCGTCGAAGCTGAACGGCGCGTAGGTTCCGGGCGCAACGAGAATCGTGCGCGCCACGCCCACTGGCACCGAGTCAATCGCAGCTTGAATCGTCTTGAAGTCGCCAGGCACATCGATCGTCTGGCACGCATCGAGCGCACCGTCGCCGTCGGCATCGGCGCCGTCGACGAGCGCGAGTTCAACGCAGTCGATCACGCCGTTTGCGTCGCAGTCCGTCGTCGAGGTCGTTGTCTGGATATACGAGTGCACATAGCCCGCGTCGATCGCGATAGCGCGGCCTGCAGTCGCCGGCGGCACAGTCGTCTGGCCCTGCGGCGTATTGAAGAGCGATCCCGCACCCCACGCGACGACGGTCCCGTCTGCACGAAGCGCCATCCCGTGGTAGCCGCCTCCTGACGAAACGGCCACGACATTGTCGAGAGGCTGCCCGAGGATCCGAACGACGCGAAGCTGCGTTCCTTCCGAGATGTCGATGGACCCATCGGCGTTGCTACCACCGCACTGCCCGCGGTCGTTGCCGCCCCATGCGCGCACGACGCCATCGAAGCCAAGGGCGAGCGTCGAGTAGATACCGCCCGCAGCCTGCTTCGTCGCGGGCAGCACGGCCGGCACCGTCGATTGCCCGTAGTCGTCGCGTCCCCACGCAAGCAGACCGCCAGAAACGTCCCACGCAAGCGAGTGCTCGTAGCCAGCGGCAATGTCAGACATACCCGCCGCCGCAGCCTTGGGTACACCGGCGCACCCGCCCCAGCAGACCACACCGCCGGAAGGTGTCAGTGCGAGCGTGTGGAGGGAACCCGCGTCGATCTTCGTCGCGATGAGATCTGCGGGAACATTCAGCTGTCCCCAGTCGTTGTTTCCCCACGCGACAATGCTTCCATCGATGCGGCGTGCCGCCGTATGCAGTTCGCCACCTCGCACTTCGGCGATCCCCGTCAACTCCGCACCGAGGTACTGAACGCGCTGCCCGATCGTGCCGCTCGCAATCGGCGCTCCGTTCACATCAGTGCCAAAGACGCGCCCGAGGCCACTCGGCGAGCCGAACGCGTTGCTGCCCCAGCAAACGACGGTGCCGTCTGCAAGAACCGCGGCCGTGTGAAAGATGCCGCCCGAGACCTGAACGACCTCTGTGTCAAGCACAGGTGTCGCCGACTGACCAAGATCGAACATATCGGCGGACTCGCCCGGCTCGCCCGCGCCGAAGCCAACGATGCTCGTGGCGCACTGCGCCACCGCACTCTGCGAAGCAAGCCCAAGCGACAACGCCACAACGGATCCGCCAACGACATGCCATGCTCCGCGCATCGAATTCTCCTCAGCTGAACGCGGCGCGCCTTCGGGCCATCCGGCCTTCACGACATGCGCGCCAACGGAAGCCCCATGCGTCGCCGTCGCGCGATTCCGTAAACCCTCGCTCGAAGATCGATTGTCAATTTGTCGGCTTCGATATGCTGCACCGCATGTCGGCCCCGCTCACCACGCTTCTCAACTCCGCGCTTGGCGGCGACGCCATTGCTGCAGAGCGTGCCTGGACAGAGGTTTACGGCGAGGTGCGCACCATCACGGCGAACGCGGTCGCGCGTGAGCGCGGCGTCTTAGCCGAAGACGGCGACCTTCATCCGACCGTGCTTGTCAACGAGATTTTCCTGCGTATCGGACGAAACCCGCCCCGCGCGTGGGACAGCCGGCGGCACTTTTTCGGCGCGGTCTCGCAGGCCTGCGAACAGGTGCTCGTCGACCTCGCGCGTGCGCGCCAGACGCTGAAGCGCGGAGGTGGACGGCAGCCCGTTCCGCTCACCTTCGTGGCGGGCGAACTCTCGCGCCAGGAGACGGCACGCGTCGCAGCCGACGTCGGCCTTCCCGCGGCGCTCGACGCGCTCGCGCGCGAGTATCCGCGCGCGGCTGAAGTCGCGCGCCTTCGCTACATGCTCGGGTTTCCCACCGCCGAGACCGCGCGCATCCTCGGCGTGAGCGAATCGACCGTCGAGAAGGACTGGGCCTTCGCGCGCGCGTGGCTTCGTCGCGAACTCGACCGCGGCGATTGACGGCGATGCGTGATGGGCGCGCGCCGCGTTCACGCATGAGTGCGCATGGAGTCGACCATGAGCGATCGAACGGACGGGCAATCATCACGACGCGCCCGGATCCAGGAGGCGTTCGACGAGGCGATTCAAACGCCTACGCTCGCGCGCGGCGCGCTCATCGCTCGACTCCGCGCTGAAAGCAGTGAGATCGCAGACGAGGTCGAGTCGCTCCTTCGCTACCACGGAGCCACAATCGACGCGTCGGACGCGCTCGCGCAGCCGCTTCTTACTGAAATCATCGGCACAACGGTCGGAGGCTGCGAAATCGAGCGCCTTCTCGGTATCGGCGGAACCAGCATCGTCTACGCAGCGACCGAGCGGTTTCCGCACCGACGCGTTGCGCTGAAGTTCGTACGGCCTGAGCGCCTCACGCCTGCCGCGCAGCGCCGCATTCGCGTGGAAGCTGAAGCGCTCGCGCGGCTTGAGCATCCGTACATCGCGCGCGTGTTCGGTGCGGGTATCCACCGCGCCGCAGAAGGCGCGGGAGAGCCGCTTCAGGACTTTCCATACCTTGTCATGGAACTCGTCGCCGGCGCGAAGCCGATGACGCGCTTTGCAGATGAGCGAAGGCTCGACGTGCGCGCGCGCATCCTGCTTGTCGCGTCGATCGCGGACGCCATCGAGCATGCACATCGCGCCGGCGTGATCCACCGCGATCTCAAGCCGGGAAACGTACTTGTCGGCGCCGATGGCGTCGCGAAGGTGATCGACTTCGGCATCGCGTCGGTCGCCGACTCGCAGGTCACCGCAGCCACCGAAGGCCCGATGGGGACGCTCGCGTACATGAGTCCAGAGCAGGTGCGCGGCGGCGCAATCGACACGCGCAGCGATGTGTGGGGTCTTGGCGCGCTCCTCTACGACCTGCTCGCGGGTCGCCCTCCATTCAATGCGCCAGAAAGCTCGCTTTCCGCGCATCTTGAGCGACTTCTCCGAGGAACGCTCGCGCCGATCGCACCGCTCGTTTCCACGCGTTCGGAAACCAACGCGGCCGCGCCTACGCCCGCAGACGTTCCCGCCGCCACCGACGCCGTGCTGCGCATGGCGCTCGCGCCCGATCCCTCCGCGCGCTACCAGAGTGCCGCGGAGTTCGCAGAGGAATTGCGCAATCTGCTCAACGGGCTTCCGCTTCGCGCCCGCGCCGACTCGGCGTGGGACACGATCCGGCGCGCCGCGCGCCGTCACCGCCGCGCGATCGCGCTTGTCGCCGGGTTCGCGGGGGTCGTCACCGCTGCGCTCGTCGCAGTCTCGATCTTACTTGCACGCGCCACGCAGGCGAACGAGCGCGCGCAGTGGGCGTCGTATGTTGCCGCGATCAGCGCCGCAAGCGGCCTGCTCGACCAAGGCGACGGCAGCGCTGCGTGGTCGATGCTCGAGTCGGCGCCGCCTGAACATCGCAACTGGGAATGGCATGCGCTCGCGCGGCGCGCCGATCCCGCGATTGCGCGCATCGAGTTCGGCCGACAGTTCATTGAAAGCAACCAAGATTCGCGCGGACGACTGAATCAGGTCTACGACCTCGCCTAC
>JBILDS010000139.1:0-8174 GCA_044352505.1 Phycisphaerales bacterium
TGAAACATCGCAAAGCGCCGCAATCTCAGCATCGGCACCGAGAAGCGCATCGAGATTCTCGCGACCGCGACCGCCGCACCCGATGAGCGCGAGACGAACTCGACGCGGCGGGAGCGTGTGATGCGAACTCGTTTGGGCGGGTGTCGTGCGACAGCCGAGGAGCGTTGGTGCTGCAAGGATCGGCGGAACAGCGAGCGCGACCTGCGTCAGAAACGTTCGGCGATCAATCGACGAGGGCGCGCGTGGATCCATACGGAAAGTTTCGCGAACTTCGTCGCGCTCTGCAACGAGCACGCGTGCAATCGGTTCGAGCGCCGCGTCACGTGGGCGCGTGACATACTTCCATGCTAAATTACGATCTATGACTAAGAATGCATCAAAGAAGTCTCGTTCAAAGGGTTCCGCCGGTGCTCAAGCGTCGCGTTCGCGTTCCTACGCAGTGTCGTCGGCGCGGAACTTGGAAACCGCGCTCGCTGGAGTGTCAGTCGAGGCACTCGCGAGAGAGTTGCAGCGCCGTCAGTCGGAGTTGCCGCAGCTCAAGGCGACGGCGCAGGCACTTCGGGCAGAACTCGCTGAGACCGAGTCCCGCATCGCGCTGCTCTCTGGGCACGGCGCGGTCGTCTCGAACCGACTTCCCAAGAATTCGGCGGTTCGCGCGGTGCAGAGCACGAGTAAGAAGCCGACGAATGAGTCGACGATGAAGCCGGGGGCTGGTCGACGGACGCGCGGCGCAAGCGGCGGCCCCACCTTTGCCGAGCGCGTGACGGGCTTCCTCAGCGGGCGCACGGAGCCATCGGCTCCGCGCGATATTGCAGCGGCGATCGCAAAGCAACTCAATCGCGATCTGAACCAAAGCCTTCTGGTTCAGGTCAGCATTTCACTGCGAAAGCTTGTAGATGGCGGCGCTGTGACGCAGGTTGGCCGTGGGCAGTACCTGCTCAAGGGTGCAACGCGTGAGGCATAGGCGCGGGTCTGCGGCGCGGATTGTGCGCGGGAAGGCATCCCGCGTTGCGTTTGTATGCTTGGCTGCTGCACTCTCGATCGGCTGTGCCTCTCGCCAATCGCGCGATGGAACACCGGGTTCCGCGCTGAACGATCCCTCGCTGCATCCGGCGGCAACGGGCACTGTGCAGGTTGTTCCTGGCCCGAGCCTTGCGTCATTGATTCCCGGTCGAGTCTTCCCAGCGGCAGACATGCAGTCACGGATGCGCTTCGTCGAGGCAATTGACCTCTGTGGTCGATCTCGAGACGAGGCGATTCGAGCAGATGCGATGGCGCTGCGCGCAGCCTTCGACAGTTCCAAGGACGCAGCCACATTTCTTGCGACGCTCGCAACGCAGTTTGTGGCATGGGAGAGCGTGTCGACGGATACGCGCGCAAAGCCGTCTGATGGTCTTGTGACGGGTTACGCAACGCCGGTCGTGCGCGCCCAACGGCGTGCCGACGCCCGGTTTCGCTATCCGCTCTTTGTCGATTTGCGTCGCCGCTATCCGGAAATCGCCGACGCGCCCCGTCGTGCGATTCTGGCAACGCCGGGCGTCGATTCGCAGGCGATTGCGTGGGTTTCGGATCCGCTCGCGTGGGCATTGATCGAAACCAACGGATCCGCGCGACTTCTGTTCGAAGACGGTATCGAGCCTGCAGAGATCGCGATTTCGCGCGTTGCCACGAACGGACGCCCATGGACAGGCATGGGGCGATGGTTCTTTGAGCGGGGCTTGATCGACACCCCGAACTACACGTTGGCGGATGTTCGCACCACCGCGTATGTCCACCCCGAGAAAGCGGAGATGGCCGCGCTGGAGAACGACCGCGTGGTGTACTTCGGCATCGCCGATCCGGCACGTTTTCCAACCAGCGTGGGACTTCCCGGAGGCCGACTCATCATGGGTTGGTCGTGCGCGGTCGATCAGTCGATCTATCCGCCGGGGTCGATTCTCTTTCTCGTTGAAGACACCGACGCCGGGAAGGCCGCGCACTTGCTCTTCGTGCACGATTCCGGTGGCGCGATTGCGGGGCCGCAGCGCATCGACTGCTATCTTGGCGAGGGCGACGCCGCACTCTCGCGCGCAGGCGATCTGCGCGGTTCGGCTCGCATCTACCGGCTTCGCGCTGCCTCTGGCGCACGATGAGGGCTGTATGGACGCGACTCGCCTGATTGTCGGATTGGTGCTGGCCTCGAGCCTCTTCTGCTGCGACGACTCTCCGCGCAAGCCGAAGGTTGGCGACCCTTCACTCTACGAGCCGCCCATTGTGCGCAACGGTGGTTCCAACGCGTCGCCCTCATCGAGCGCCGAACCTCCGCGGACGCTTCGGCCGACGGTGGTCTCCGGAATTGCGTTGGCGCCACAATCGCTGTTCGGCGGGAAGTTGCGCATCCTGGTGCCTCAGACATTCTCTCAGATGTCTGAGGCATCGTTGGCGCAGCGCTTTCCTGGAAGCGCACGGCCCGACGCCGTTTTCGAGAGCGCCGATGGAAACATGTTCATTGTGGTTGCGCTCCTCACCGACCCTCTCATTGCCTCGCGGGTTGAAGCGGAGTTTCCGGCAGCAAAGCGGGCGTTGGCGGCAACGTATCCCGACTGCCCAACGCGGATTGAAACAGTCGCGAAAGTCGACGGCCGTGCTTGGATGCGCTTCGATCTTGATGGAGAGAAGCGCGCAATGATTGCGATGTCGTCACTTGATGGGCGGCAACTCCGCATCGAAACCATCTTCATCGAGAAGCCAGAGCAGAAGTGGATTGACGCGATGCGAAAGATGTGGGAGACGGCTGTGATCGCGGACGGAAAGTGACGCGCGACGAGAGCGCGACGAGATTTTGCGCCAGGGTGCGCGCGGAGTAGCAGTCGAGCCACACGGAAAAAGTTCCTCGATCGAGACACGGAACACGACGCCATGCGAGATGAACTTCCCACCAGTCCCGAAGATGAGCTTCACACTCGCGGCGATTCCCATGGAGAAGTGCCGCCGAGATCGGCACGTTGGCTTCGCATTGGACTCGCCGCGCTCGCCGCGGCGCATGGAGCGGTTTGGTGGCGCGCGCTCTCATGGTGGCCCCAGTTGCCTGAGCAGATTCCGATTCACTTCAATGCGGCGGGCGAGCCGGATCGTTTCGTGGCGCGCTCGATTGCGGCGTGGTTTCTCACGCCTGCAATCATGCTCAGCGTGTGCGTGATCCTTGGCGCGGTTGCGCTTTGGATTGACAAGATTGCGCGTGAGACACCGGCACTTGTGAACGTTCCGAGAAAGGACCTCTTCGTACGCCTGTCGCCAGAGCGGCGGATTGCGGTCATGCTGCCCACGCGTGCGCTGCTCGTGTGGGTGCTCATCGGCGTGAATCTGCTTGGCCTCGGAATCATCGAGGGAAGCGCGCGCATCTCAGTGCATGGCCACGGAACCGTCTCGATTTGGCCGGTCGTCGCATTTGTGGCCTTCACCGGCGTACTGACTGTGACATCACTCCGCGCAACGACCCGCGCGATTGAACGCGGTGCGCGCGAAGAGGGTCTCGCGTGACTCTTGCAGGTGTTGCACTCACGGTGCTCGTAACGTGCAGCAGCGCATTCGCCCAGGGGAAACCAGCGAGCGCGCGCCCGCTCTTCGATGTCATGCCAGTTGCCGCGTGGCGCGTTGTCGGAGGTTCTGCCACGTTCGAACTCGTCGCGCCGACCGACGAGGTTCATGGTTCAACACTTCATGGGCCGACACTTCATGGGCCGACACTTCATGGTCCAACACTTCATGGTCCAACACTTCATGGTCCATCACTTCATGGTCCATCACTTCATGGGCCAACGCTTTATGGGCGCGGGCCGATTGACCGAAACGGCTTCTTCACCAGCCCGAGAGAACTCGGCGATTTCCGGCTCTCTGTCGACGTTCGCCTTGGCTCAGACGCCACGCCCGATGGCGCGGGCATGAATTCCGGAATCCAGATTCGTTCCGTCGAGCGTGATGGCACGGTTGCGGGGCTTCAGATTGAGATTGACCCTTCGCCGCGACGTTGGTCGGGCGGCGTGTACGACGAACGTGGACGCGGTTGGCTTGCATCGCTTGCGGGAAACGACGCGGCGATGGCTGCGTTTCGACCCGGCGCGTGGAATCGGTACGAGATCGAATGCATTGGTCCACGGATTCGAACGCGGGTGAATGGTGTTGCGTGTGCCGAGTGGTTCGATGCGACGGTCTCCGGTGTTCTTGCGTTTCAAGTGCACTCCGGCAAGGCATGCGACGTGGCCTTCCGAGCGCCCATTCTTGAGGAGATTGGAACCCACGCATGGCGCGCCCAGGTTCTGGCCGCTGAAGCTCCATCGGGCACAAGATCGACTGACAGTTCGACTGACGCATCCACCAACGCCTCAACCAACGCAGCAAACTGGAGTCGCACAATTCCGGCTGGCGCGCGCGGCGTGCGAATCGATGGCGCGCGCGGGGTGCGGAACGTTGAGTTGTTCGCAAGAGACGGCACGCTGTTGACGTGCGTCGCCGTGGGGGTACATGACGCGAAGGCCGCTGCGGTTTCGAGTGCTTCGCCCGATCAACGCCACTTGGAGCCGCCACGCGTCATTGAGGTGCTGTGGCTTGAGAAGTCTGGAGCGGTGCTTGTCGATGGTGCACGCGTGGCGCGCCTCACACTTGCGGCAGTGCCGGATCGATTGACGTTGTCCGGTGCCGAAGTCTCGTTGGGCGCACAAGCAGTGCTTGCCCCAGTCGTACACATCCACACGGGTGGAGATGTTGTGGACGAGCGGTGAGTGGGGCGTGCTCTACGCGCGATCCCACCACAATCGACGAAACAACGTCCGCGCGCGCGGCCCATTGAACGAAATCTTGCCCGCTTTCGCATGATTTTGTGCGGCGCGTGTCGTGTTCAACTTCATGCGCGCCGTGTGACCGCATGCTTTGCACCAATCAAGCGGACGGTGTTTCGTCCGCAAAGAAAGGAGCGACCATGCTGACGGAAGAGGAACGACGCGAGCGCATCACGCGGATGATGGGGCTTGCAAAGGTGTACCGAGGTTGGTCAAGCACGCAGTTGGCCGACGCACTCGGCCGTGAGCCGAGCCGTGCCGTGCCGGCAACGGGAAATCCGAAGTTGGATCTTCTCGAACGCCTCGCAGAGGCGCTCGATTGGGAGACCGGTGACGTGGCCGACACGCTTGTGCGCGACGACCTCGCTGAGGACGACGAGGTGGCGGACGCACGAACTCCCGTGCCGCGAGCGGGAACAACGCAAAGGGCGCCCGAGATTGTGCGGATGGATCCGAGGGATCTCTCGCATGCCGATTTTGCCACGCTTGACGCTGCATCGCAGTACGCGCATCGTGCTGGCGCATATGTGGAGATGCGAACGATAGGCCTACGCATGCGCGAGATTGCCGCGAACGGCCGCGAGCGGGCGACTGCGGCAAATCGGCTTGCGGGCGCGTACGACGGCCTCGGTCGATATCCCCGCGTGCTCGCGTGTGTGCGTGAGGGTTTGGCGGAGGGGCGGATTGGTGATGAACTCCGCTTGATGCTCACCGTCAATCTTGCGGGTGTGAACTACACGCTTTGGAATCTCCAAGAGTCGTACGCGATTGGTCGCGCGCTTCGCGAGCAGTTCGAGTTGTCACCCGCACATGGCCGCATTGAGCGCGTCGCCGAAGCGTTCGCGGCGTCGCTCGCTGGTCACAGCTTGCGGCGAGGACTCACCCGCTGCGAATCGGAGCGGGCGTGTGCGGAGCAAGCGGTGCGCGCCGAAGAGCAATTGGTGCACGCGGAGCGGCTGTTTGCGCAACTCGCCTCAGACTTCGACGACCTGCAGTATCTCGGCTTGGCGAACACGGCCCGGGGCGGTGCGATTGAGGCGAGGGTTGCGTCGGGAAGACTGTCGCCGCAGGACGCGATCGAAGAGATCGTAGAGAGGCTCGGAAATGCGATCGATCTTGCCCGCCCGGCCACGCCCCACCTTGTTGAAAGTTGGGGCTGGTGGGGAATCTTCGGCGCAAACATCGCCATGCGGTCGGGCGTCGACACGGGACACGCTTCGCTGCACGAACGTGATGATCTCGAACGCGCCATGGCGATTTGCACCAACAAGGCCGCTGAGATTGCGGAACACTTGAATCACTGGCCCATCCGCGAGCGCGCGTTCACGATCGAGTGGTTTCGGCGGCAACAGGTGTTTCGAGCGAAGTCCCATGAGGTTGCTGCGTGGACGCTCGACACAGAGGACGTGCGTGTACTTGTCGGAACGATGGGGCGATTCCCACTCTTCCGGACGACCGGCTGGGCAATTCTCAAACACGCAGAGTTTGTTGAGTTGGCCGCGTGAGGCGGAATCGAGATCGCAACGCGAGGGCGCAGTTCTCCAACGCGGCCACGCGTGTCTCTCTCTCGATGCAATGATCGGGTACCGTTCTCGCCATGGTGACGAAGGCACCAGACCCGATCATTGCACGCCGCGCGCGCTCTGCCGCGAAGTGGGCGATTCTCGTTGGCTTCGTAGGCTTCGGCCTGAAGGTGGCGGGCTGGCTTCTCACCGATTCAGACGCGGTGTTCTCCGATGCGCTTGAGAGCATTGTGAACATCATCGCATCGTTTGGCGCGTTTCTTGCAATCAGCTACGCAGAGCGGCCCCCAGACGAGGAGCACCCCTACGGCCATGGTCCGATGGAGTTTGTGAGTGCGCTCGCCGAAGGGGTGTTGGTGACGGCCGCAGGCGTCGTGGTACTCACACATTCTGTCGGAACACTTGTGCACGGGCGCGAGCCGCTTGCGTCGATCGATGTGGGCTTTGTGCTTGTGCTGGCCAGCGGCATTCTGAACGGTGTGGCGGGCTTCGCACTGCTGCGAACGGGGCGAGCGATCGGCTCGGCGGCACTTGAGGGCGATGGAAAGCATCTCCTCTCCGATCTTTGGACGACGCTGGCGGTGCTCGTTGGGTTACTCCTTGTTCGCTGGACGGGCCACACCTGGATTGACACCGCAGTCGCCATTGGAGTCGGTGTGCTTCTTGCAGCGGTGGGAACGCGACTTGCGCTGAAGGGCGTCTCGTCGATCATCGGGCTCTCGGATAAAGAGGATCACGCCCGGATTGTGGCGGTGCTCGATGGCCATCGTTCAGGTGCGCGTGCACCGCAGATTTGTTCGTATGCATCGGTGCGTCATCGCCATCAGGGGCGCATTCACTTCGTCGACATGCATCTGCGCGTACCGCGTGGAATGACCGTTGCGGAATCCCACGACATTGCGAGTGCAATCGAGCGGGAGGTGCTTGCCGCGGTGGGCGAAGGCACTGCGACGGCGCATATGGAGCCGTGTGGCGACGCCGCGTGCGCGCGGTGCGCTGTGCCGAGTGAGGATGCCGTCTCACGCGTGTAGCAGCGCCGCGGCCGCAATTGCCGCAATTTCGACGCGCATCACGCACGGTCCGAGTGAGACAACGATCGCGCCGAGTGCGCGCAGTTCCGCAATCTCAGCGTCTTCGAAGCCGCCTTCTGGGCCGATGAAGATGCTGCGGGGCGCGTGGGGCGAGAGCGACGCTGTGCATGCAGCAATCGGCTGTGCGTCGAACGTGTGGGCAACGAGCAGCGCTGCGCCGCGCGCGCGCTCGGCGTGCGCGACATCGAGCAGTGCGCCACCTGCAGCAAGCTCAGGCATCCATGCGCGCTTTGCGACCTTCGTGGCTTCCGCCAAGATTCGTCGCCAGCGCTCGCTGCGATCGAGCTTGTCTGCGTCGACCACGCTGCGCGCACATTCGATCGGCACAAGCCGCATCGCTCCGGCCTGCGTGGCGCCATCAAGAAGCGTTGCGAGGCGATCGCCTTTCGGTACAGCGAATGCGATCGTGACCTCGGGCGAGAGAGGAGGCATCACGTCGCGCGTCACGATCTCGACAAGTTGATCGCCGTGGCGAGCGCGGGCTCCAGTGATGCGCGCCGTTGCGAGTGTGCCTTGGCCATCGAAGAGCGTGATCGTGTCGTCTGCGCCAAGCCGCCGGACATCGAACGCGTGGCGGGCCTCGTCGCGCGAGATTTCCACAGCGCTTCCGGGCTCAGGGATCACAGGAACATGGAGCCAGAGTGAGGGCACGAATTGGTTCGTGATTGGTTCGGGGTCGGTTCAGGGTTGAGACTTTCCCCTGCGAAGAAGGCTCGCCGTGAGGCGAGCCTTCGTTCGGTCGAGTG
>JBILDS010000140.1:0-8136 GCA_044352505.1 Phycisphaerales bacterium
AGGTGGAGCGCAAGGTGGAGCGCAAGGTGGAGCGCAAGGTGGAGCGCAAGGTGGAGCGCAAGGTGGAGCGCAAGGTGGAGCGCAAGGTGGAGCGCAAGGTGGACAGCCGAGCCCGTGTGCGGGTGGCTCGTGTAGCGGGTCGTGCGGAGGGTCGTGTGGTGGTGGCGGCGGCGCCAGCGGTGGTGCAAGCGGTGGCGCCAGTGGCGGTGCAAGCGGTGGCGCCAGTGGTGGTGCAAGCGGTGGCGCCAGTGGTGGTGCAAGTGGTGACGCGAGCGGCGGCGCAAGCGGCGGCGCGAGTGGCGGCGCAAGCGGTGGCGAGAGCGGTGGCGCAAGTGGCGGCGCGAGCGGTGGCGCGAGCGGCGGCGCGAGCGGTGGTGCGAGTGGTGGCGCAAGCGGCGGCGCGATCAATGGCGGCAAGCAACTCTCGCGCATCTGGCTCGCTGGAATCTTCGAGGAATGCTTTGCGGAAGACCTCGCCCGGATAGTCGAGCGCGGTCAGCACGCGCTCGCGACCACCGTAGTTCACGATCAACTCGGCGTAGCTGTTTCCAAGCGTGGCCGCGGGCCATCGACCCGCGCGCAACTCTTCAATGATGCCCATGAAATGCGTGTGTGACGCGCCGGCTGTTGTCCGACATGACACCTCTACCACGCGACGCCCAGCGGTCGGCTCGCCTTCCGCTGCCACGCCGCCATCGACCAACGTGCAACCGCGCCACAGCGCCTCGTAGAGCCGAGCAAGAAACACCGTCTTCCCGGCACGACGTCTTCCGAGGACGACGATGCGATCTCGACCGCGTCGCGCCACAGCGCCACCGGCGACATCCGCCACCGCGAGTTCCACTAAGTCTGGCCGTTGGGGTGAAGCACTCATGCCGCGAGCGCTCCAAAACGCGAGCCCGATGGCGAGAATGCACACAGAATTGCCGCGCGTCGCACCGTGCCCAACACGTGTGAGACTCGCCAACCTCTTTTCGAATGCCCCTGCATTTCAATCATGATTCTGCCCCGCAAGATGTTAACAGAATTGCGCCGAAGCAGCAATTGCGCGCGCCGCGACCGTACTCCGTCACCGGGCAACTCAGCAGCTCCTCGTGGCAGCGCGAGAGCCCCCGCTGCGAGCCGTCGTACCATGGCGCCGTGCCCGATGTCATCCTCGGAATGCCTCTCATTGCTGCTCGCACCGTGGAACGTTGCGAGGGTTGCCGCGCCGAACGGGCGATTGGCGCGGAGACTTCATGCCGATGCCTCGAGCCGCGTTGGAGGCGCTACTGCACGAAGTGCGCTCGGTTCATTGACGACGACGTCTGTCCCCACTGCCTTGCGGTCGGGAGTGAGAATGGGCGCCAAGTTCGCGCGCGCCTGGAGCGACTTCTTGCCGCGCGCAGCGGATTTGTGGGCGCTGTCGAACACCACGCGCGCCTTCGAGCCCGAGTGGAATCGGCACTGCGTGAGTTTTCGCTGCGCGCACTCTTGAAGCCGCTGCCCGAGTGGGCCGCAGCGCTCGCCGACAAGCGCACCCCGCTCCCGCCGGGCGCAGAGCACTCTCGCCCCAAGATGGCCGCCATATCCGAGCTCCGCCTCGAAGACGCCGGCGTGCGCGTGGCGCTTGAATCGCTCGGTTACTTGGGCCTGCCCGCAGAGACCAAACTTGAGACGGCGCTGGAGGCAGGCGATGCCGCCGCCATGCTTCTTTCGGGGTGGGACGGGGTTCTCGGGCACGCCGGACAAGAGGCTGAACTTTGTCATGCAGCGGAGATGCTTTTGGCATCTGACGCTCTCGCAGGCACCGTCCTTGAGTCGATTAAGACAAGGGATGTGTCTCGCGTCGTCGACGCGGCAGTCCGCAGGGGTCGCGCGGTCGACAACTGCAGGCGTGTGCTCGGAATTGCGTGATGGACAGCAACGCCGTTCGGCTTCCAGCTTTCTTGTTCCTCGGGGTTGCGGCCATCTTGGCGATGTCCGCGATCTTCGGCGGCGGAAGCCCTGCGCCCGCCCGCGGAGCCGACGGCGCGCTTGATGACACCGAGTGGACAGAGGCGCACCGTTCCCGCGTGGATCGTGCGGAGGGCGAGGCGCCCGGACAGGGACGCTTCGAGTCCCTTCCTGAAACTCTGCCGTTTGGGGCGCACGATGGCGGAGATGGTGATTCGTACGGCGGCGCATACGCATCTACGAATCGCGACCCAGGGTTCGCTGCACCGCGGAACTCCACTGGCAAAGGCCCGAGCGGGTTTCTCGCCGCAAACCATGATTTGATTCTGCCACCTCCGAATCCAACGCTTCACACGTGGAACTGGAAGGATGATCGAACACAAATCGTGTTTGAACGCTGCAAAGCGATCGCGCGCGACCCTTCGATGAATCCCGATGCATTCACCGTGCGCACGCTGATTGATTTCGATGCGCTCGCGGCCATTGAGGATCACTTCGGGTTTCTGCCGGACGATGTGTTCACGCTGCACCGCGCCGACGGTGACGACCGCGACTACGCGATCGACAGAGTCACCGAGCCCGCATACCGCGCAGCCCTTGCGAAGCACGGGATTCTTCTTGAACATGACCGCATCCGTGTTGACTTTACGTGGCTCACGTCGAGGTCCGCGCTCCACCTGCGGCCGCTCGCGGAAGCGGTGGTCAAGTCGTGGCGTGCGTCGGCAACTGTGCCGGTGCAAAATGGCACGGTTCAACCCGGAAACGGGCCTGTGCACGACGCGCGCATTGAGGCGCTCACGAGCTTCGTCCAACGCGCAATTCCGTACGAGTCGATTCCGGCCACAACCGGCGACGTCGAGCGCTGCGGCCTGCGCTCGCCCGGCCCGACCCTCTTGCGCGGGGGCGACTGCGATTCGAAGGCTGTCCTACTCGCGGCCCTGATCCGTGCGGTCGATTCGGAGATTCCGCTTGTCATGGTGTCGCTCTCTGTGAACGACCGGCCGCACGTGCTGCTTGGCGTGGGAATTCCAGCGGATCCATGCAGCGCGATCCTGGATCACCGCGGCGTGCGCTACGTGCTGATCGAAGTCACGAGCGCGATTGGCGTCGGGGTTATGGCACCCGACTACAACGCAGCCGTGTTCGAGCACTTCGCTGTGATCCGCTAGGCTCTGTCTGACGGAACCTCGCGCGATTCGAGGGGTGTGACTCTGGATCGCCGGGTCGCTGGATCGCCGGGTCGCCGGGTCGCCGGGTTTCCATGTCTCCCGGATTCCGGCCTCGCTGCCCCGCGCCCACGCGCCTTGCGCCCCTCACTCCAGCGAAGGGTGCTGCGAGAACCCTCGAAGTCATGCCGCTCGGAGCGCGCCAAGTACCCGTGCCAGACGCCCATTCCAGGCCGCGCCTCTGGGTGAATCCGTGAAGATGGAACGCGCCGGGAGCCGACCTATACTGCGCCTATGAGCGTTCTTTCCTCATCCAACCCCGTTCTTTCTGACTCCACCCTTGGCCGCCTGATCGATGAGACCGGCGGATCCACCCGCTCCAATGCCGCGACCATTCCGGGCGTTATGCAGAAGACCGGCATCTGCACCGTCCTTGCGGTTGCCGCCGGCGCCGCAGCCTACATGATGGTGCCCGCGCTCCCGTGGTTGCCGATGGCGGCCATGATCGGGTCGCTGGTCATCACCCTCATTATCTTCTTCGTGATCATGGCAAAGCCGGCACTTGCAATTGTGGCTGCGCCGGTCTACTCGCTCACGCAAGGCACCTTCTTGGGCTGCTTGAGTTTCGTGCTTGAGGGCATGCTTGCGTCGCGAGGAATCACGCCTGTTGGGGGCGGACTTGCGCTGCAGGCATTTGTGATTACTGGAAGCCTGATGGCGACGATGCTCGCACTGCACACCTTCGGAATCGTGCGCGCGGGTCCCCGGTTCACGTCGATTCTGTCACTCGTCACGATTGGGTTGATGGTGACCATGTTGGTCAGTTTCGTGCTGAGCCTGTTTGGCGTGGGGCTGCCGTTCATGTCGCTGAACGCTGCGTTTGACGGTGGAAACAACGCGTGGATCGGTCTCGCGATCAACGTCGGCATCTTGTTCATCGCGTCCCTCTGGCTGCTCGTCGACTTTGCACAGATCGATGAGGCGGTCGCGGCGGGCGCGCCGAAGTCGATGGAGTGGATGCTGGCGTTCGGCCTGATCGTGACGCTGGCGTGGGTTTACCTCGAGGCGCTGAAGCTGGCGTTCCGCCTGGCCGCGATGTTCGGCGAGCGAAAGTAATGAACCAACCGACTGGTGCACGGCACGTGCCGTGCAGTGCTTGGCACTGCATGGCACGTGCCGTGCTGTTGAGCCGCCGCTCATAAGCACATTCTGAAAATAGACCTTTGAATCGAACCGCCGCTGCACGGCACGTGCCGTGCAGCGGGGTTCGGGGTCAGAGAATCTCGGCGGCGAGGCTTGCGAGGTTCGAGCGTTCGGTCTTCGACAGCGACACATGACCCGCGATGCGCTGACCCTTGAAGCGCTCAATAGCGTGCGCCAAGCCGTTCGACTGCGCGTCGAGATACGGGTTGTCGATCTGCAAGATGTCGCCCGACAGCACGATCTTCGTACCGTCGCCCACACGCGACACGATCGTCTTGATCTCGTGCGGTGAGAGGTTTTGCGCCTCGTCGACGATCATGAACTGATGTGGAATCGAGCGTCCGCGAATGTACGTAAGCGGCTCGAGCACCACGCGACCAGTCGCCATCAGCTGGTCGAGCCGCTGTTTCTCCGTGCGGCTCTCAGGGCGCTCGTCGACATGGCTGCCGCGCGTTGACAGGAGATACGCGATGTTGTCGAAAATCGGCTGCATCCACATCGCGAGCTTCTCGTCCTTGTCGCCAGGGAGATAGCCAATATCGCGCCCGAGTGGCATGATCGGCCGCGCAGTGAGGAGCTTGTCGTAGCGTTCCTCCTTGATGGTCTTATGAAGACCCGCCGCGATCGCAAGAAGCGTCTTGCCAGTGCCTGCAGGGCCTGTCAACGTAACGATCTTCACGTCGTCATCAAGTAACAGTTCAAGTGCCATCGTCTGCTGCACATTTCGACCCATGACGCCGTAGACAGGCTTGCGCGGCCCAGTCACCGGAATGGCAGAACCTGTGTCTGCAAGGATGCGCGCGAGACCCGTGTGGTGCTCGTCGAGTTCATCGATCAGCAGAATGAACTGGTTCGCGACAGCCTCAACTGCCACCGTGTGCGCGTAGTCGGGCGTGTGCGCCGTGAACTCCGCAAGCCGCTCGATGCGCAGCTGTCGCTCGTCGTACAGCTCGTCGATGATCTCGCCCGGCACCTTCATCACGATGTAGCCCGCGTGCAGGAAGTCGGCGGCCACATGATCGTGCTCGAAATCCTCGGCAGGGATGCCGAGCGCGTCGCTCTTCACGCGCGCGTTGATGTCCTTCGAGATGAAGACCGTGCGCTTGCCGCCCAGGTGCAGCTCCTGCGCCACCGCGAGGATGCGGTTGTCGGCCTTGTCGAGATCAAGCGCGAAGTCGCGGCTTCCGTTGCAGCGTGCGACGCGGATCGCGCCGCCCTGCTCGTTCCACACCACGCCCTCGAAGAGCGCGCCCTGCGCGCGAAGCCGGTCGAGCGCGCGCGTCACCTGCCGCGCGTTGCGGCCCCGCTCATCGTTGTTCTTCTTGAAGGTGTCGAGCTCCTCGATCACCGCGAGGGGAATCACCACCTCGTGCTCGGCGAACTTGAAGATCGAGTTCGCGTTGTGGAGAAGCACATTCGTGTCGAGCACAAAGTGCTTGCGAATCACGCTCTGGTCCGCGCGGTGCGCGGGTTGGATGGCGGCGTCAGACGCTGCGTCCGTGCGGTGTTCGTTCAGCATGCGAGCCCTCCTATGGCTGGAACTGCGCTGAATTGGATCTGGTCTGAATGAATGCGGCCTTGTCGTGCCTGGCCACAGGGATAGTCCCCCGCTGGGAGGGAGCTTTCAATGGCCACGCGCGAAGAACCTGTGAATTCGCTGGAATTCTCACGCCGTCGCGAGCGGGTCGCGGTCGGCGGTCGAGACGATGCACTCGAGGCCGGGAAGGCGCGTTGCGAGGTCCCCCGCGAGTCGCGGCAGATAGCCGCGTTCGGTGTTGGTGTGGCCAGCGAGGAGAACCTCGAGGCCGAGGGCGTGCGCGCGGAGCACATCATGGTGCGACAGCTCGCCAGTCAGGAAACAGGTCGCGCCTTGCGCGGCCGCCGCGTCGAGCAGGCTCGCGCCGCTCCCGGCACAGACGGCAATCACCGAATGTGCCTGAGGATACGAACGGCCTGCAAGACGAGTTCCTGTTCTATCGATTCGGCTGCAAGCGAGCATGCGCTGGAGGCTTTCCGCCAGTTCCGCGGAAAAACACGGTTTGGACAGCCGTGCGATCCGTCCTGCACCGACACGCCGACCCGCGGGCGCGGGCTCGAGCGCCACGATGTCGAAGGCCGGCTCCTCGTAGGGATGCGCCGCGCGCAGCGCCTCGAGCACCGCATGGAGGCGGCGCTTGTGGAAGGGCATCTCGAGCCGCAGCTCGGCGACGCGCTCGAGCCGCCCCGCCTCTCCGACCGCGGGATTCGCGCCAGCGCCGCCGAGGAATGTCCCCTCGCCCGGGGCTGCAAACGAGCAATGGCTGTAGAGCCCGACCTGTCCCGCGCCCGCAGCCGAGAGCGCGTCGCGGACGCGTCCCGCGTCGGCCTCGGGCACGAAGGTGACGAGCTTGTGCGTGTTGCCCGCATGCGCCGTCGCCGGTTGGAGCGCGCGGCAGTCCTCGACGCCCGCACCGGCGGCCTGCGCGATCAGCTCGATCAGCCAGTCGTTGATGCCGCCCTCGACCGCGTCGAGCGCGGTGTGCGGCGAATACACAGCGATTCCCGCGCGCACCGCGTCGATCGCGACGCGCCCCTGCCAGGTCGCGCCGTCGAGCCGCTCGAGCGGCGTGAAGATCAGCGGGTGGTAGCCGACGATCAGCTCCGCGCCGAGCGCCTTCGCCTCGGCGAGCACCTCGGGCACCACATCGATCGCAAGCAGCGCGCGCGCGACCGGCCGGCCGTCGCCCGCGACGAGCAACCCGACCTTGTCCCACGAGCCTGCGAGCGAGAGCGGCGCGATCGCGCCAAGCGCGTCGACGACTTCGGAAAGCGGGCGTCCGTTGCTGGCCATGTGAATCCTGCGAAGGTGCGTCAGGTGCAGACGAGCATCGCGGCGCCGAACACGCCCGCGTCGTCGTTGAGTGAACTCGCCACGATGTCGGTCTTGCGCAAGACCGACGGGAACACCGCGCGTTCGAACGACTTCGCCACGCGCGCGACATACGCGCCGCCTAGCGCCTCGGTGACGCCGCCGCCGAGCACGACGCAGTCGATCGACAGCATGGTGACGATGTTCGCGATCGCGATGCCGAGGAACTCCGCGCTCTTGTCGACCACGCGCCGCGTGAGCTCGTCGTCGCGCTCGTAGGCGCGCGCAATCGTCGACGAGCCGATCGAGCCGGTCTCGTCGGCCTTCTCGGCGATCAGCTTGTGGAGCGCGCTGTCCGGGTACATCGGAAGCAGGCGCTTCAACGCGTTGACGATGCCCGTGCGCGAGCAGACATCCTCGACCGTCATGAAGCCGGGCTGCCCGCCAGGGAAGAGGATGACATGGCCGATCTCGCCAGCGGTGTGGCGCGGCCCGCGCCAGAGCCTGCCGTCGAGGACGAGGCCTGCGCCGACGCCCGTGCCGACCCAGACCGCGAGCACATTGCCGCGTCCGCGCGCGGCGCCGAGCTGCACCTCGCCCCAGGCCGCGACATTCACATCGTTGTCGAGCGCGACGCGCAGCGCGGACCCGCGGTTCCCCGCGTCCTTCGCCAGCTCCTTCGCGAGGATGTCCCGCAGCGGCAGGTCCTCCCAGCCGAGGTTGCCGGCCTTGATGACGACGCCCCTGTCGAAGTCGACCGCGCTCGGCGCACCCACGCCGACGCCGAACAGCTTCTCGCACGGCATCTTCGCGTCGTCCATCGCGCGCCACACGCCCTCGACGAGCCGCTTGATGACGGTGTCGCGGCCCTCATGCGCCTTCGTCTTTCGCTTGCAGCGGCCGATGATGCGGCCTTCCGCGTCGACGACGCCGATCTGCATGTTCGTGCCGCCGAGATCGACGCCGACGACGACCTGGTCCTTC
>JBILDS010000141.1:0-8056 GCA_044352505.1 Phycisphaerales bacterium
ATGCGCTCGCCCCGTGGGACGACACCACCTTCTACGGCGACGACGCGCGCGGCTACAACGACTATCCGCTTGCCGTTCGCGCGTGAGCGGCGCGACGCGCGCGAAATCCAACAACCGCAGCAGTTGATTCCCGCCGGATCGTTCCGGCTGGTTCGTGCCCGTCATCTCGTGCCCGTCATCTCGTGCCCGTCAATTCGTGCCCGTCAATTCGTGCCCGTCAACTCGTGCCCGTCAATTCGTGCCCGTCAACTCATGGCCATCAGTTCATGGCCATCAGTTCTTGGCCATCAGTTCTTGGACTCACCAATCGCACCTCGCGACCGGATAAGCGAAATTCTTGCAATCGGTGTTGCAATCTTGACCTCATCGGGGGACGAGTTGCGCCTCACAGCGTGACGGTTGGTGTTGTGCCGCCGTCTCGTCACCGCTCGAAAAGCGGCGCACGTTGCCTGATGTGCAGTTGACCCACCGGGGCGGGTCGAAGCGCACACAGGGGAAGGACGTTTGTATGCGCGCTCTCGCTGTCCCCACCACCGCACTCCTCACGCTTGTCGTCGCCGGCTCCGCCCACGCGGATTTCCGCCGCTGGGACTTCACCTTCGGTCAAGTGCCAACCAATCCCGCCGCAGGCCGGATCAACACGATCACCACCGAGTTCGACGCCGACACCAACCGATTCCTCTGGGACGTGAGCTTCGACGTGAGCTCGGTCGTCACCCGCGGGTTCTGGCTTGCTGTGTCGCCTGGTCCGAACCCAAAGGGTCACCCCGGTGAACTCGCGATCATGTACTTCGACGCCACCAATCTTGGCGACGACATGACCGTGACACCGAAGCTCACGATCTACAACTACAACGGCATCGGCAACTCCTCGAGTTTCTTCGATGGCTCGCCCACCGCGGGAACGCAGGCGCCAGATCGCATCTTCAGTTCGCTCGATGCAGGTGCTTCAAGCTCGATTATGCAACTGTCCGCCACCGACACGGGCAACACGCGTCGCTTCGTGGTCGAACTCGATGCGAGCATCGTGCAGAACCACACCCCGCTCTATCCGAACCCACAAGGCGACGATTGGACTGGCCTTGCGTTTGGCTCGAAGATCGGCGTTTGGTTCTCGCACTTCGGCGGCCTGAACACCGCGTACGGCACGGATCCGGCGAATCCGAACCACAACTACCTCACGCAGTGGTCGTACACCAACCACGGTTGGCTCGACGGCGCAAACTACAACACGCAACTCGTTCCGACGCCGGGCGCGCTCGCGCTTGTCGCCGCAGCCGGGCTCCTCGCGCGTCGCCGCCGCTAAGCGTGCACGCCGACGCGCGCTGTGCCCACGAACCCGCGCGCGTCGTCTGCTTGCGATCACCCGCCGAAAGAAGACAGAGACACACATCACCCGCCACCCACAGGGGCGCCTTTCGGCTTCGCCGGAACGCGCCCCTCTTTCGTATCAAGCACCGCGCATCAAGCCAGTGGAACGCGGAGCGTATCGATCGCGCCATTGATGCGGGTTGTGACGTCTGTGCGGGTTCTCTCCGTACAGCTCGAACCATTGTCACGGAGACGTTCTTGCGTTCTGCGCGGCGAATTGCATCTTTCAGTCGTTCGTGTGCTCGGTGCAACACCACGCCGCGCCCACGCCAACAACAGCACACCAAGAGGAGCATCTGCACTTGATTCGAAAGACGTTCATTGTTCTCGCCGTACTCTCGCTTGCTCCTGTGCAGCCGCTTGTGTTTGAGCCGGAAACACGCGAATTGCCGCTCGACGCGCGCATGCTTGCTTCACACGAGGGCATCACGGCGACGGAAGATGCCGTCAACGCGCAGATCGTGTGCAGCACAAGCATTGCGCTCGTTCAAGACTTCTAACGCCGCGCTCAAAGCCGAATCAGTGCCATCGCAACACCAACGCCCGCACAGAGTGCTGTCAGCGCAAGCGTCGGAAGTGTCATGCGACCAAGCAGCGTTCCGCCGACCACGCGCGCGATCCCGAACTTGAACGCTGTGTTCGAAAACAGCGCGAGCAAGACTGCTGCGGCGCCAAGCCCAATCGGCACACCTCCGTCGGCGACTTCGCGCGCGGTGCTCATCGCAATCGCATCCATATCCGTCACACCCGACGCAGCCGCCACCGCAAGGAAGGCCTCGTTCCCACCAAACTCAAGCGTTGCCTTCGATGCAATTCGAATGGCGACAAACACAGCCGCGAATGCCAACGCCGAGCGAAGTTGCGTTGGATTTCTCGGCTTTGGAAGCGGTTCCGCCGATCCGCCGCCGCAGCGCTTGAGCGAGGTATAGCCGCCAAATCCACACACGATTGCCGCTCCGACAAGCCACGGTGCAACCGCCGCAAGCAGCGTTGGTGAGACGATCGCCGCCAAGACGGTGATCCGAATTGGCAACACCGCACACGCAAGCAGCATCATGGCTGCAGATGCATGCACGCCACGATCACTCTGGATACCTGCGCGCGCATCCTCGCGCGCGCGACGCGCCGCGCTTGCCGTGGTTGCGGTACTCGACACCAGTCCGCCCAGTAGACCGGTCGCTGCAAGCCCCGCGCGCGGTCCGAGCAACGACTGTGCCACGTAGCCCGCCAAACTCATCGACACAACCAACACCACAAGCAGCCACGCTTCGCGGGGGTTCACAGCTTCAAATGGACCAACAGCGCGGTCGGGAAGCACCGGAAGAATCACAAGCGCGATCAGTACGAACGTTGCGATTGCGCGCACATCTTCTTGCCCAAGCCGACGAATGAGCGCGTGCAGCGGCTCGCGAATGTAGAGGAGAAGAAAGAGCACTCCCGCAGCGACGATCGTGGTGGTGCGATCGCCAATCACGGCGTAGCCACCCATGAGTGTGGTCGCCAACAGCGCAAACGCTGTTGTGAGGCCGATTTCCTGTCCCTCGACCTGCGTGGCATGATTCCGGCCATTCGCCGTCTGGATCGGACGCGACGCAATCCCCCCCCACGCGCCGACAACACCGGCCACCACCGACACAATCACAAGCGGCCACGGCGTTGCGCCCGCAGGCGTGAGAAGCGCCGTGAGACCACCGATGAGTCCCGCGAGGCCGAACGTGCGAACACCGGCGAACGTGTTCGGCTTGCGCTCGCGCTCAAAGCCCACGAGAAGCCCGATGCCAAGCGCAATGCCGAGCGACACAAGCGCCGGCGGCACGCTGGTCGCGTCCGCAGCCGACAGATGTCGGGCGAAACCAACGCCAGCCCGAACCGCGGATTCAAGCCCAACACCAACGCTTGGAAGCATCTGAGCAGCGTACCCTTGGAATCGCAGCGTGCGACGCGGTAGCCTTCCCGCCATGATCGATCAGCCCCCGGGCTCAGAAGGCCTTCTTCACGCGGTGACATTGCGCGACTTGGCTGCGCTTGCTGAGGCTCGTATTGAGCGAACCGCATGGGACTACTTCCGCTCCGGCTCGTGGGACGAGACAACGCTTGCTGAGAATGAGCGCGCCTGGCGTGAGCACGACATTCACTTCCGCGGCATGGTCGACGTCTCGAAGCGAACCACCGCAGTCGAGATCCTCGGACGCGCGTGGGCAGCGCCGATTCTGGTCGCACCTACCGCCATGCAGCGCATGGCGCACCCAGATGGCGAACTGGCAACTGCCCGTGCGTGCAGCGCCCTCGGTGTGCCCATGTGCCTCTCGAGCCTCTCGACAACCGCGCTCGAAGATGTTCGCGCCGCAACCTCCGGCCCGCTCTGGATGCAGGTCTACATCTCGCAGGATCGCGGCTTCACACGCGCGCTCGTCGAACGAGCCGACGCGGCCGGCTTTGACGGATTCGCGGTCACAGCCGACACGCCCGTCTGGGGCGTGCGCGAACGCGACATTCGCAACGGCTTTCGGGTGCCCGACGGCCTGCGCATCGTCAACCTTGAGCGTCCCGGTGGCCCAACCGGCCACTCCGGCGTCGGCATCGGTGGCGCGCTCTCGTGGACGATCGATCCCTCGGTCACTTGGAGCGATGTTGCAGCGCTCGCGTCGTGGACAACCCGCCCGCTCTTCGTGAAAGGACTCTGCCGCGCCGACGATGTGCGGGCCGCGTTCGATTCCGGCGCTCGCGGCGTGTGGATCTCGAACCACGGGGGGCGCCAACTCGACGGCGCCCCTGCCACCGCGCGGGTTCTGGGTCGCTGCGTCGACGCCGCAGACGGCCTCGGCCCGGTGATCGTCGACGGGGGCATTCGCCGCGGCGTCGATGTTCTTCGCGCGCTCGCTCTTGGGGCGGATGCCGTCGCGGTCGGACGCCCCATCCTCTGGGGACTCGGCGCCGGCGGCGAAGCCGGCGTGCGCCGCGCGCTTGCAATCCTGACCTCAGAATTCGACCTCGCGATGGCGCTTGCCGGGGTGCGCAACCCCGCGGAAGCGCGACGTGCAGGCCTTCTCGCCTGAGTGAACCCGGGCAGAAGTGATCGCGAAATCGTGATTCGCCGCCGACGCAGCGCACACAACCAATTCTGAATCAAGCTGAGTGTGTAGTTCTCGGACGTTTCTCGATGGTGCATTATCGCCGAAAATCACAGCAGATCGCGTCATTTACGGCAACTTTGCAGACTAAAGGCCTTAGCGCGCCGGCTGCGCCACACGCGTGGCCAAACGTTCCCCAGGAATCTCCCTGAATTTCTGCGCGCTTTTCTTGGCTTCACCCATTCTGGTGGTAGTTTCGCGTCCGGAGGGTTTGTGCGGCTTATGCCGTGCATTCGCTATTCGCAGGAAGAGTGATCTCCATCGTTTGTGTGATGTTTGAGATGCCGGCATGAGGGTGCCGGCGAAAAGGGTCGAGGCGAGCGGGAACTCGTTTCGAAAGTTAGGGAGAGTGGAAAATGGGTTCGCTTTTGCGCTCCGCCCTGGTGGCGGCCGCGCCGTTGGCTTGCTTGCAGGCCGCGGACGCTGGCTTTGTCTACCAGTCCGCGCAGCGGTCAGTCTCAGCTTCGCTTGCGTCGAACTCGGATTCCGGGTCGACCTCTGCCTTTGGGCTTTGGTTCGACTCCGCGTCCGTCTTCGCCGGTGGCGCTGCAGCTTCGGCGAACCACGGTTCGGATCTCCTTGTTGATGAGATGACCTTCTCCGGCGGCGCCCAGGTGTTCTCTGGCGCAAACGGCGGAGCATCGGCGCTGAGCGAGGCCGACATCACGTTCCTCGCCATGTCCGACGACGGCGCGAGCTTCGTCGATGTCGAGTGGCTCGTGGGTCTCAGCGAAAGCGCATCTGGTTCAACGACATCGTCTGTGTGGTTCACACTCACCGATGTCACCAGCGGCGTCGTCCTGGTGTCGGTCGCTGGCAACAGTGTGTCGTCAAGTCCGCTCGTACTCAGCTCAGGCGGCCTCTACCGACTTCAGATTGTTTCAAGCGCGAACGGCACCAGTTCGGGCAACGCGCTTGCGAACTACAACGTGAGTTTCTCAGTCATTCCCGCGCCGGGCGCCCTTTCGCTCCTTGCGCTTTCTGGCTTCGTCGCGTTGCGTCGTCGCCGCAGCACTCCACCTACCGCAGCCAAAGCGGCTGCGCGTCATTCGTCCATATCGGGAGATGAAACGGCGTAGCCGCCGCGAGTTTCCCGCAGTTGTTCTGTTCAGTTGTTTCGTTCAGTTGTTTCGTTTCGCCCAGATTGTGTCCAACTGTTCTGCCCGCGCGCATCGGCAATGTCGCGGATCTCAACACGAAGAGAGTATCCAAATGAAGACCTCGAACCTGATCAAGATTTCTGTCGTCGCCGCAGCGCTTTCCGCCGTTGCGTCGGCGCATGCAGGCTTCGTGTACACCTCCGCGTTTCGCGAGATCGCGCTGAACTCCCCGGCGGGCCCGGCGGGCGCGTCGTCGTCGCTGTTCGGCACGTTCAGCGATTTCCGCTCGCACTCGGCACCGTTCCTGTCGGGCTTCGTGCAGCAGAACTCGAACCTCTCTGCCGCTGAGATTCGCCTGACGGCGTTCACGCAGGTCTCTTCGTCGAGCGCTGCCTTCCCCGGCCCGATCTCGGGGAGCTCGCTGTCCACAACGCTCTTCGGTGTGGATCGCCTGAGCAGCGTCACACTCAGCGTGACCACAACCCGCCAGGCAAGCGGCGCGCTCGGCCTCGGAACCGTCAGCGTGCTTCTGCGCGATATGACCGCGGGCGGCACGGTGGTGTTCTCTTCGAACAGCCCGATTTCGACCACGCAAACGCTCACGCTCGAAGCGGGTCGCGAGTATCAAGTCGACGTCACCAATCTCGCTTCGGTCGCCTCTGGCACCGGAAGCGCCAGCACAAACTACTCGGTTGTCATGACCGCCGTCGCAGTCCCCGCTCCGGGAGCGCTGCCGTTGGCCGGACTCGTTCTCCTTGGCCGTCGTCGACGCCGCTAAGCAAACGATGCTGTCATGGTGCGGGTCGCACCGATTCGAGATTCCTGAATCAAGTCCCTTTTTGCCTTCGAGCGCGCGCGGGTCACCGCGCGCGCTTGTTTTTGACCCATGCAGTGACGCGCGTCGTCACATGACGTGCGCCCGTTGCATCGCGCGGCTCGCTTCCCGCACATCTCGGAAAAGCACGAGGAGATTCACGCCGCAGTTTGGATCGTGTTCCGACCACCTCCGCGGCCATAGGTCGCCACCCGCCAGAACCATTCAAAGGGGCCGATGCGGAAGACGGAGAGCCATGCCGTCGCGAAGACGACGAGCGCAAGCCAGACGCAGACCGCGATCAGCGCGGCCTGCGCATCGTCGATGGTGCCGAACCAGGCGAGGCCCCACCACGACGCGAGCGCGGTGCAGATGAGCGACTCAGACAGGTAGACCGTGAACGACATGCGCCCCGTGCGCTCGAGCGGCGTGGCGAGGAACGCTGGGAGACGCGGCCCCCACTCGATGATGATCGCGGCGTAGGCAAACGGAAGCACCATTGCGCCGAGGGCGACGAGCGCCGTGTGCGTCGCGCTCGCACCAGCGCTGTCAAAGCCGAAGACGATTGGAGCCAGCACGCCCGATGCCGCCACGACAACGCCAAGCAGAAGCGCAGGAAGCGCAACCTTGCGACGAAGCGCAGAGCCCTCAGGTGCAAAGAGCCCAGCTTTGAAGGCATACACGCCGCACAGCATCATGAAGAGCGATTGCCACCCGTAACTGAACACCCCCGCAATGAAGCCGAAAGCGTAGAGCACGCAACGGAAGAGAAGCGCGTCGGCAAACGGCCCCTCTTGAAACGCGGCCCGCTCGGCTTCGATCCAAACCGGCGCGTCAGGATTGAAGTCCGCAGCCACCATGGCGGCAAACCCTCGCTGTGCGACTCCATCTGAGGCCGCGACAGTCGCGCCTGTCGCGGCGGCTTCCAGCATCATCCCGAGTCCAGTCAAGGCGCCGAGGACCAACGCCATCAGCGCAACGACGCCTGCCATCGCCAGGACGATGATTCCCACCGTGCGCTGCGCGAAACCCGTGCACGCGAGCACGATGACCCCGAGAAGGGCGTAGATCATCAGAATGTCGCCGTACCAGATGAGCGACCAGTGCACGATGCCCACGGCCGCAAGAAGTGCGAGGCGCCGCAGACCCATCGGCCATCGACTCTCCCCGCTTGCCCGCGCCCGCGCGGCCTGCATTGCAAGACCGAAGCCAAAGAGCATCGAGAAGAGCGAGATAAACTTGTAGCTACAGAACGTGTCGACCAACGCCCACGCGGTGATGTCGGGCACTTCGCGCGGCGATCCATCAAGCGCGGTCGGCGAGGCCAATGCGAAACTGATCGGAGCGAAGAAAAACCGCGCGTTGACAAAGAGAATGCCAAGAAGTGCAATGCCGCGCGCAATATCAACACCGCGCAGGCGCTCAGCAGATGCAATCGGGGCAAGCGTCATGGCGGCCATCGTACAAACCTCGGTGTGGAACGCGGGTGGCGATGACCAAATCGAAGTGGAGGGCGTAGCCCGAGCTCCCGGCGTGCTGCCGAGGGCAAAGCCCGAGCGCCGAACCATCCGAGTCGACAGCCAAAACGGGTGCCACCACTTCTAGTGGTGGTTTCGTGCACACATCGGCACGACGCCTGT
>JBILDS010000142.1:0-8036 GCA_044352505.1 Phycisphaerales bacterium
AGGAACCTCTACCCGCGTGCCGATAGCGGCGACTTCACGCCCGATCCGACTGCGCGTGCCACAGAGCGCAGCACGCTCCGGGCGATTGCTGAGGCGGTCGTGGCTGCCGATCGTGCGCTCTGCATTGATCTCGCCATGACGCTTGATCTCAAGCCCGATGGGCCTGAAATGGCGCTGCTCCGGCTTGAGCGCATTGCGCTCCTGCGAGAGGACGGCAACTTTGATGGCATCACGCAAGCACCGCCAACACCCGCGCGGGTGATCGCTGCTGCACGGATCGATACCTCGTTGGCGCGCGCACTGCTCGAGACAGAGTTGCCCCAGTGGAACGCCTTGGTCGAGGAACTCCCGGCACTCTTCCGGGCTTCTGTGCAGCGGGCCGAAGATCTCGACGCCGCGACCCGCGACGCAACCGGTCGCGAAGGTTGGGAGCGAACCCGTACGGTCATGGCGCGCAACTCCGAAGCCACGCGCGAGTTCGCTGCGCGACTCTCGGAGCTCTACCGTTCTGCGGCAGAGAAGGCCTCTGAATCTCCGCAGGTGCGCGCTTCCATCCGGCACGCGTTCCTTTCGGTGCTCCGGCCCGATGTCTATCGACCTTCCGAGAATGCCCTCACGCAACTTGACCGTGCAATCGCCCTCGAGGGCCTGACGCCCGAGCAGCGCGGACGGCTCGACGCGCTCCGCGCTGAGTATGACGCTGTCTACAACGATCTCAGTGCAAAGATCGCTGACAGCGGTTCCACGGTTGTGTCTCGCGGCGACGACGCTGATTTCCGAGCGATGAGCGAACGCGCTGAGGCGCTCGCGAAGGTGCGCTTTGAGCGAACCGAGCGCACGGAAAAGGCGCGCGCTGAAACTCGCCGGATTCTCGGCGATAGCCTTGCGAAGCGTGTGCGTGGACTCGTTCCTGACGAGGACTCTGAGACTTCGGCTCGAAGCAGAATGGCCTTCAATCCATTCGTCGACGATGACGATTAACTGAGCGGTGGCGCGCGGTGCGTGGCGCGCGGTGCGCATATCCTCCGCCCATGGCAAGCGCCGCGCATCACATTCTGGCACTCGACTGCGGCACCACCAGCGTGCGCGCCATCATCTTTCGCGCCGATATTGCGGGCGCGTTTGATGAAGTCGCGTCGTCGCAGCGTGAGTTTGCGCAGCACTTTCCGAAGCCGAGTTGGGTTGAGCACGATGCCGAGGAGATTTGGACGGCGTTGGTCGCATGTGTGCGCGATGCACTCGCTGCCGCGGCACTTGCGTCGAGTGACGTTGCTGCAATCGGCATCACCAACCAGCGTGAGACGATCGTCGTATGGGATCGCGCAACGGGTACGCCTGTGCATCGCGCAATCGTGTGGCAAGATCGCCGAACCGCTTCACAACTTGTCCAACTTCGCGCGGAAGGTCACGAAGAGCAGGTGCGTGCCGCAACTGGTCTTACGCTCGACCCGTACTTCAGTGCCACAAAACTCGCGTGGATTCTCGACCACGTTCCCAATGCGCGTGTGCGCGCGGAGCGGGGTGAGCTCGCCGCGGGCACGATCGACACCTGGGTTCTTTGGAGACTCACAAGTGGCCGTTCCCACGCCACCGACGCGTCGAACGCGTCGCGCACGCTTCTCGCGCGCATCGGCTGCGCCAACGGCTGTGCATGGGACGCCGCACTATGCGAGCTCTTTCACGTGCCGCGCGCAGTGCTCCCGGAGATCCGCGATTCCGCAGGTGATTTCGGCACCTGCGACCCGGCTCATTTCGGTGCAGCGATTCCCGTGACCGGCATCGCAGGCGACCAACAGGCCGCGCTCTTTGGCCAGGCGTGTTTCGCGCCCGGCGACGCCAAGTGCACATTCGGAACGGGGTGCTTTCTCCTCGCAAACGCCGGCACCGCGCCACCCTCGCCACCAACGGGGCTCCTCACAACCGTCGCGTGGCGGCTCGGAGGCAACACCACCTACGCGGTTGAGGGATCCGTCTTCGTCGGCGGCAGCGCCGTCCAGTGGCTGCGCGACGGACTCGGATTTTTCCAGAAGTCTCCCGAGGTGAACGCGCTCGCAGCAAGTGTCCCCGACGCCGGCGGCGTGATGGTCGTTCCTGCCTTCGCCGGGCTCGGTGCCCCATGGTGGGACGCCGATGCCCGTGGCGCCGTTCTTGGCCTCACGCGCGGATCCACCAAGGCGCATGTTGCGCGCGCCACGCTCGAGGGCGTCGCGCACCAGGTCGCCGATCTCGTCGAGGCCATCGAAGCGGGCGGCGTCTCGATCCGCGCGTTGCGCGTGGACGGTGGCGCAGCCGCAAGCAATCTCCTCATGCAGATGACCTCGGATTTCCTCGGGAAAGATGTCCTGCGCCCACGCATCCTAGAAACCACCGCGTTGGGTGCGGCTCGTCTGGCGCTCGTCGGGCTTCCCGCGATGCCAGAGTCTGCGAGGGCCGCGCACGCCGCGGGCGAAGTCGAGCGAACGTTCGCCTCCGCCATGACCGCGCCAACTCGCGCTTCGACACGCGCCCACTGGCGCCGCGCAGTCGATACGGTACGCGCGTTCGGCAGCACTTGATTCCAACCATGAAGCGACCATTCGAACGTCCCGCACAACTCGCGTCTATCGAAAGCCTCGAGTTCGACGTACTCATCGTGGGCGGTGGTGCCACCGGCCTTGGTATCGCCGTCGATGCAGCCAGCCGAGGGTATCGCACCGCGCTCGTAGAGGCACACGACTTCGCCAAAGCCACGAGTTCACGGAGCACCAAACTGGTGCACGGTGGTGTTCGCTACCTTGCAGAGTGGCAGTTTGGGTTGGTCAGCGAGGCGCTCGAGGAGCGAGCGATTCTTTGCCAAAACGCGCCGCATCTCGTGCACGACCTGGCGTTCATTGTGCCGCGCTACCACTGGTGGGAAGGCCCGTTCTACGGCGCCGGACTCAAGTTGTACGACGCGCTCGCCGGAAGGCGCAACATCGGTCGCAGTCGTTTGCTTTCGCGCGAGGACACGATTCTCGCGATTCCAAACGTGAAACAGGACGGCCTTCTCGGCGGTGTCGAGTATCACGATGCGCAGTTCGATGACGCACGCATGGCGCTGGCACTTGCGCGCACCGCCGCCGCACATGGCGCGAGCATTGCCAATCGTGTGCGCTGCATCGGTTTGGTGAAGGAAGGCGGCCAAGTGATCGGCGCCGAGCTTCGCGACGAGGAGTCTGGGCGCGTGTTCACCACGCGCGCAGCCGCTGTGATCAATGCAACCGGTGTCTTCGCCGACGAGCTCCGACGCAAGGACGATCCAGGTTGCGCCACAAGCCTCGAGCCGTCGCGGGGTGTCCATCTCGTGCTTTCACGCGAGTTTCTCCCCGGCGATCATGCCATCATGGTGCCGCACACCGATGACGGCCGCGTGCTCTTCGTCATCCCGTGGCACGGCCGCACGCTGGTTGGCACAACCGACACTGAAGTCGAGCGCGCAGACGTTGAGCCGCGCGCGAGTGACGAAGACATCGGCTTCATCTTGCGCAACGCGGGCCGCTATCTCGCGCGCGAACCGCAGCGCGCAGACATTCTCTCGGTGTTTGCAGGGCTTCGACCGTTGGCGCGGCCCGCGCATGGTGCCGAGTCGAAGAAGGTGTCGCGTGAGCACGCGATTGACGTTTCGAAGAGCGGACTCGTCACGGTGACTGGTGGCAAGTGGACGACCTATCGCCGCATGGCCGACGAAGTGCTTGAGCAGGCGATCGAAGCTGTCGGACTCGAGTTGCGTCAGTGCATCACCGAGACACTTCCGCTGCACGGCTACGACCCGAAGGCTGGCCTGGAGGCAGGGCTGCCCGACACGCGCCGCATGTACGGAACCGACGGCGGTCAGCTCGACATGATCGAGCGCGCCGACCGCTTCCACGCCGCACCCATGCACGCGAATCTCCCGATCACCCCGTCGGAGGTCATCTTCGCCGTGCGCCATGAGATGGCGCGAAGCGTCGAGGATGTGCTCGCCCGGCGCACGCGCTCGCTGTTGCTCGATGCACGCGCATCGATTGAAGTGGCGCACGAAACGGCCCGCCTGATGGCGCGCGAACTCGGCTGGAGTGCGGAACAGTGCGCAGCAAGCGAAGCGGAGTTTGTCGAGATTGCGCGCGGCTACATCCCCGCGTGAGCCGGACGCGCTACGCTCGCGCCATGCGAATGTTGCTTCGCCCAACTGTGTTCATCTTGGCTGCGCTTGCCGGCGCCGCAGGAACCAGCGCTCACGCCCCTGCGCAGACGCCCACGCTTGGCCCACGAGCGCCAGCAAATCCCGCCGCAACCGCGCAGATTCCGTGGCCGGTTGTGCTCGGTCAGCGCACCGCGTCACTCGAGCGCGACTGGCCGATCATCGACCAAGTCGTGCTCGTTCCCGACGCTCGAACCTACCTCGATGAAATCGCGAAGTGGTCGCCATTAGGCCGCTGGCCCGTCCTCTTCGAAGATGGCTTCTACGCACCGATGTTCATGCGCGGATTTGCGCCCGCGCGGGTGGTTCGACGCACGTCGGTCGGCGCAATGCCGACGGCGCGAGCTGAGCGTGAGAAACTCATTGCAGAGAGCGCCGCCGCTGCCATCCACGATGGATCCACCGATGTGATCGCCGCCGCCGCAAAGCGCGGCATCACGCCATCGATGGTTGTCATTACATGCGCCGACGACCCTGCTTGGACTGCCGCCGCCGCACTCGCTGCCGGTCGGTGTGCGCCAATCCACTTCAACAGTGATCCGTTCGGTCGGCCTGGTGATGCAATTGGCGCTGTGCAGGTCACTGCCTTGGCGCGCGTTGTTGAAGCGGCCGCTGAGCGCACCGGGCTACCGTGGAAGGGGCTTGGCGACGCGATCGACGCCTTCGTGATCTGTCGTGATGTTGCGTGGAAGTGTGTGCCCGATCTTCCAGCGGCGCTCCGGATCGAGATTCCCAGCGGCCCATTTCCTACGGCACCCGGTCAGCCCCTCTCCACACTCGACTTTGTCGGGCGTCACACCGACGGCGCGTGGTGGGCGATTGGTGCGGGCATCTTCGGTAGCGAAGAACGCTCCATCTACGTTGCCATGTGTTCGCTCTTCGCACCGCGTCGTACGGCGTGGTTGACGAATGCGTACGAGTCGGGCCCCGGTTGGAGTGCGTACGACGTCGCTCCGGCTGCGCGCAAACTGACTGAGCAGGGCTTTGCCGCGCGTACATGGTCGAGAGAGGAGAACTCGCTCGACGCGTGGCGGAGGTTGCTCATGGGTGGCTTCAACTGCGACGTCTTGGTTGCAAACTCGCACGGCGTGTCGACGCAGTTTGGACTCTTCGGCGGCGGCACTGCGTGGGCGGGCGATGTGCCGTACTTCGATCGCCCGGTGGCCGTGCACTTCTTGCACTCGTTTTCGCTTGAATCTCCAGCGATTCCATCCACAATCGGCGGCGCGTTCCTCGATCGCGGCGTGTACGCGTACCACGGTTCGGTGTACGAGCCGCTGCTGCAGGCGTTCGTCACGCCTGAACTCCTCGCCGATCGCGTCGGCGCGCTCGCACCTTTCACGGTGTCTGCGCGCGTCTACGAAGGGGGTTTCGCGCGTCCATGGCGCACGGCATCGTTTGGCGATCCGCTCGTGTTGATGGCGACGCCAGAGCGAATCGGCGCACGTCGTGTAGCGCCAGCGGGCGATGCCTTCGTTGATCTCAAACAGCAAGCCGCCGACCATCTCAAGCGCTTCCGTGATGCAAGCGACACGATGGCGGTCGCACTTGCGATGCGTGATCTCGAACTCCTCGGAAGCGACGAGAAGGTGGTTGGGCTTTGGGGCATTGCGAAGACGCTCGACACAGCGTCCGACGCCGCGCCCTACGCGCTCGGCGCCCTCTTTCGCACTCGCGATTTGGCGGCATTCGCAACGGCGTACGACGCCGCGCGCGTGGTCACGCCGCGAGCTCGCGACATGCTCTGGCAACTGGCGACGCCGCGCATGGGTGCCCTCTCGGATATGCGTCTTGTCGCGCTCCTCGGACGCGATCCACGCGGGCCAGATGCAAGTGTCGATCTTGGGCTTTTACGCCCAACCGCGTTGCGCGTGCTCGGTCGCGAAGGCTGGAGTCGCATCGTGGGTGACGCAGAGCGCGCTGCCACAGATGCCACCGTCCGCGCCCGCATCGGCGCGCTTCGCTGAGTCACGCGGCCGGCTTCTCTGCGTTTCCCGCCGGAGCGGCTGGCTTCGTCGGTCGATTGCCCGATGGCTTCAGCGCAGCACTCGCGCGTTCGATCGTGGAGTTTGGCTCTGGTGTGCAGTTGTCGTTCGCATTCGCATTCGCCTCAGTCGATACCGCGAGCGCGTCCTTCAGTTCGGCCGCAACCGCGACTGCCAGACCTGCCATCCCAAGCGGTGCCGGGTGCAGTTCGTCGCGCTGGAGAAGCGGCCGCGCTGCGGTGCCTTCAAGGCGCACGCCGCGAACCTCAAGCGCGCGTTCTTCCATCAGTTGTCGCTGCATGTTGGCAAGCGGAAGAATGCGCACGTTTTCGCGGGTTTTTGCCCATTCCGCAAAGCGTGTGTTCGCTTTCCGGAGCGTCTCCTTCGCAGGCATCTGTGCTGGTGAAAGCATCTTGCCCACAGCCGGCGACATGTCGGGGAGATCCCCCACAAGTACGGGCACCGAGAACTTCTCGAGTTCCTTCAGGCCGAGTTCAAGCTTGTCGAGGCGCTCCGACTCGTCGCCGAGCGGGCCGCCCTTCGGCGAGTCGTCGCCGTAGCAGTACCAGAAGAGGAAATCGAGCGCGATCACGCAGTCGGGCTTGAAGTCGAGCGCGCGCTTCGCAGCGGTCGCGCCGTTTCGGAGCGGCGCGAGAAAGAAGAATCCGCTCGACATGTCTGTGGTCAACAACTCAAGTTCAGGGCAGGCGTGACGAACCATGTCGATCAGTCGGAAACTGAGTGCGTACTCGCCGTCGTCGCGCATCTCGCGCATGACGCAGCCGAAACCGGCCGACGCGCTTGCGCCGATGACGGCGATACGGAGCGGCTTCGCGGCCGCGGCGGGTGCTGCCGCAGCGGGGGTTGCCGGCACAGGCGCAACCTGTGCGAGCGACGGCGCGGTAAGAACCAACGCGAGTGCAAGCGTGCGGAAAGCGTGGCGCATGGGGTGATGGTAGCCACGGCGTGCGATCCCGCCATGAGCACCAAAGGGAGCCGCCGCAGCAGCGACCGCTAAAGCCGAAGTGCCTTCATCATGGTCGACCCGAGGTCGGCCGGGCTCTCCGCCACCGCGATGCCGCAGGCCTTCAGCGCCTCGATCTTCGCCTGCGCGGTGTCGTCGGCGCCGCCGATGATCGCGCCCGCGTGGCCCATGCGCTTCCCCTTCGGGGCGGTGCGGCCGGCGATGAAGCCGGCGACCGGCTTCTTCATGTTCGCCTTGATCCACTTCGCGGCCTCGATCTCGTCGGTGCCGCCGATCTCGCCGATCATCACGACGCCGTCTGTGTCCTTGTCTGCGTTGAAGAGTTCAAGCGCCTCGATGAAGCCGAAGCCGCGCACGGGGTCGCCGCCGATGCCGACGCAGGTCGACTGGCCGATGCCGCGCTGCGAGGTCTGCCACACGGCCTCGTAGGTGAGCGTGCCCGAGCGGCTCACGATGCCGACGGCCTTGCCGGTCTTCGCGTCGAGGCGGTGCGTGTGGATGTAGCCCGGCATGATGCCGATCTTGCAGCCGCCCTCGAACTTCGCGGTCGGGCCTTCGCCCGAGACGCGGCGCGCTGGGGTGATGATGCCCGGGCAGTTCGGGCCGATCAAGGTCGACTTCGGATACGCCTTCAGCGCTTCCTTGACGCGCACCATGTCGAGGACGGGAACGCCTTCGGTGATCGCGCAGATCACGCGAATGCCGGCGTCGGCGGCCTCCATGATGGCGTCGGCCGCGCCCACGGGGGGCACGAAGATCATCGTCGCGTCGGCGCCGGTCGCGTCGACCGCCTGCCGGACGGTGTCGAAGATCGGAAGCCCGTTCGGGTCCTTCAGGCCACCCTTCCCAGGCGTGACGCCGCCGACCA
>JBILDS010000143.1:0-7985 GCA_044352505.1 Phycisphaerales bacterium
GCGTCAGCCCAGACCAAGCAGCCGCATGACCTCGGTCACATCCTTGTCGCCGCGGCCCGAGACGTTGATCACGAGCGTCTCTTCGCGCCGCATCGCGCGCGCGGCCTCGACGGCGCCGTGGATCGCGTGCGCGGTCTCGAGCGCGGGAATGATGCCTTCCATGCGCGCGAAGAGCTGGAACGCCTCGAGCGCCTCTGCGTCGGTCGCTGCGACGTATTCGACGCGCTTCGTGTCCTTCCACCAGCTGTGCTCGGGGCCGACTCCCGGGTAGTCGAGGCCAGCGCTGCACGAATGGACGTCGGCGGTCTGGCCGAACTGGTCCTGCAGCACATAGCTCATCGAGCCGTGCAGTACGCCGGGGGTTCCGTAGCTGAGCGGCGCAGCGTGGTCGCCCGCCGCGGCGCCGCGGCCACCGGCCTCGACGCCGATCAGGCGCACCGACGCATCCTCGACGAACGGATGGAAGATGCCCGCCGCGTTCGACCCGCCGCCCACGCACGCGACGACCGCGTCGGGCAGGCGCCCGAGCTTCTCGAGGCACTGTGCGCGGCACTCGCGGCCGATCACGCTCTGGAAGTCGCGCACCATCATCGGGAAGGGGTGCGGGCCGACGACCGAGCCGATGATGTAGTGCGTCTGTCCGACCGAGCCCATCCAGTCGCGCATCGCCTCGTTGGTCGCGTCCTTGAGCGTCCTCGAGCCCGACTCGACCTCGATCACCTTCGCGCCCATGAGGCGCATGCGGAAGACATTGAGCTTCTGCCGCCGCACATCTTCGCTCCCCATGTAAACGCAGCAGTCGAGCCCGAAGCGCGCGCACGCGGTCGCGGTGGCGACGCCGTGCTGGCCGGCGCCGGTCTCGGCGATGATGCGCGTCTTCCCCATGCGCTTCGCGAGCAGCGCCTGACCGAGCGCGTTGTTGATCTTGTGCGCGCCCGTGTGCGCGAGGTCCTCGCGCTTGAGCCAGATCGCGGCACCACCCGCGTGCTGCGAGAGCCGCGGGGCGGGCGTGAGCTGCGTCGGTCGCCCGACGAACTCGCGCAGCAGTTGGTCGAGCTCGAGCAGGAACGACGCGTCGGCGCGCGCGGCGGCGTAGGCCGCGTCGAGATCCTCAAGCGCCGCCATCAGGGTCTCAGGAACGTAGCGACCGCCAAACTTGCCGAAGCGGCCTCGCGCGTCGGGAACGCGGGCGCCGTCGGCGGTTGAGATTGAAGTGCGTGCAATAGTCATGGGCGTCGGGCTGCTGCGGTGGCCGTCCTGTTGAAGAGCGACATCACCGGTCCAGAAAGAGCGTAGATCACGAATCCTGCCGCAAGCACCTGTACGGGCCACCAGATGGCCACGATCACCGGAAGCACAATCTTGAGCAAGCTTTGGAAGCCGCGCCGCGCGCGCAACACGCGATTCGAGAAGTGGTGGTAGCGAATGTTCGAGATCATCGCGAAGGCAACCACGATTGTCACGAACGGAATGCCGAGTGCCGCAAGTCGCGCGAATGCAAGCCCCTCTTGGATTCCCGGCGTCTCGTGCAGAAGGTGCTGGTGGAGCACGATGAGGCTCGCGACCGTGCCGCCCGCGCCAGGCGAGGGGAGTCCCTTGAAGTACAGGTGATCTTCTTCCTTCGCGCTGCGAACCTCGGCGTTGAAGCGCGCGAGGCGTAGCGCGGTGCAGCACATGTAGAACGCGGCAACCGCCCAGAGCACCTTCGCATACGCGCTATCGGCGGGTCCGAGGATCGTGAGCTCGCCAGCGGGCCCGTAGTAGTGGCTGATGAGGCGCAGCGTCATGAACGCGGGTGCGACGCCGAAGGTGATGACGTCTGCGAGGCTATCGAGCTGCGCGCCAATGTCGGAGGTCGAGCGCGTGAGCCGAGCGACGGAGCCGTCGATCGCGTCGAAGAACATCCCGAGGAAGATGAGAGCGCCCGCGACCGTCAGCGTCGACCAGCCGAATGGGGTGTCGGAGATCGGCTTCGCGGCGTAGTGAATCGCTGCGAAGCCGCAGATTGCGTTCCCAAGTGTGAGTAGCGTTGGCAGCACGCTGGCCGCTCGGCGACGGCGCCGCGTTCGCGCCAGTGCGTCACCTTCTCGAGCACCGACGCCGTCGGAGCTGATCGACGGAATCGACTCGCGGCGGGTGGTGTCGCGGCTCGTCGTGCCACGATCTCGTCTGTCGCGGTCGATCGTGTCTGGCTCCATGGCGTTTCCGATCTCTAGCGTTCATCGCGCCGGCCGGGCGGGCATCCGCCGGGCCACACACCGCGGGCGGAGTCTCGCAGGATCATCGGATGATCTATCGCGCCGACTCGACGCGCGCGCAGAACTTCACGAATCCTGTGCGGGGGGCAGCATATCCCCGACCGAGGGAACAAGCGCGAGAAGGATTGCGTGGTTCTCGGCCAGTTCCTGGTCAAGAAGCAGCGCCGCGAGCGTTGGCGGTAAGGGTGCCGACGGGCCGTCGGCTGCTGAGCGGCGCTGTGGATCTGAGGGTGTCGCGAGCAAGAGCAGCGCCTCGCCTTGGGCGAGTTCGATCACCACTTCGCCATCGCGCAGTTCGCGTGGTCGCGGGCGCACCACCGATGGGTCGAGTGAGATCACATCGAGGGTGGTCTGGCTCTCGGTCATGCGTAGTTCGATGCGCGTCGCAGCCGAATCGATGGTCGGGAAACTCCAACCTCGCATGGCGAGCGTGAGAAGCATGTCCGAGTCGGTGCGCGCGGGGCGCCCACCCACGAATGCGACCGTCCCGCGTTGGACGCGCGTCGAGGCGAGCTCGGTCCAAAGAAGTGGGGAGCCCAGCGCCTCACGACGAATCGAGTGTGCGCCACCGAACATACGCACAAGCTCAGGGAGATCTGCGGCCTTGATGCGGAGCAGCGTGAATCCATTCGTGCTCAACGCGCACGCGATCGGAGCCGCAGTTCCGCCCGCTGTGATTCGTCCCATCAATTCTGCGTCGTTCGCGGTTTCCGCCGGAAGCGCAAGTCGAACGAGCGTCATTCCGCTTCCAATGTCATCGGAAACAGAGTCGGAGAGCGCTTGTGACGTGCGCGACGGAGCCTTCACAGGCGCCGCGCATCCGCCCACCAGCGCAATCATGGCGGCGGCGAGCGTGCATGCACCCGCGCGCGCAGCAACATCGACATGTGAATTGAACACCGCGCGCCACAAGCGGCGGAGCTTAGGAAGCCGGCGGCCGCGCCACTCGCCAGAACTCACTCGGTGGGCCTCGGTGTGGCGCCGTTCATGCGGTCAAGCATTGCACGGAGTCTGCTCCACGCGCGACGGTTGAATCGGAATGCGATCCGGGGAAGATCGCGATGTTCTTCCTCCTCCTCAAATGCGCCAACAGCGCGGAAACCGCCCTCAGCGCAGAGATCCGCGCGGAAATCGCGCTCAAGTGCTGCCAGTTCCGCTTCGTCAGGCGCCGAGTGCAAACGAATCACCAGTTCCTTGCCCACGAACCGCATCGAGTGGAAGCGGCGGTAGAACGAAACCAGCTCATCCACCGCCGCCGCAGCGTCGGTGTGAATCGAGTAAAGCCCGCGATCTTCTGGCGAAATCAGTCGCCGTCGCGCCAGAGGAAGCACGCATCCCTCTTCCCAACTCTTCCAGTAATCGCCGCCCTCGTGTTCAAGAAGCACAATCGGAATGAGATGGCTCTTACCAGTTTGAATGAGGGTTAGCGCTTCGAACAACTCGTCTTGTGTGCCGAAACCGCCTGGAAACACGGCGACCGCATCGGAGTGCGCCATGAACATCAACTTGCGCGTGAAGAAGTAGCGAAAGTTCACCAGTTTCGGGTCGCCGTCAATCACAGAGTTCGCGCTGACCTCAAACGGCAACCGGATGCGAAGACCGAAACACTTCTCAACATCCGGTCCCTCGTGACCTGCCTTCATGATGCCGTCGCCCGCGCCGGTGATCACCATCATGCCGGCCTCTGCAATCGCTCGGCTGAACACGCGCGCCAGGTGGTAATCGGGGTCTGTTTCCGGTGTGCGCGCACTTCCGAAGATCGAGACCTTGCGCGTGCCGCGGTACGGGCTGAACGTGCGGTACGCATGGCGCATTTCCTTCAGCGCGCTGCGCACAAGTTTCAGTTGACCCATGTCCGCGCCGTCGGCCACGAGCTTCATGCCCGAAAGCATGATCTCTGCAACAAGTACGCGCGCTTCAGGAGAGGCCGCTACACCGGAGGTCTCGAAGAAGCGGTCGACCGCCTCCTCAATCTGCGAGAGATCAAGTTGGAGACGACGCGAAGGCGCCGATGGGGCGGGGCGTTCGGGCTGATTTGCAGGGTTCATCGTGCGTGTGGTTCCGTTTCGGGTGCCGCGGCTGGTGGCATTCGAGCGCGATCAAGGTGTTTGGGGTTCTGGCTTTGGTTCTGGCTTTGGTTCTGGAAGCGGCGTCCGCACGGCGGGACCCTCGGTGATTCCGGGAAGCGGCGCGATGCGAACGCTGGGATCTTCTAGCGTCCCTTCGACATCGATCGCAAAGAGTACGCCGGAAAGACCACCGATGAGATCGCTGAGTAAAGGCAGCGTTCCTTTCGGATACAGCCGCAGCGCCACCGCGAGACTTGGAATGTGCACCGTTCCCGAACCGTTGAGTTCGAGTGTTTCGCTGGCAATGCGCACCGATCGGACGGTTGCGGTATTCCCTCGAATCACAACATCCGCGTCGGACTCATGCAGCGCACTGTTGATCGGAAGCATGAGTTGGCTCAACTGCAAAGCGCGCATGGCGATCGGCGTGGATGCGATCGTCGCGTCGCGCAGCGTGACCGCGAGCCTTCCGCGTCGCGCGTCGACGTCGGTTGCGCTGCCTCCGAGCGGGCCAGCAAGTTCGAGGCGCGCTGTCAGGCGACCCGGTGCGGCGCTCTGAACGTCGGGCGGCGTGGAACTCTTGATGTCGTCAAACGCAGCCTCAGCCACGCGCGCGCGAAGCTCATAGAAGTCGCGCGTGAAATCGAGATCGGCGAGCATGTCAAAACGTCCGCCCGCGACATTTCCCGCACCATCAATGCGAAGGCCATCGCCGTTCTGAATCGATGAGATCGCCAGCAGACTCGCGCCAATCGGGCGTCCGGCAACACGCGCGCCACTGGCGTCGAGTCCCGCGCGAAAGTCCACGGGTGCCTCCGCATCAGGTTCGTAGCGCAAGTGAAGTGGCATCACGGCCTCAAGCGCCGTGACGCTGACTCCAGCGTCGAATGCAGCGCCCGCAAAGCTCGCCACGCCATCAAGCTCGTACAGCGCAGGCATTTCCGCATTGCCCTCTTGAGACCAGCGCGCGAAGACCTTTGGGAGCGCAAGCGTGAATCGCTCGGTTGAGGTCAACTCAATTGCGCGCGCGGAGAGATCGAGTGGTGGAGGGAGAAGGGCGTGTACGACGGGTGTGAGGCGAGAGACGTCGATTGTGTATGTCGCCTCAAGCGTCGGTTCGTTCGCGAGATTGAATCGCCCCTGCAATGCAACCTCGCCCGCAAGGGGGGCACGGGTTTCGTCGATCGCTGCGGCCGGATCGGTCACCGATGCACGGAGATCGAGTTGCACCTCATTGGTGGTTGCGCGAATCGCGGCACCGGGCGCGCACGCGAGTGCTGCGCGAATCGAAGGGTCGGTTGAACTTCCGCCGTGCATGCTGAGCGACTTTGGCGCAACCTCAAGTCGCTCTCCGCCCACCGCGGTGTAGTGCGCGTCGTACACACCGCGAACCTGTCGCTCGCGCAGCAGCGACACAAGTGCGGGACTTCGAACCGTGAGGAACTCACGCACGATGGGCGATTCGATTCGCGCGTCTGTAAGCCGGGCATCGAGCGTGTCCACTTGAAGTGGACCAGAGAGACGGAGAATGCCGTCATCGGCGCCTTCGCTCGAAAGACGAAGTTCGAGGCTGTCGGCTCGCACATTCGATCCATCGACCTCAAGGCTTCCAGCGATGTGATCCGCGCGAACACGCGTGCCATCCATGGTCACCTCGAGCCAAACAGGAACGAGATTTCCGCGGGTTACGGCGCCATTTGCATCGACCGTGCGGGTGACCGAGCCATCGAGGATGCCGCTCGGACTGAACCGCACGAATCGTCGCCGCGCCTCAATCGGGTCATCGGAGAGATATCCGCCGTATGCCCCATCGATGGGAAGGTCGTCAAGCGACAGCACAACTTCGCGTGCGGGGCCGGCAAGATCGGCGAATCCGCGTGCCGTGATCGCACCGCCGCCGCGTCGTCCGGTGCACTGTTCGAATCGCACGCGCTCGGGCTCAATTTCAATGTTCGCCTTGCAGGATTCGAGCACGAATCCTTCCGGCCAAGGAAGCCCTTCCTTGGTCAGCCACGCGCGTCCTGCGGCGTCGGGTGCGGCGCGTCCGTCTCGGAAATCGAGTTCGATCTGGAACGCGTCGGATCCGTCGGGCTTGGTTGTGACGAATCCAAGCAGATCGAGTGCGCCGGAGAGTCCAAGGGCGCGAAGAAGTTCCGCAGCGGGCGCGAGATCCTCACCCGGCCAGCCCGGATGCTCAACCGTCGCCAAGTCCTCATGCGGAATCGCGGCCAAAAGCGCGGGGTTGATGGCGTCGTCGGTGCCGTTCAACTCAATCAACGGTCGCATGCCGCGAATGCCGGGGCGCTCACGGGGAATCTGAACCGATCCCGAGACGATCAACTGTCCACCCGCCGGAGTCACCGCGCGCAGCCCGCCTTCCGCAACCACGACAGCCTCGTCGAGCACCGTGACAAGTCCTTCTTTGATGCGGAGTGGATAGGGAAAGCGGGCGAAAACGAGACCTGCGTCGCGCACGCGCACGTCGCCGGTGACCAACACAGGCTGACCAAATCCTGCGGGCGAGTAGACGCGCATGACGAACCCACATCGCCCCCCAAGCGCGAACGGCCCTGCGGCCAGGCTTCGTTCGAGGCGCGTGCGCTCTGCCTCGCGACCGGGCGCATTCGCAAGCGCCGCCAACTGCCTGCGCTGCTCAACCAGCGCCGCAGCGTCAGGCAAGAGTCCTGCGGCGCCAAGGCGCGTGTGCGCTTGTGCGTCAAACAGAATACGCAGCGCATCGCCCGGCCCCTCTTCGAAGGCCTTGAAGAGTCGATCATCGATAGGCGTGTTTGCGCATTCGATGCGGAGGTCGATTTCTGCGCCGGTTGCGATACCGATGAGTCTGCCTGAGATGGTTGCCTCATCGCCGTCTTCCACGCGGCTCACCAAACGCTCGATGACGACATCATCGTTCTCAAAGCGAATCGTTCCCTTCACATCGACAAGCGGATACGGGAACTCCGCGTAGGCTCCGGTTCCCCGGTCGAGCCGAAGCAGACCTGTGGTTCGCACAGGTGCGGCAACGCCGTCTGCGCTGGGTGCTGCGCGCGCGATGGTGGTGCTCAGATCGAATGTCCAGGCCGATACGTTGAAGTCGGCGAGAATCTTCGCGGCCGCCTGCGGCAGCTGCAGCATGTCTGGGCCGTCGGGCCGAATCTCTGGCGAACTGAAGTTCGGGATACGAACCGACATGCTGAACGGCGCACGCGCGGCGGCTTGCTCAAACCACGATTCGCGCGCTTCCCAGTCAAACGGAGGGAGCGTGGCGCGTGGCACATGAAGCTCAAGTTCACACTCGAAGGGGAGCGCGATCACGCGCGCGGCGTCGTCGCGCGCGCCTAACTCGCCGCGCAACCCGACAAGCGCGACCGTGTCACCGTCGAAGCGGAGTGTGCCCTCACGCAGCATCATTCTTGGCGTGGCGGCGGGCGGAACCTGCTTGCCACCAACGAGCCCACTCCAAGATTCTTCGAGTTTGCCAGCGCCAAGCAGCTCGAGTGGAAGATCCATCGCGAGCCCCTCGATGCTGAGCTCAGCAGTTGGCGCGTCGCCCGGGCGATACTGCACGCGCGCGCCAGCGACGCGGCCGGTCAGGCCGAGCTGCGCCGTCCATGTGCGCACCGCGTGCGGCGCAATCGCAATACCGCTCTCCGTCAAC
>JBILDS010000144.1:0-7969 GCA_044352505.1 Phycisphaerales bacterium
CTCAGCAAGGTGGGATGCGGGCCCTTTTTGTAACGGCGATGCATAATATCGCCGATTTTGATGGATACACCACGGTCTCTACCGTGCGCATGGGCTCTAATTTTAATTCCGACCCTGGTCAGGTGGTTGGTGTCAACCGATGGATTGCCGGCAATATGTCAGCCTCACGCAACCCTTCGATGCGGGATTATTCATTCTTTTGGGGGGATACAACCGTTGCAGGGAACAATGCAGTTTTCGGTACGGCATCCGGTTACCTAGCGTTTGTTGGTTATGGGCGTAGCGCCTCAGAGGCACAGGGAAACCTAGGTCAGGATGGTAATGTACGGGCGGTATTTAGTCCTTTGGATAATCAGATTTCTTTTGGATTCAATCCAGATATATTCAAGCAGGGATTTACTCAGGATGCCGACACTTTCCCTGGCTTAGGGCGGATATACCAGCTAGACTCCGGTTGCTTGGTCGCTGACTCACTGGGACGTATAGTTGGAATGGGGGTCGCCGGTTCAGTAGGCACCAATTTCAATGGGGTCAGTATTTTCCAATCTTTTGGAGATGATCCGGTGTTCCTGGCGCAGTTCAGCGCCCTCGCGCTGCCGCCGAGCTGCGGTGCCGACATCGACTGCGACGGCGGCGTGAACGGAGCCGACCTCGGCGCGCTGCTCTCGGCGTGGGGCGCGCCCGGCCCGAGCGACATCGACCAGGACGGCACCACCGGCGGCGCCGACCTCGGGATCCTGCTGAGCGCTTGGACAGGGTGACGCGCGGGTTTCCGCCGGCCCGCACCCTGGTCCATCCCAGGGCTAGATAGCAGGCGTTTTCGTGTCAATATGCTCTGAAGGGCCTTCGCCCTCTCCGACCCCGCCTGGACCGGCGGGGTTGTTCGTCTCTGGGCTTCAGTGGCCCGTTCACAGACGAACGGTGCCGCGCACGTGCCGCGCGGTGCCCGGTGGTACCCGTGCGTCCCGGCACCGGGCTTTCCACTTTCGCGCGCCTCGGGGCCTGCTCTCCGCGTGCGCTCTACGGGTCCATCCCGAGCAGTTTGCGAATGATGCTCGGCCTTGGCCCGGTGCGGGGGGTCGGGAACCAGACCCAGCCCATGCGCCCCGCAAGGATCCAGGCCGCGACGAGGGCAACCAGTGCGAGACGCGTGAGCGACCGCTCGAGGGGCGTGGTGCCGAGGAGGGTCGTCGTGCGTTCGGAGCCTCCGACACCAACGGTGATCGGCGCACGCCACCATCTCCCAAAGCGATCCGTTCGCAACATCGTGTCGACCATGGGTTCCACAGCCGGGGCTCCGTCTGAACTTCCGCCCTCACCTCCACGGGTCGGGGGCCGAAGCCACGCGATCACGCGGAAGACCGCGACTCCCACGACGAAGCCGAGCGCGGCGGGGACCGATCCATTCGCGACCGCCGGGTCGTTCCATCCGCACGCCACGAGCCAGATGGCCGCCCCACATCCGCCCGCGAAGACGCAGGCTGCGAAGAAGCGGTGGAGGCATGACTCGTTCGAGGACATGCAGTGATGGAGAGGGTATCGCCGGGTTGCTCGGGGCGCCGACGCGCGATGAGACGCGGTTTCTCGACGAGGCCGGCACGCGAGTCTGTCGCGGGGTGAGCCGACCGCGTCGCCAGCGAGTGGATGTCAATCGGCTCGCAGCCCGTCGACCGCTGCCTGTGACGAAGGAACCGCTTTGTCTACACTCTCGGGATGCCTGATCCGTCGCTTCCAGACGACCCGGTCACAGCGAGCCTCGATCGCGGCGGCAAGTGAGGCGACGCGACGCCGCCGATGCCGCCGGGTGGCGTCGGTGAGCGCCCCGGTGAGTCGATCGGCCCGTACAAGCTGCTCGAGGTGATCGGCGAGGGCGGCTTCGGCGTGGTCTACCTCGCCGAGCGCCGTGAACCGATGGTGCAGCGCGTCGCGCTGAAGATCATCAAGCCGGGCATGGACTCGAGGGCCGTGATCGCCCGCTTCGAGCATGAGCGGCAGACGCTCGCGGTGATGGACCACCCGAACGTCGCGAGGGTGCTCGACGGCGGGGTCACGCCGAACGGCCGCCCGTACTTCGTGATGGAGCATGTGAAGGGCGAGCCCATCACGGCCTTCGCAGACCGTCAGCGGCTCGCGATCAGGGAGCGGCTTGCGCTCTTCATCCCCGTGTGTGAGGCGGTGCAGCACGCCCACATGAAGGGGGTCATCCACCGCGACATCAAGCCGAGCAACATCCTTGTGGCCCACGGCGGCGACGGGCGCGGCCACATCGTCAAGGTGATCGACTTCGGCGTCGCGAAGGCGATCCACAGCAGTCTTGCCGGGAAGACGGTGTTCACCGAGCAGGGGCAGCTGATCGGCACGCCCGAGTACATGAGCCCCGAGCAGGCGGAGATGGGGGCGCTCGACATCGACACGCGCACCGACGTCTACTCGCTGGGCGTGGTGCTGTACGAACTGCTGAGCGGAACGCTTCCGTTCGATCCGAAGACGCTCCGGGGCGCGGGATATGCCGAGATCCAGCGCATCATCCGCGAAGTCGACCCGCCGAAGCCGAGCACGCGGGTGAGTGCGGCCGACGATCAGACAAGCGCGAGGATCGCCGAGGCGCGGCAGGCGCAGCCCGCGGACATCTCGGGCGAGCTGCGGCGCGAGCTCGAGTGGATTCCGATGAAGGCGCTTCGCAAGGATCGCGCGCGTCGCTATGCGAGCGCCGAGTCGCTTGCGACCGACGTGCGGCGATACCTCGACGGCATGCCGCTCGAGGCCGCGCCCGAGAGCCGGGGCTACCTCCTGCGCAAGTTCGTGCGCCGCAACCGCCTGCAGGTGGGCGCGGCCGCGTCGGTGGCGGTCGCGCTCGTCGCGGGCTTCGGCACGGCGCTCTGGCAGGCGCGTGAGGCCGCGAGGCAGCGCGACGCGGCGGTGCTCGCCGGGGACAACGAGGCGAGGCAGCGCGCGGAGGCCGACAAGCAGCGCGCAAGAGCCGACGAGCAGCGCGCGGAGGCCGACGAGCAGCGCGCAAGAGCCGACGAGCGAGCCGCCGCCGCCGAGAAGGCGGAGCAGGCGGAGAAGTTGCGCGCCGACCAGCTCAAGAAGGTGTCGGATTTCCAGGCGGGGATGCTCAGGGGGTTCAACACCAACGCGGCGGGCGTGGATTTGGTCGAGGACGTTCAGAAACGCTTCGCGGCGGCGCTTGCGAAGGCGGGCGTGCCGGAGGCGGAGCGCGCGAGCCGAGTCGATGCGTTCCGGCGCGAACTCGCCGAGGTGAACGCAACCGACGCAGCGGCCGCGATGATCGACCGGACGATCCTGAAGCCCGCGATCAAGGCTATCGACGAGCGGTTCAAGGACGATCCCGAGACCGAAGCGAGCCTGCGGCAGGCATTGTCTGTCCTCTACCGGAACATCGGACTGCTCGAGGCCGCTCTCACGCTTCAGCAGTCCGCCTACGAGACCCGCCGCCGTGTGCTCGGAGAAGAGCACCTCGACACGATCAGCTCTGGCGAGAACATGGGCCTTGTTCTCGCCCACCTCGGACGATTCGCCGAGGCCGAGCGCTTCTGGATCGATGCGCTGGAGAGGCGCCGCCGCGTGCAGGGCAACGAGAACCCCGACACGCTCGCCGCGATCAACAACATGGGCGCGCTGCGGCTCGTCGAGGACAGGTTGAGCGAGGCGGAACCGTTCTGTCGCGAGGCGATGGAGGGGTATCGGCGGTTGCTGGGGAGCGACGACCGCTTCACGATCATCTCCATCAACAACCTTGGCGCGCTGCTCCAAGCCCAACGAAAGTTCGATGAGGCGGAGCCCCTCGTCCGCGAGGCGCTCGAGAGGCGTCGTCGTGTGCTTGGGAACGAGCACCCCGACACCCTCACGTCGCTCAACAACCTCGGCACGCTGCTGCGCGAGCGGGGCGAGTTCGGCGAGAGCGAGAAGTACTTGGGCGAGGCGCTGCGGGTCCGGCGCCGCGTGCTGGGCGAAGAGCATCCCGAGACGCTGCGCTCCGTCCTGAATCTGGCGCGGCTGCTGCGGTCCACCAGTAGGCCGAGCGAGGCCGAGACGCTCTATCGCGAAGCAGAGGAGAAGTGCCGACGCGTGCTGGGAGACGATGCTCCCGACACGCTCGAGGCCATCGGTGAGCTCGGAGGCACCCTGCGGGCCGCGGGCAAGGTCGGCGAGTCGGAGCGGTACCTTCGCGAGGCGTGGGAGAGGCGCCGGCGGGTGCTCGGGGAGGATCACGCGGATACATCGACGGCGGCATCCGAACTGGCGGAGTCGTTGGAGGCTCTCCGACGCCATGACGAGGCCGAGGTCGTCTGGAACGCACTGCTTGCCACCCGGACCAAGAGTCTTCCTTCCGACGACTGGCGACTCGCCGACCTGAGATCACGCGTGGGTGGCGCGTTGCTTGGCCAGGGGAAGTTCGCCGAGGCCGAGCCGCTCCTCTTGAGCGGGTATGACGGCCTCGCCGCCGCGGTCCGGGCGTCCGGCGAGCCTCGGGATCGCCTTGCACAAGCGGCTGGTCGGCTGAGCGCGCTCTATACGGCGTGGCATGCCGCCGATCCGGGCAAGGGCCACGACGCCAAGGCGGCGGAGTGGACGGCGGCGGCTGAGGCGCCGTCGAACTGATGCAACGAGTGCGCACAACTTGTCTGGCGCCGTGCGTGGCCAGCGCCTTTCGCCGACGCGCGCTTGGTTCGGATGCCTCGAGTCCTCTGTGACGGACGACCACGGGTTCCGGGTGGCGCGAGATCCGTAACGTCTGCGCGAGCGGCGGCTTCGTGAGCGCGATCTCTCGCTTCACGGACTCCGCGCCACGCGGAATCCGATGCTGCTGAAGGTTGCGGTCTGGGCGTTGAAGGCGCGCTCCGAGGAACGCACGTTGAACGTGCCGCTGCTCCATGAGCCGCCACGAATGACGCGCGACGTTCCCGATGGCGCGCCGGTTGGGTTCGTTTGCGCGTCGGAGCTGTAGTCGGCGTAGCGGTCGTTCGTCCATTCCCACACGTTGCCAAGCATGTCGTGGAGGCCGAGCGCATTCGCAGCCTTCAGGCCAACCGGGTTCGTCTCGCAGCCGGCGCCGCCGGAGCAGGTGTTGAAGTAGTACCACGCGATCTCGGTCGCGAGCGCGTCGTTCGTGGTGCCGTCTGGATACCCGGGCATCGAGTGGAACGGCGTCGTGGTGCCCGCACGGCATGCGAACTCCCACTCCGCCTCGGTGGGGAGGCGAAGCCCGGTTGCTGCGCGGAACCCCTCGGTCATGAGCCACGAGACCTTCTCGACGGGCCGGTTCGCCGCGTTCGGGAAACCGGTGCCCTGGTAGTTCGACGGGTTCGAGCCCATCACCGCGGTCCATTGCGCCTGCGTGACCTCGTAGCGGCCGATGTAGTACGCGTTGGTGAGCGTGACGGCGTGGACCGGCAGTTCCCACGCGTTGCACGCCGCGTTCACCGACCCTTGGCTACAGCCCATGTTGAAGGTGCCCGGAGGCACGAGCAGCATCTCGATTTGCGAGGCGTTGTCGCGCACGCGCCACGCGTAGCCGGTGGCGACGATCGCCTCGCGAAGCAATTGGTTCGTGACCACGGCTGGGTCGGGCGCACCCTCCAGAAGCGTTGCCCACGAAGGCACGATGAACGCGACGAACGAGAACGCCGCCGGCGCGCTCGCGACGCCCGACTCTGTGGCCACCGAGACGCCGACGGTTGCGCCCGCAGCGCCCGCTGGCGTGACGGCGACAAGCTGCGTGGGCGAGACGACAGTGACCGATGTCGCCGCCAACTTTCCGAAGCGCACCGTCGGTGAGCCGTAGAAGCCGCTCCCAGTGATCGTGACCGATGTTCCGCCGACCGCAAGCCCGGTGCTCGGCGATGCTGTGTCGATCGAGGGCGCCCCGAAGTACGTGAAGCTGCCCGCGTACACCGTGCCACCGAGCGTGGTCACGGCCACCGTTGCGGTGCCCGCAGGGCGCACGGGGGCAAGCACAGAGACCGCGTTGCGCGTACTGGCGAGAATCGTCGCAGGCGCGCCGCCGAAGGTCACGCTGGAGGGGTCGAGTAGGTTGTCGCCAGCGATCGTGACTGCGACGCCACCCGCGAGCGGACCCGCATTTGGCGTGATGGCCACGACGGTTGGCGCACAGGACGCGCCCCAGCGGTTCAGGATGAGCGCGAGGTCGACTCCGTCGACAAAGCCGTCAGAGTTCGTGTCGCCAGCGCATCCGCTGCAGCCGCCCCAACTCGAGAGAACAAGCGCGAGATCGTTCGCGTTCACAACGCCATCGCCATTCCGATCGGCGGCACAGGCGCTCTGCGCACGTACGGGCGCGACGGCGCTGAGTGACGCGATCACTCCGACGATCATGGCCCACCAGGACGCAGCGTGTCGACGTCGCCGCGTTTGCGCGGGTGCGTGAAGGGGTGTTGGCGCGGGCGTCTTCGGAATCGCGTGGGGCATGTCTCGATCTCTGGTCGGCAGCCCGGAGGCTGCGCCACGGAGGCGCGCGGGGCGTGCGTTCGCCCGCATCGCGCGCGGCGCTTCAGGCGAGGGCCCGCAAGGCGCAGGCCGTACAGAGTAGCGGGAGGCAGCCGCGCAGCAAAACCGCGCGGCGGGACGTGCCGGTTCCGATGTGAGCACCAAAGCGCGCAGCAGCCGCAGCCGCCGGCGCTGCGAGCACCAAAGCGCGCGGCCGCAGCCGCGACCGCTCAGACACGCGACCACGCGCCTACGACAAACCTCTCCGGCACTGGTTTCGTTGCGGTGCTTGGGGTCTCTCTGGGGCCGCGCTTTCATTCAGGTGCCGTGCCATCTGGGCACCGCGCAGATCTGTGGTCGGCGGGAATCCGCCATCCACAGCCTAGGTTCTGTCTGATGGATCCCCGGACGTCGATCCGCGGGTCATCCTGGCTGGCCATGATCCAACTTTGTCGGCTTCAACTCGCTGTATCGCGTCCATGGATCATGGGATACAGCTTCGTCTCGCCTCCTTGCCAGCCGGGCGCCGCGCGGATCTTTGGTCTTCGGGGATCCGTCAGACAGAACCTATCGCCGCCAGCTCGGGCCGAAGCGCACGGGCATGATTGGGCGCCCCTCAGGCTTGCGTCGACCAGGCGTTTGGCCGGGCCGCAGGTCGTGACCGGGAGGGCGAATCGGGTCTCTGAAGTCGCGGCGACCCGGCGCCAACGACGGCGGCTCCGCACCCGGCCGCGTGACCGGACCGCGAGGATCATTCCTGCCCGGAACGACAGTGGGGGGCTCTGCCCCGGGCCGCCCCGTGGGGGGGCGAGGGTCATTCCTTCCCGGGGTGACGGTCGGAGGTTCGGCCTCGGGCCGCGACTCTGGGGGGCGGGGATCACGCCGACCGGGTAGCGGCTTCGGCGCGTCAGGCTTCGATGGAGACTCCGGTGATTCGGGAGAATCAGGCGTGCCGCGACCGGGCGTCGGCTTCGACTCGGGTCGTGCATCAGGCCTCGACTCGGGTCGTGAATCAGGCTTCGACTCGGGTCGTGAATCAGGCTTCGACTCGGGTTTCGACGGCGTGTTCGGCCGCGCAGGTGCGCCTCGCGGGGTTGGTGGCGCGAGTTGCGCCACCAGCGGCTGCGCACAGAGCGATGCAAGCACAAGCGCAGCCACCACATGGGCGCGGAACGTCGAGCCGCGCGCCGAAGTACGCGCTGCGGGGTCGGTGTTCCAAAGATCTGGCTCGTTGCGTCGATCCATCGAGTGCGGCTCCAGGTTCAACCTTCCGACTGCATCACCAGCCCACACGCCAAGCCCTCTTCAACAACGTACGCAGGAATCGGCCATCTGCGTGGCCGACTCAGCCGAATCAGGCCGAATTGAAGCGTTCAATCTTCGGTTGACGGCGGGCGGGGCGGTAGAGGCGCGGAGGGTTGGCGCGAAAGCCCCATTCGCCAAAGCCCCATTCGCCAAAGCCCCATTCGCCAAAGCCCCAGTCCCCAAAGTCCCAGTC
>JBILDS010000012.1:0-25635 GCA_044352505.1 Phycisphaerales bacterium
CAGCACGTAAGGGAGCGAAGATCGATGCCTAATCGCCCACAACAGTCGTACCTCGGCAAGGTCGCGCTCATCGCGTGGCGCGAGTTCCGCCACACCGCGCTCACGAAGGGCTTCATCTTCGGCGCGGTGGCCGTTCCCGTCGTCATGTTCGGCGTCATCACGCTCATGCCGTTCCTCATCTCGCGCGAGTCGCCGCCGCTCGTCGGAACGATCGTCGTCGCCGACCCGGACGGCACCGTGTCGGCGCGCGCGGAGCAGATCCTCGTCACGCCGCCAAGCACGAAGGAAGTGCTCGACGAGCTCGCCTCCGCAGAGGCGAACCCGGCATCGCCCGCGGGCACCGCGGAGGCGCTCGACGCGGCGTCGAGCCTCGCCGCTGCGCCGCAGCGGATCGAGGTCACCTGGCGCGTGGAGCCATCGCTCGACGCGGTCGAGGCGATCAAGCGCGATGTGCGCGAGGGCAGGATCCTCGCGGGTGCTGCGATTCCGCCCGCGGCGCTCGACCCGGCGAACGAGATCGACGGATTCGAGCTCTTCATCCCGAGCTCGCTCTCGCCGAAGCATGTGCGCCAGATCAGCCGCGCCCTCGGCGTGGCCCTCGAGGAGGAGCGCGTCGATCGGAGCGGGCTCGACGCGGAGCTCCTGGCACGGCTCAAGGACCGCCCCGCGCCGCGCACCACGCGCATCTCGCCCGAGGGCGCAGAGGCCGAGGAGAACACCGAGGCGCGCTTCCTCGTGCCCATGGCGTTCATGCTCCTCCTGTGGCTCACGGTCTTCACGAGCGCGAACTACCTGCTGACCACCACCATCGAGGAGAAGTCGAACAAGGTGATGGAGGTGCTGCTCGCGGCAGCGAGCCCGCTCCAGCTCCTCGGCGGCAAGATCGTCGGATACGCGCTCGTCAGCACGGTCATGCTCGTGATGTACGGCGCGCTCGGCATCGCGGGGCTGTCGGCGCTTGCGATGGGCGACCTGGTGCCCACAATGCACCTCGTCTACCTCGCGATCTATTTCGTGATCGCCTATGTGATGGTCGCGGCCATGATGTCCGCGGTGGGCAGCGCCGTGAGCGACCTCCGCGAAGCGCAGTCGCTCGTCGGGCCCGTGATGACGCTGCTCCTCGTGCCGCTCATCCTCTGGATGCCCATCACGCAGGACCCGAACGGGCTGCTCGCCACCATCACGAGCTTCATCCCGCCCGCGTCGCCGTTCGTGATGATCCTCCGCCTCACCGCCGCGACCGAGCCCGTGCCGCTCTGGCAGATCGTCGCCGCGACCGCGTGGGGCTTCGTCTCCGCGGCAGGGCTTTTGTGGCTTGCGGCGCGCATCTTCCGAGTGGGTGTGCTCATGCAGGGAAAGCCGCCCACTCCCAAGGAACTCATCCGTTGGGCGTTCGTGCGCTAACCTTGACGGAGTGGCCGACTTCGTTCCGATGCTGCTCTCAATCGGCGCCTTCGCGGCGATTGTTGTCTGCGTAACCGTCGCAGCGCGATCGATCGTGGGCGACCCCGCGCGCGGTCGTCGCCGATGCCCGCGCTGCTGGCACGAACTTGGTCCAGAGGCCGCGAGACCCGACGACGTCGCCGCATCGCGACGCTGCGGCGAGTGCGGCCACGTTGCGGCCGACGAGGCATCGACCCGCCGAACACGGCGTTCGCTCGGGCGCGCAGCCCTCGCCATCGCAGGAATCGCTGCCATCGCGCTGTCGATGCGTGCACGCTTCATGATGCAGGGGCCGTGGAGCGCCGTCCCGACATCGATGTTGCTGATGGTGACGCCCTATCTCAACGAGGCAGGCTCTGGCTCGATCACAGACGAACTTCGTGTGCGCCTCCTCCGCGGCGGCTTCAAGCCTGAGCACCTCGCCAGCGCGGTGGATTTGGTGACGTCGGCGGGCGAACACACTCCGGGGAGCGCGCCGTGGGAGGCGAAGTACGGGCGCCTTGCGACGGTACTACTTGGAAGCATGCCGCGCGACGACCCCATGCGTGCGCGATTTCTTGGAATCGCACCAAGGGTCGAGGTCGCCTTTCTCTCGAGCGCTGCCGACGCGCCGCGCGTCGTCGCGCTTGATCTTGCCAGCTGGTGGCCCGACGCCATCGACGCGCGCGTGACGATTCGCCACGGGGACGACGCGCGATGGTCGGCTCGGTTCAACCCGATCGGGCGGAGCGGTCCGCTGATGCTCGAGGTGCCCGCGGGCTTTGATCGAAGCCTCCCAATTCTCGTCGACATCAAGGTGCGCCCGCTTGGTTCAATCGACGACAACGCATGGATCGCGTACCCCTCCGCATCGACGCTTGTACCTGAGTTGCGCGGCCGAGAGCCAGACGAAGTCGACGCGTCTCCTGTCGACTCCGACGAGCATCGCGCGGCGGTGGCTCGGGTGTTTGCCGCCGACCGCGGGCTCATCGTCTGGTCCTCTGGAAGCCCGCGCGCGGGGCTCCAGTTCAGCCAAGGCGGCGCCATTGGAGAGGAGTTCAACGACACACTCTTCGGCTTGCGCATCGACGTCTGCGAAGATGGCGTTCCGCGCCGCACAAGTCGGATCTGGTGGTCGGGCGGCCTTGGCGGAGCGCGTGCGCGTTGGCTTCCGCCGATCGAAGACGCCAGCGCACTCGATCGGCTCTTCTCGCAAGACCCCGAAGAAGACGGCCGATGGACGCTTCGCATCACCGGCGACCCCACGCTCGCCGACTACGCGCGACCAAGCGTTGCAGAACGCCCGATCCGCAGTCGCTTCACCTATTGGTCGGGGAGCTTCGAAGTGCCGCTCGCCGTGCAACGCGTGGGACAGGCAACGCCGCCGCGACGTTGGCTGCTTGAGCTGTGACTTCGGTTGCTTGAGCAGTGCTTTCTGCTGCGCGAGCGTGACTTCTGCTGCGCACGCCCGCGGACCCCATCGGGAAAGACCGACCGAAGCGGTCGATGCGGCGTGCCGTTTCCGGCGCAGCCGCCAGCCAGGGACGAGCGCTCGAACCCTATTGCAAGGTGGGTTCGACGGCCATCGATCCCGACCTTCCACTCAATGCCTCGGGGCGCCCCGACAGGTCGCGGCGCCTTGCGCAAGGGAGGCCTGGTCTTCGTCGCGGAACTCGCCGATCCCTAGGGTTCAAGCAAGGTTCGAGGCGATGTGCCTGACAGCCTGCCCGCGGGGGTCCGAGGGCGTGCGAGGCCGAGTGTAGCCCGGAATTTTGGCGTGATTGACAACCCCTCCGGATTCCCGCATGATGTTCCGACTTTGAGGATTTCTTCCATGACTCGTACGACCGGTTGTGTTTCGTTCGCTTTGGCCGCCATCGCACTCTCGTTCGCCGGCTGCCAGTCCGATCCGAACAAGGTTGACCTCAAGTCGATCACAAGCGATCTCACGCCGGAACTCATGGCGACTGCGGAGCGTCCCGTCGACATCGACGTGAACTGGGCTGTGAATGCAGACCAAGACCTTCGCGGCGTCTGGAACGACCTCGGTCGCTTCTGGCTCACCAACAAGCCAAGCTCGCTTTCGCCGTATCCAATCATGGATACCGGCGGACAGCCGTGATCTGAGCGGCTTCGACCGACATTGCACTTGGGTTCCGATCCCGCGTGAGCAGGCGGTTCTGCTGTGATTTGATGGGCGTTGCCCCCTATTCGCCTGGGATCGATTCGCATCGGATCAATTCGCCTCGGATCAGTTCGCCTCGAGTAAAGAATCGGGCCGCAAATCTGGCTGGCACGTCGGGCGTACGAATCTGACCGGCACCCACGACTTTCGATCTCCTCGAACCTGCGAGTCGAGATCCCACCAACAGGCACCAGACAACGCGGCCTCAGCCACGACTGCTGAAACCACGACTGCTGAAATCACGGCCGCTGAAATCACGACAGCTGAAACAACGAGTGCTGAAACAACGAGTGCCCGCAGACGTGAGTCTGCGGAACCGTTCCTGTGGGAGTCTGAGTCGGAGTCGGAGTCGAAGTCGGACATCATCCATTCCGCAGACTTCGTTTGAGCTTCGCCCGGACTTCGTCTGACGGGCGCTCATGTCACGACGAGGGCACGAGTGCCAGCGGAAGCGCGGCGACGCGGCCTGACAGCAACACGCCTCTTCCGCCTACCATCTGCGTTTCGCCTGAGCCCTCCTCCTCCCGTGCGCGAACTCGCACCGCTCTTCATTCCCGTCCGCATCGTCGGAACGTTCGCGCGCAGTTTCCACCCTGCCGAGTTGCCGCCCATGTTGCGGCGCACCTACGGCCGCGAGCTGGTGAGCTGGGCGTTTCTTCCGCTCATGCTTGGCGCGATCGAAGGTGGCGCGATCGCAGTTGTGGTGAAGAAGGCGTTCGAAGGCCAACCCGGGGTGAGCGACGCGTGGCTCGACCTTGCCACCGCGTGGGCGCTGGCCGCACCGAACGTTGCCAATCTCACCAGCTTCATTTGGGCCGCACTCGCGCGCGGCCGCCCGAAGGTTGCGTTCATTTCGTGGCTGCAAATCGCGGCCTGCATTCTTGTGGCATCGATCGCGCTCTTTCCGCGTGACGCGTTCGGCCTTCTCGCCGTCTGCGTGGCGCTCGGTCTTGCACGCACCGCGTGGACTGGCGTCATCACGATTCGCGCCGCGGTTTGGCGCAACAACTATCCAAACGCAAGTCGCGCCACAATCGCTGGCAAACTCGCCACGGTTCAGAGCCTGTTTCTCGCCGCAGCGGGCTTCATCGTCGGCCGCGCGATGGACTGGAACCCGGACAACTACCACTACCTCTTTCCGATGCTTGCGGCGTGCGGTCTGATTGGAAACAACATCTATCGCAAGGTTCGACTGCGCCGAGCGCGGGCGCTGCAGCGCGCAGAAACCAATGGCCGCAAGAAAGACTCTGGATTCAACCCGCTCGGTATGGTCACGCTTCTTCGTGAGGATCGCCTCTACGCGAAGTTCATGTGGTGGATGAGCGTCTTCGGCTTCGGCAATCTCATGCTGATGGCGCCCATGACGTTTGTGGTCACCGACCAGTTCAAGCTGGATTACACGCAGGGAATTTTGATCAACGCCATCATCCCCCTGCTCATCATGCCGCTGGCCATCCCGCTCTGGGCGAAGATGATGGACGCGTCGCACATCATCCACTTCCGCTCCATCCACGGTTGGAGTTTCGTGCTGGCCAGCACCGCGGTCACGCTTGCGTCGTATCTCCACTCCATCGAATTGCTCTACGCCGGCGCGTTCCTTCTTGGCATCGGCTACGCGGGCGGCACGCTCGCGTGGAATCTCGGTCACCAAGACTTCTCCTCTGCCGAGCGCGACGCCGACTACATGGCGGTGCACGTAACCCTGAACGGAATCCGAGGAATCTTGGCGCCGGTCGCAGCATGGGCGCTGCACCAGTGGCTCGCGCCGCGCGGCCACGCGCCGCTTGTTCTTGTGATCTGCACGCTCATCAACGGGATCGGCGTGATCGGGTTTATGTCACTCAGGAAGTTCGTCGCCCCGGGAAAGGGCTCGATTCCTGCTGCCCAGCCGGGTCGCTGAGCCAATTCCGAGCCGATAACGCCCGCGGACGTTCGGAGGACGACTTGATGCGATCAAGCGTTGATGCGCTTCAATCAAGCGTGCGGCTCGGGTATTGTGTCCGATTCTCCGCACCCGAGGCGGTGAACCCGGCTTCAAGCTCGGACGGTTGTCCGACCCGGTTGTCTCTATCGGCGCGTGCTGGCTCGGTGCCGGCGCGTGGGAAACACGCACACACATATGGTCGACTACAACCTGATTGAGGATCTCAAGCTTGCTGACGGCGAAGTGGAGCGCATGCTCCGCGAGGCGGGCATGGAAAGCGTCGCTTCGGGCGACATGAACAGCCTGATCTCAAGTGAAGTCAGTGGCTACGCACCGGGCGCGATCCTCAAGGGTCATGTCGTTGGATTCTCTGGCGACCACGTGGTCGTCGAAGTCGGTCTGAAGAGCGAAGGGCTCATCGACCGCAACGAGTTTGAGGACACCGACGTTGCCGTGGGCGACGAGGTTGAAGTCCTCCTCGAGAGCCTCGAAGATGAGACCGGCGGCGTGCGCCTCTCGAAGCGCAAGGCCGATCGCATTCGCGGATGGGAGAACATCCTTCTCACCCGCAAGGAAGGCGATGTCATCGAGGGCAAGTGCCTTCGCAAGATCAAGGGCGGCCTGCTCGTCGATATCGGCGTGCCCGTCTTCCTTCCCGCGTCGCAAGTCGATGTGCGCCGCCCTGGCGACATCGGCGAGTTCGTCGGCAAGCCGATGCGCGCGATGATCCTCAAGATCGATGAAGAGCGCCGCAATATCGTTATCTCGCGCCGCAAGCTGATTGAGGATGAGCGCGACGCTGCGAAGAAGCGCCTGCTTGAGAACGTTCGCGAAGGCGACGTTGTGCGCGGCGTGATTACGAACGTCGCCGACTTCGGCGCGTTCGTCGATCTCGGCGGCATCGACGGCCTGCTCCACATCACCGATATGTCGTGGGGCCGCGTGAACCACCCGGGCGAAATCGTCCGCATTGGCGACGAGATCGAGGTCAAGATCCTCAACATCGACCGCGAGCGCGAGAAGATCGCCCTTGGCCTCAAGCAGAAGGAAACTTCGCCTTGGGAGCAGATCGAGGCCAAGTACCCGGTCGGCTGCCGCGCGAAGGGCACGGTCGTCAACCTCATGTCGTACGGCGCGTTCGTGCGGCTTGAGGAAGGCATCGAAGGCCTCGTCCACATCAGCGAGATGTCGTGGACGCGTCGCGTCAACCACCCGAGCGAGCTCGTCTCGGTCGGCCAAGAGATCGACGTTGTCGTTCTCGACATCAACAAGGAGAAGCTCGAGATCTCGCTCGGCGTCAAGCAGACCGAGGTCAACCCGTGGGAGCTCGTTGCCGAGAAGTACCCGCAGGGCACCATCATCGAAGGCAAGGTTCGCAACCTCGCCAACTACGGCGCGTTCATCGAGATCGAGCCGGGAATCGACGGTCTCCTCCACGTCAGCGACATCAGCTGGACGAAGAAGGTCGCGCACCCGAACGAGCTCTACAAGAAGGGCGACGTTGTGAAGTGTGTGGTGATCGATGTCGACCAGGAGAAGCAGCGCGTCGGTCTCGGCGTGAAGCAACTCACCGAAGATCCGTGGGTCGAGGCGATCCCGTCGGCGTACCGCCCGGGCATGATCGTCAAGGGCACGATCACGAAGATCACCAACTTCGGCGTGTTCGTCGAGCTCGAGGAAGGCCTCGAGGGTCTTCTCCACATCTCCGAGCTCAGCGACTCGAAGGTCGAGAACCCGCAGGACGTGGTCAAGGTCGGCCAAGAGGTCGAGGTCAAGATCCTGCGCGTCGATACCGACGATCGCAAGATCGGTCTCTCGCTCAAGCGCGCCCAGTGGGGCGGCACCGGCACCGAGGCTCGCACCGAGGAGTTCGATCGCCCGGCGCGCAGCGGACGCGCTGCACCGGCGCGCGGCGGCCTCGACAGCCACGGCGCGATGGGTTCCGACAAGTTCACGTTCTGACCCACGCTCGGCGCACGCGTGCGCCAACGTGTTGGTCACAGTGTTCGCCACAGTGTTCGCCAAATGACTCGCGGCCGACGGAACCAACCGTCGGCCGCTTTGTCTTTGGCCCTCCAGGAGGCGCAGTATGTGAGAGGCGGTTGGAACGCGGCCGCGCACAGCCGTGAAGGTGCGAGATCAGTGCACGAGGACCGTGCACGAGGACCGTGCACGAGGACAGGCAGAGCCGTGCAAAGCGCTCGCCCGTGCGCTGAGCGCGGGTATCCTCTTTCCTCTGATGAAACTGGCGTGGGTCGTACGCGCGGCGTGCGGCGTGCGCGGTGCGCGTCAGCACAGCGCGATAAATGCGAAGATCGCCAAAAGCAAGATCTTTCTGCGATGGTCTCTCGGTGCAAGGAGCGCCGTCACGAGCATGATGAATCCGTTCTTCAGTCTGAGTCCATCTGTTCCGACAGAGTCGGACGCGCAGGTCAATGCGCCGGTACGGTTGACGCCGAACTCTCCAGTTGCGAGTTCCGACCCAACAGTTCCGAATATGCCGCGCGTTTCAACGCTGCGCGAGCGATTTCGAACGTTTCCTTTGCAGTTTGCGTGGATTGTGGCAATCCACTTCTGCGCGCAACACTGTTGCATGCGTGCAACGGTTGCGCAAAGTTTGCCGCAGCTCTCTGCACCGCTCACAGCACCCGCGGAAGACGTCGCAAGCGACGCCACGGCGCTTGACGCCTATCTCTTGGCGCGTGCGTGGCTCGATGCCGACAGTCTCCCCGCGGAGTCCTCCGCAGCGGCTCGCGTCGATCTTGGGCCCACCACCGCGGTCTGCGCGATTTTGCGCTTCGATGGCCGACTTGTGGGTGCGGGAGAGGCGCAGTTGCCGCGCGTTGGTGCGTTGCGCTCCGATCTGGGCGAGTCCACCGTCGCAGGCTCCGATGGTCTGACCGCAGACGCGGCGCGGCTCCTCCTTCGTCGTGCGGTTGGACGAGCGGTGTCGAAGGCGCTGTCCGACGGCACGATCGACGCAGTGCGGCGAGAGATGGGCGATAAGGTCACCGCGCGACTCTCGCTTGAGATCGAGCTCGCGGGCACGCCGCGCCCGCTCATTGGCCGCACGATCGCAGAAGCATGCCGACGCCTTGTGGTCGGCGATGAGGGCGTCGCCGTTATTCGCGATGGCGCCATTTTCCGAGCCTTTCCCAGCCGACTTCTTGCAGCAGACGTCGCATCTCGCCCGGATCGCACGATTGCCGGGCTTCTCATTGAAGCTGGGCTTCCCGTGAAGGATCTGCACCAGTACGCGCCCGAAGACCGCGTGTCGCTTGCGCGATTTCCCACGATTCGTCTGCGCGGCACCACGCCTACGGCGATCCCTGGACGCGTCACGCGCGCCGGGCGTGTGGTGGAGCTTCAGGAGATCAGCGGCGGACGAATTGAGTCGCTTGTTGGGCAACTCGCCAACCGCCTCGCGGCGCAAGTCGTACCGCGAGATCCGCGGGCGGCAGCAGCGGATGTCATGCTCCTCGGAACGCTCAACCCGACCAAGGACGTGTACGAGCCGATCGAAGCATCTGCGCGCGACGCGGCGCTTGCGGTGCTCGCACTCGGCCGCGCGGCGAACTCGTCGCAACTGCCGCAGTCGATCCGCGATCATGCGCGCGACCGAGCGCTCGTCCTCGCACGCGCACAGTTCCGCGAAGGCGACGCGGCCACTGTCGACGCAGCGGCTTCGACCGTCGACGCAGCGGCGGCGTATCTCCTGGCCGCGGCTGTTGAATCATTTGACGACGCATCGCTCGCTCGCGCCGCAGCGGATCGCGCGCGTGCGGCCCGAGCAGCGAGCGCCGATGGCGCGCAGGACGCCCCATCTTCCGCAGTGCTTGAAGTGCTGCGGGCGCTCTCGCTGCTTGCAACTGAGCCAACAACAGGCCCGGCCGACGCGGAGGCGATCGTCGCGAAGGTTCGCGCGTCCGTCGCAGGGCTCGACGTTCGGTTGATCGACGCGGCGTTGCCGCTTGCACTCGTCCTCACACATCCGCGTGCATCGGAGGAAACGCGCCGCGACGTCGCCGCCACTCTGTCCGCCATCGCAACGCTCTCGCGCAAAATCCAGATCGTCGTGTCGACCGACGAGTTCCGCGACGTTCCGCCCGATGTCGACGGCGGCCTGATGCTTCCTGGCGTTTCGATCGGCATTCCCGACACCCAATGCCTTCCACTCGCGGCTGCGCTTGCAATCGCGCATCCGCTCTTAGATCCGAGCGATGAGCCAGATCGACGCGCGGCCACCGTGCGGTTCGTGCGCTTCCTGGCGCAACACGTCGCGACCGATCCGTGGGTCGGGGGACTTCGCAATCCCAACGCCGCGCGCGGGCTGGTTCGCGCGTCGCTTGTGGGCGATGACTGTCCTATTGGCGCGACATCTGCCGGCCTTCTCTTGGCCGAGGCTGCGCTTGCCAGCACGCCCACGCGGCCAGCCCCCGGGGAAGAGACCGCGATTTCCCCGCCCGCTGCCACCCAGACTGAGCCCGCCCCGGCGGATTGAATGGATTTTCGGCTTCGAGCTGCACCAGGCGCGTCGGAGAACCTCTGCTCGATCGAAAATATTCCCAATCGATCTGAAGCAGCGCCGCAGCGTGGCCGTATATTCGTCACACCGCCGCGGTCGGCGTTTGTGCCCGATCAAGCCGCGGTCGGTGGGAGCCAACCACTCCCGACCCCGTGACCGGGGGTTTCGAGCCGGGTTTCGAACCGGGTTTCGAACCGGGTTTCGAACCGGGCGACTCAACTCAGGATCTGACCGCCTCAACCGCTCACAATTCGATCAGCAAAAACTCGAGCCCCCACCACCATGCGCATCCAAGCAACCACCCGATCGCTGTCGATCCTCCTCCCCGCCATCGGTGCCATCGGTTCGATCGCCTGCGTGTCCAGCGCGTCTGCGCAGGGACTCTCGGAGCGTATCAAGGCCGTGAGCGAGCAGCGACAGCGGGATCAAGCCAACAGCGGCGACCGCGCGGGGCTTCTCGGAGCGCTCCTCTACACCGATATCTCTGTGAGTTTCGACAAAGTCTCGGCACGTGAGGCCTTCGACTACGTGGCTGCGCAACTCGGCGCGCCGCTCATCGTGCGCTACGAAGGCGAAGGCGGCGCGGACGGCATCGACCCAGACCTCGAGGTTTCGCTGAAGATGGACGGCGCGCCCGCGCTCACGGTTCTTGAGCGATTGCTCGGACTGTGCGCCGATACCGAACAGTGCACGTGGCAATTGCGCGACGGCTTCATCGAAGCCGGAACCAAGCCACGGCTCTCGGTTCGCTCCGCGTGCGAAGTGCGCATGTACCCGATCCGCGACATCCTCTTTGAGCCAACCCAATTCGACAACGCTCCAGTGTTCAGCACCGGCGGAGGCGGCGGTGGCGGAGGCGGCGGCGGCGGTTCCGGCGGTGGCGGCGGAGGGGGGTTTGGCGGCGGCGGTGGCTTCGGTGGCGGCGGCGGCGGCAGCGGTGGTGGCGGCGGCGGCGCGGGTGGAGGTTCCGGCGGCAGCAGCGGCAGCATCGTGGGCGGCAGCATTGGTGACCCAACCGAGGATCCAGAACGACGCAGCGAAGAAGAACGCGCGCAGTCGCTGATTGATCTCATCGAGTCGCAGTGCGAGCCCGACATTTGGCTCGACAGCGACACCGCTTCCATCCGCTACTACCAAGGCGTCCTCATCATTCGTGCGCCCGACTTTGTGCATCGCCAAATCGACGGCTATCCGTTTGCGCCCCGCCGACCGCGCGTGTCGAACGCGACTGGAGTGGTTGAGCGCCGCTACGTGACGTTCACCCCGAACCTGTCCCTAGTCGAAACCATCGGCTTCACCGGAACAACGGTGCAGGGCGCAGCCGGATCGACCCAAGGTGGTGGTGGCGGCACCGGTGGCAACTCCGGCGGCGCGCGCGGAGGCAGCGGCGCTGGATCGCCGCCCGCGCGCTAGTGGTCTGAGTCGGAAGAACGCTGACACTCAGCGGTCCTCGTCGCGGCTGGCGGCATTGTCACGTTGGCTGCGTGATACCCTCCGCCGCCACGAATGGCACGCGACCAATCGCATTCGAAGCTTCGTTCTGATCTCCACGCCTGTACGGGCGATGGAATGACGTATTCGTTCATGGTGGGAACGGGCGAAACCTATTTCGCGGCGTTCGCCGTCGCGCTTGGGTCGAGCGACCGCACGGCGGGGCTCGTGGCGGCGGTGCCGCCTTTGGTCGGGGCCACGCTGCAGCTGTTTGCGCCGGTGCTCGCTGCGCGCGTGAAGAGCCCGTCGCGCTGGATCCAGACTTGCGCGCTGCTACAGGTCGCGAGCTTCGTTCCGATGATCGTCGGCGCTCTCGTCGGTGCACTCCCGATGTGGGTGCTCTTCATCGTTGCGGGGGTCTACTGGACGGCGGCGCTCGGCGCGGGCGGGGTTTGGAACACGTGGGTGGGGCTTTGCTTTCCACCCGCGATTCGCGCGCGCTACTTCGGTATTCGCAGCAGGCTTTGCCAGGCAACGCTTCTTGCTGCACTCATCATCGCGGGCGTCATTCTGCAGGCGACGCATGGAACTGCGTGGGCGCTTGTCGGCTTTGCGGCGCTCTTCACGCTCGCGGCCGCCGCGCGCGCGGCGAGCATCCCCTTCCTTCGCAAACAGCGCGACCCTGAGGAGTGGCCCGCGCATAAGGGCGTCCCACTCTCGCACTTCCTCTCTGCGTTCTGGCATCGCGCCGATGCGCGACTCCTCGCACTTCTTCTTGCGATGCAAGTCGCCGTACAAATGGGCCAGCCGTTTCTGAACCCATATCTTCTGAAGCAACTTGATGTATCGCCCGCGCTCTATCTGGGATTGATCGCGGCAAGTTTCGCAGCCAAGAGCATCGCGCTCCCCTTCCTTGGGAATCATGCGAAAACGCGCGGCGCGCGTAGTTTGCTCGCAATCGGCGCTGTGGGAACCGCACTCATGATCCTGCCCTGGATCTGGGTCGATTGGGTTCCGGGCATGTTCGCGATCCAGGCCGCAAGCGGCATCTTCCAAGGCGCGTGGGAACTCGCGGCGTTCCTCCTCTTCCTTGAGACAATTCCCTCCGACGAACGAACAAGCGTCATGACCGGGTACTTCTTCCTCAGCTCGCTTGCGATGGCAGCGGGCTCGTTGGTTGGCGCCGCGATTCTGGGCGCATCGCCCGATCCATCGACGTATGCGCTTGTTTTCGGCATCTCGACAGGCGTACGGCTCCTCGCGCTCATGCTGCTGCCGTTTGTTCATGTGGAAGTGTTGCGCGCAATTCCACTCATTTCCTCGACGCTTGCTGTGCGGCTGAACGCTGGCTCGATCGAAACGCCCATCCCTGGCTCGATTGACGAACGCAAGTCGCGCGGATGAAATGGGCGGGTGCCGCGCTTCGTGACAACGCCTGCAAGCTCTTCCCCTGCGATGTCCGCGAGCCGCGATCCTCTCTTGCTCGTCGCGGCCGCGATCGGATGCCTCTGCGCGGCACTCGCTTGTGTTCCAACCGACATCTACGCCTCATGGTTTGCACACCCTGTTCGGGTTGCAAGACTCGACGGCGCGATTCCAGAGGCCACGCTCCGTGGAGCCCTCTTCTTCCGCATTGCGCTTGCAGCGGGTGCTTTGTTCATTCCAGCACTCATCTGGATTCTCTCGCGCATGTGTGCCGTGGCGGCGCGGCGCGATGATCCGCGCCACACGCCTGAAGCGCTTCCAAGCACACCGCGCACACGCCGCGATTGGCTGATTGTGGGGGCACTCATCGCCTTTGGTGCGCTTGTTCGTGTCGTGCTCGCGCAGGAGAGCTTGTGGTACGACGAAATCTCAGCGCTGCTTTCGTTCGCGCTTGAGGGTCCGGGCGTGGCGTTTGGCTCGTACACCATGCCAACGAATCATGTGCCGATGACGCTGGCAGTCTGGCTGTCGGTCACGCTGCTTGGTTCAGTGTCGGAGCTTGTGGTTCGACTGCCAGCGCTTCTTGCAGGAATCGCCACGATTCCGGCGGCGTTTGCGCTTGGAAGCGCCCTCCGCAACGCGCAGTTCGGGAACACGCTCGCCTTCGTCGCCGCACTCGCGCCACTTGCGGTGATCGAGAGCGCAGAGGCACGCGGATACCCCTTTGTGATTCTCGCAGCAATCGTTGCCGCAACCGCGCTTGCGCGCGCTTCGCGCACCGGCGCACGGAGCGAGTATGCATTGTTTGCGCTTGCCAGTGCCTTTGGCGCGTGGGCGCATCCGGTTGCCGTGCTTCTACCGTTTGCAGCAGGCGTTGTTGGAGTCATACGCGACCGCCGACTCGCTGTGGCCGCGCTTCTTGCGGGCGTGATGGCGACGGTGCTCCTTGCACCGCTCCTTGGCGATGTTCTTGCAACGCGTGGCGACTACGCACGCACCGACGCTGCGCAACCAAGCATTTTCTCGCGTGAAGGCTACGAAACGCTCACCGGAGTCACGCTCTCTTGGAGTCGTTGGTGGATGACCCCCGCGCCCGTCCTCACGCTGCTCTTCATCATGGGAGCGTGGCTGTTGCTCGGGTCGCGCGACAACACTGCCGTGCGGGCACGGCAGGTGCTGACGCCGTTTGCGCTGGCGCTCGTACTTGCGCTCGCGCTCCCCCCGCTTCTTGGGTCGTGGACCTACGCACGATTCACACTGTTTGCACTTCCGATCGGATTGATCGCCATCGGATGGACGCTTGATCGACTGCCGCAGCGCCCGTGGAGCGCGCTCGTGTTCGCGCTCTTCCTGTGCGATGCACTCGTCTCGATCTCGTACTACCGCACGAAGCAGCCGATTCGCGAGGCGGTTGCGATTGTGGCTGAGTTGCGCGCGCCCAATGACGCCGTCGTTGCAATCGGCCTCCCCGACAACGCTGTTGGCTTCTATGCGCGACAGTTGGAGTTTGAGGCGCCCGCAGCCGGTTTCCTCGGGCGCGACCTGGGCGCTGCGCTGTTGCGCGAACAGCCCAAGTTCGTGGTGGTGCTGTATCCCGATCGAATTGCAGACGAAACGCTGGCCACGCTCGATGATGGCTTCGATCGCACCCACCGCCTCGACGGTTGGGCAGATTGGGGCCACGGCGCGGTTGAGATTTGGCGCCGAAGCGCGCGATGACGGACGCTGCATGCAGCGCGGGAATCTCACAGCAGCGCGGGAATCTCACAGCAGCGCGGGAATCTCACAGCAGCGCGGGAATCTCACAGCAGCGCGGTAATCTCTTTGTCTGCGTCTGCGAAACGCATGCGCGCCATTGCGGCATCGAGACGTTCGCGCAAGGGAAAATCGCGCCGATGTGCGGCAAAGTAGGTCAGCACCGCACGGCCAACGTCTGCGGGCGAACGCGTCCCATCGGGGCAGAAAACGTTGTAATCAGCCCAGGAAAGCCGAAGTTCATGTAACGTCGAACCATCGGGCGCATCGATCGATGCATGCCAGATCCACGCTTGTTCGGCCTCGCGCTCGGCGCCAAGCCGGATGGTGGGTGCTGGGTCGTCGGACTGCATCTGAACCGGATACTATCGCGCCCTCCCGCAACGAACGCGAATCTCTGTCATGCCTGTTGGATTCTTCCTCGAGATCTTCCGCCTCGGCCTCCGCAATCTGCGGCTTCACAAACTGCGGTCGACGCTGACGAGCCTCGGCATCATCCTCGGCGTCGCCGCGGTGATCGTTGTGGTCGCCGTCGGCGAGGGAAACAAGATCGGCGCACTCCGCGAGGTCGCGGCGCTCGGCGCGACCAACATCATCGTCCGCTCATCGAAGCCGCCAGAGGCCGCAAACTCAGGTCAGGCGCGCACATTCTTCGTGGCGTACGGGCTCCTGCGTCAAGATCTCCGCCGCATGCAAACGGCTCTTACAGACGCGGTTTCTGTGGTTCCGCTCAAGGCGGTTGGCTCCGACGTGTCATTTGAGAATCAGCGGGTCACAAGCCAAGTGTTCGGCACCACACCCGAGCTCCTTGAAGTGGCGCGACTTCGGCTTGAGCCTCGCAGTCGATACCTCAGCGACGAAGATGCCGCGTCGCGCGCGCCGGTCTGTGTGATCGGAAGCGAAGTTGCCAAGCAGTTCTTCCGGCTGAGCGACCCGATCGGCGCAACCATCAAAGTCGACAACACGGTCTTCCGAGTGATTGGCGTCCTTGAACCCGTCGGCCTTGCGGGCGGGCGTGGCTCGGCGCTGGTAGGTCGCGATTTGAACAAAGACATCCACATCCCGATCACGACCGCCGAAACCCAGTTCGGCGACAACGTCATGCGGCGACAGTCCGGCTCGTTTAGTGGCGAACTGATCGAACTTTCTGAGATCTACGTTGTCGCCCCAGACACCGACGATGTCGTGCCGCTCGCGGAGCGCGTGCGTCGCGTGATTGAGACGGGTCACCCCGGACTGACCGATGTCCAGATCATCGTGCCGTGGGAACTCCTCGAGAACGCAAAGCGACAGTTGATGGTTTGGAACGTGATGCTCGTGGTGGTGGCCGCGATTTCGCTGCTTGTGGGCGGCATCGGCATCATGAACATCATGCTTGCAAGCGTGACCGAGCGCACGCGCGAGATTGGCATTCGCCGCGCACTCGGAGCCACGCGAAAGCACATCGTGCTGCAGTTCCTTGTTGAAACCGGCGCGCTGAGTACGCTCGGTGGCGTGATCGGCATTCTGCTTGGCGTCGGCATCTCGTGGGGTCTGCGACCGTTGATCGAGGTGGTCGTGCGACTTCCATTCCTCGCTGGCGCGTTCGATGGAAGGCTCACGCTTGAGCCGAGTGTGACCGTCTGGTCGATCGCTGTCAGCTTCATCGTGGCGGCAGGCGTGGGGCTGATCTTCGGCATCTATCCGGCAGTCGTTGCCAGCCGCAAAGATCCGATCGTCGCGCTCCGGCATGACTAGGGTCTACATGGTGAGGCTCTATGTGGCGAGCTTCAGCATGAAGAGGTTCACGCGTGTCGTGGCCTGCGTCAGCGTTCTCCCGATTCCGACCACGCACTCCTGTTCGTCTGCTCGATCACTCGAGCGACTTCTTCCTCAGTGATCGGCGGGTAACCGCGCTTCTCAAGCGTGCGGTTGATTGCGATGAACTTGTCAGGGCTCGGGCCCGTCAGGCGACGCCACTCGATCGCAGCGGTGCGAAGCTCCGCCGCCAGTGGTGGTGCATCAGCGTCTGAGGCGCGCTCAAGACGGAGACGCGCAAGATCGCTTTTTGTGCGCTCTCGCCATGCGACCACGCCCGCCCATCGCTCCGCCGTCTTGTTCAGCGCAATGTCTGCAATCAGCGCGTCGCCCTCTGCAAGCGCCTCGTCGATGCGGTCAGCCTTGATCAGCTCCGAGATCAGCACGCCGCGCAACTGCGAGTCGTTGAGTGAGCCCTTGCCACCAATCGCGCGGTCCTGGAGCACGATCGCCTCGCGAATGGCCGCAACGCCCTCATCCTTGCGGCCGAGCGTCGACAGAAGGCGACCGCGGAGGGCGTGAAAGAACCAAGGGTGATTCGTGACTTCCGCGGGGTCGAGATTCGGAAGGTCATTCGCGATGGCGCCTTCGATCACGGCGAGTGCTTCTTCAGTTCTCCCCGACTCCTCAAGCGCGATTCCGAGGCGAAGTCGAATCTTCGCAGCGACCTCAGGCTCGTTGTGCAAGCCGGTGACACGCAGCGCCTCCTGCAGCTGCTGAATCGCCTCAGGAGCACGCTCGGACTTGGTCAGCTGCTCGGCGTAGAGCGTGCGCTGCTGGGCGAGCGTCATACTGTCGCGGCCCTCCATCGACTCGTAGGCCTCAAGAATCTTCGGCCAGTAGCCGAGCAGCTGCGGCATGTTCCCAAGCGCCGCGAAGTCGCCCACGAGCGCCCTCAGGTTTCCGCGCATCGCCTCTGTGAGGACGGTGTTGCGCTCGAGCGTCTTGGACGCGTCGATCCGCGCCTCGCGCTCGCTCGCGGCGAAGGTGGCGACCACTGCGGTCGATGCACCAAGCGTGGCCATCACGACCGCAGCGGCCGCGACCGGCACCTTGTTGCGCGCCGCGAAGCGACGAACTCGGGCAAGCGCTCCCGGCGCGGTCGCGTCGGTCGGCTCGCCCTGCCGGAGCCGTGCGAGTTCCGCTTTGAACTCAATCGCGCTTCCGTAGCGCAGCGCGGGATCCTTTGCGAGCGCTCGCGCAAGCACTGCGTTGAGGTCGCGCAGTTGCGCGCGGGAAATCCTGACCTCTGCCGAGAGATCGGCCTCGCGGATCGGTGCAGCGGGCTCATCTTGAACGCGGCGCGCGAATCCGAGCACGTCGCTCGTCGAGTTCCGAGCAAACGGTGGACGCCCCACCACGGCCCAGTAGAGAAGCACGCCGAGCGAGTAAGGATCGGCGCGCACACTTGGCAGAGCGCCCAGGATGAACTGCTCGGGAGCCATCGTCTCGAGGGTTCCCGCGCGGCGCACCGAGATGGTGGCCTCAAGCGTGCTTGCGGGCGCAGCATCATCGGTGTCGTCCACGATCGCCGCGACGCCGAAATCGAGCACCACGCCCGTCGCCCGCTCCGCTCCCATCTCACGCACCATGATGTTTGCGGGCTTGAGATCACGATGGATCGTTCCACGATCATGGGCATAGCCAATCGCGTCGGCTACATCCTCAAGCACCGCAAGCCGCGCCTCGATGCTCGGCGCGCGCTCTGCGCACCACTCCGCAAGCGTGAGCCCGTCGATGTACTCAAGGGCGATGAACGCTCCTCCATCGCCAGTCGCCCCAGCGTCGAGCACGCGCGAGATCGACGAATGATCGAGGCGCGCAACCAACTTTGCCTCACGCAGCGCGGCATCAAGCGCCGCACCGCGCGCATGCGGTCGAACACGCTTCAGCGCGACTCGTCGGGCCAACGGTCCGTCCTCAATGGCGAGTGAGACGTCGCCGAAGGAACCCGTCCCAAGCGCACGCTCTACGCGATAGCGGCCGATCCGGATGGCGCAGCTCCCGTCGCGTGGTTGCTACGCCCCGGCCACCCGTCAAGATTGGTTCCGCTGTCATGATCCTGCATACGAGCGTCCACAATCTCTAAACTGCAACCTACCAAAACGACACACGGACGCCCCGAGGAGCGCCCGCATGCCGACTTTGAGGACTGGATGAACGAGAGGCGTCAGACCGAAACGTTACGGTTGGCCACCCGTCGATTGAATTGGGTAGGGCGAGAGCTTCGATGGGCTGTCGGTCAGCCAAAACCGACCCCAATCGTTCTGAATGCCGCGGAGATCCTCGTTGGCGTTCGTCGCGAAGTGCACCTCGGCTTGGGCGTGCGTCTCCGCCGTCCCATGCAGTTCAGGCGTCAGTTTGCGCGTGATGGTCTTCGGCGCAGTCAAGAACGCTGAGCTGACGATGTTGTTTGCCTCTGCGATTTGCTTCAGCATGCCGTCGGTGTAACGCCCGTAGAAGCGGTAGTACTCCGTGTTTCGCTCGGCAAGCATGCCGCTGCGGACGCTCTCGAGATAGGTCTGCGTTGGTGCAGGAAGCACGCTGATCCGCCAATCGCTCGGCGTGAGCGTGGTCCAATCATTCGGAAGATGCTCGCTCCCGTAGACCGTGCTTGGCTGTCGCCCAACCGAGCAGCCAGCAATCAAACCCTGGGTTCCGAGTGCCAACGCGGCGCACAGAAGGGTTGCATATCGATGTGATGACATAGATGTTCGTCTCCTCAAAGTTGTCATTCCTCACAGGTGCGATTCGATGGTTTCGCAGTGCATCGTGGCTGTACAAGTTGCCAAACGAGCGGCGAAACAAGCGGCCGCTCCGCAACCCACTCAGTGGGAAAGCCCGCCGGATCGCGCTTGCAGAATGCCTGCTGCGTCGGAGGGGTACGTGACGCCCTTGAGCAACGCTTCGGTGCGCGGACCAAGCGGAAGATCAAACTGCACAGCACCCACGATGGTGTTCTGGTCGACGTTGATCAGCGAGCACTGCACGTACACGCGATCAATCGCGACGCTGTACGACGACACGAGCGCAGCGCCCGCGTTGAACTTCGTCGCCAGATCGCGCGCGTCGCGGGTGAGCAAGAACTCGCCGTCCGTCGTGATCGGCACGGTGCCCTGGCGCAACGTCATCTGAATCATCTTGTTTTTGCGATGATTCTGCATCGCGATCGCAAGCGACTCGCCCATCAGCCGACCGAAGTTGGTGGTGCGACCGTAGTTGTTGAGGTCGACGGTGCTCGCCCAAATCACGGGACGCGACGCGTCGAAGGCATCATCCCCCATGATGTTGCCGCGCGCGTTTCCCAGCAAGTAGTGCATCGCACGATACGAGGTCTCGATGTAGTCGGCGTCCACGCTCGACTGATGCGTGTAGCCATCGAGCACGACGACATTTCGACTGTTGGTGCAGCCCGACGCGAAGAGAAGCGCAGCGCCGGTTGCTGCAACGAAGAGATGCTTTGAAAACATGTGTGCCTTTCGTGCATGCCACTCCGCCATGGCGCGGAGCGACCATTGGTGCGAATGAGATTCAGCGCTGCGGCTGCTCGCCGATCGGGGCGAACGACTGTCCAAGACCGATGGTGTTCGTCGGTCCATGGATGTGGTTCGCGGTGATCGGAACCGGGTTCTGCGTTGTTGCGATCTGGTGGGTTTCGGTGACGCTCGGCGCCTTGTAGGCGGTGAACGATTCACTGTTCACACCCCGGACATAGGTGTGGGGAATCCAGTCCACCTGAGATCCCTCAAGACTGAAACTGCCGTGCTCAATGCCGGTGTGGTTCACGCGGGGGTTGCAGCCGCCGAGCGCGACGGTCACGCCCGCGAGCAGGGCGAGCGAACCCAAACGAAGACCGGAACGAACCGTCGATTGACGCATCCATCTATCCTCAAAGCACTTGCGATTCGCGATGCAAGTTCGATCGCTTCCCGGAGCCGCCATCCACCTTGATTGACGAGTGACCTCGGGTAGGGAGAGAGCGCCCCACCGCATCGATGCGCGAGGAATCTGAGAAAATCAGGAGATTGTCCGCGCCAGCCCGACCGTCCCCGCTCTCTGCGGCGACGGCGGCCCCATGGGGATGACTGCGATACGAACGAGTCCGACGCCAACCGAGTGCAGGACACTGAAGAGACGTCGGGAGTCCGCGACTCCCCGACGCATGTACGCAGCGGCGCCGACTTCCCGAGCACGAACCATGGCTGGATCGGCACCCAACTCGCGCGCGGCGAGGTTGGTCGCGCGGCGGTCGTGCAGCATGTGATGTCGAGTTACGCGGTTCCACTCGAGCGGTATCTGCGCGGCTCGAGCTATCGCACGGCCGGCGAAGCGAAGGAACTGGTTCAAGGGTTTCTTGCTGACCGCGTGACGCAGACCGATTTCTTCGCGCGCTGGATGGACTCGGGCATGAAGTTGCGACGCTGGCTGATGAACGGGTTCCTGTTCTATCTGCGCGAAACGGTTCGTCGCAACCAGCGGGCGCCGCAAACGCTGGAATCTGACCCGTCGGATGACCGCGAGGCTGCGCACCGCCAGTTCGAGCGGGAATGGGGACTCGCGCTGGTCGCGCGCGCACTCGAACGCGCGCGCAACTCGTGCGAACGGCGCGGGCAGCGCGTCCACTGGGAAATGCTCGAGCGCCACTATCTGCACGGTGTTCCGTATGCCACGCTGATTGAGGAGTATGGGGTGACGGCGAAAGAAGCCGCGACGATGGTTCGGACCGCAGCGGGCAAACTCCGCCGCGCGTTCTTCGACCTTCTCGACCGCGATGGAGTTCCGGAGAGCGAGATCGACGGTGAAATCGCACGCCTGATGGAGGCGCTTCGTCCATGAGCGAACACGCACCTCAACCTGATCCATCGGAGAGTTCCTATGTCGCGGCGAACCTCTGGCGGCTCGTCGCCGCTGCGCAACGCGCGGGCGGCGATCCGCTCACCGATCTCTCCTCGCACCTCGCCGTCGCGGAAACCGCAGAATCCACGCTGACGGACGCCATTGCCGCGCACGATGCACCCCTGCTCGGCTTCGGTGATGTGCGCGCGCATCTCGCGCGCGAAAGCGGTTTCGAGCTGCTGCGCGCGATGAAGGCGCGTGCGAAGCGCGACCTCGGCCCGGAGCAGCACGATCCTGCGCGACGCCGCGCGGCGCTCCTTGCGTTCGGCCTCGTCCTCTCGGCGACCCTCGTGCAGCACCGCGTCCTCGACACGCGGGCGAGCCGCGAATCGGTGGAAGATCTGCTCCTCGTGTTGTGCGCTGCGGAGATTCCGTGGGTCGCGGCGCTTGCGTCAAAGGCGCTTGGCGTGCTGGCGACGATCGAAAGTTGAGCGATCGCGGCGATATAGGCGAGCGAACTCGCAAGTCGAGGGCGAAGCCCAAGCGGCTTGCGTGCGAGTCGGTAGGTTGGGTGCTCACGCTTCGCGCTCGATGGCACAGGCGTGCTCGTCAAACAAACACCGCCCTGCATTGCAGGGCGGTGTCGTTGATTCGATCGAATCTCGGCCTTCTTACGCGCTGAAGCTGCTTCCGCAGCCGCAGGTCGAGGTCGAGTTCGGGTTGTTGAACACGAAGCCCGAGCCCATGATCTCGTCCTTGTAGTCGATCGTGGTGCCGTTGAGATACAGGTAGCTCTTCGGGTCGCACACGATGGTGACCGTGAAGGTCTCGCTCGAGCCCGTCTCGGTCGCGGTTGCGGTGCCTCCGCCGCCCTGGTCTCCATGGGCGCCCTCCGCCAGCGCCGCGGTCGACACCAGCGGCGTGCGGTTGTAGGTGAAGTTCCACACTTCGTCGGAATCCTTCTGGACTTCGGTGAGGTCGAGCGTGTAGTTGAAGCCGGAGCAGCCGCCGCCCTTGACGCCGACGCGGAGCTTCATGTTCGACGGCTCGAAGCCGTGCTCCGCGATGATCTGGTCGATGCGACGGGCCGCTGTCTCTGTGACGGTGACTGGCATGGTCGTGTTCCTCGCGCGTCAGTGCGCAGAGGCCTCCTGGGTGCTGGTAGCGGTGATGCCGTTCTTCTTCTTGTAGTCGGCGATCGCGCTGCGGATCGAGTCCTCCGCGAGCACCGAGCAGTGGATCTTGACCGGCGGGAGGCTGAGCTCCTCGACGATCTGGGTGTTCTTGATCGCGAGCGCCTCGTCGACCGACTTGCCCTTAATCCACTCGGTCGCGAGCGAGCTCGAGGCGATGGCGCTGCCGCAGCCGAAGCACTTGAACTTGGCGTCCTCGATGACGCCCGCGTCGTTCACGCGGATCTGGAGCTGCATGACATCGCCGCACTCAGGCGCGCCGACGATGCCGACGCCGACATCCTTGCGCGTCGCCACTTCCTTCGAAGTGCCGAAGCTGCCGACATTGCGGGGGTGCTGGTAGTGGTCGATGACCTTTTCGCTGTAGGCCATGGTTGTGTCCCTTTCAAAGCGCGCATCGCGCGCGGTGTTCCTGAATCCAGGATCTGGAAAGTCCTTTTCCAGATCCGTAAAACAACTGCAGACGCACTGAACTCCTCTGGAGTTCAGTGCGTCTGCCACTCGATCTTGCTCACATCAATCCCTTCCTTGAAGAGATCCCACAGCGGGCTCATCGTGCGGAGGTGATTGACTGCCTTGACGATCGCCTCGACCGCGTAGTCGACCTCTTCCTCGGTCGACCAGCGGCCGAGCGAGAGACGGAGGCTCGAGTGCGCGAGTTCGTCGCCGACGCCGAGGCTCTTGAGCACATAGCTCGGCTCGAGGCTGGCGCTCGTGCAGGCCGAGCCCGACGAGCACGCGATGTCCTTGATGCCCATGAGGAGCGACTCGCCCTCGACATAGCCGAAGCTGATGTTGAGGATGTGCGGCATGCGCCGCTCTGCGTGGCCGTTCACCTGCGTGACCTCGAGGCGCGACGAAAGCTCGCGCTCGAGCTTGCGGCGCAGGTTGAGCAGGCGCTCGCGCTCGGAGTCCATCTCATGCATCGCGAGTTCGCACGCCTTGCCGAAGCCGACGATTCCCGTGACATTCAGCGTGCCCGAGCGCATGCCGCGCTCGTGGCCGCCGCCGTCTAGCAGAGCCTCGAGACGCACGCGCGGGTTGCGGCGGCGCACATAGAGGGCGCCCACGCCCTTCGGACCGTACATCTTGTGGCCCGACCACGACATCAGGTCGATGTTGTCCTTCTCGACATTGGTCGGCATCTTGCCGACCCACTGCGTGGCGTCGGTGTGGAAGATCGCGCCGCGCTCATGGCAGAGCGCACCGATCTCGGGCACCTCGCTGATGGTGCCGATCTCGTTGTTCGCCCACATGATCGAGACGAGGATCGTGTCCTCGCGCATCGCCTCGGCGACCATCGCGCGGGTGATCACGCCGTCGGGCGGAGGCGTTAGGAAGGTGACATCGAAGCCTTCGTTCTGAAGCCGCTTGCACGGGTCGAGCACGGCCTTGTGCTCGTGCGCCGCGGCGATGATGTGGCCGCGGCCCTTCGTGCCATCGGGGCCCTTCGCGTACATGCGCGCTGCGCCCTTGATCGCGAGGTTGTTCGACTCGGTCGAGCCGCTCGTCCAGACGATCTCCTTGGGCGACGCGCCGATGAGCGCTGCGGCCTGCTCGCGGGCGAGGTCGACGGCGTCCTCCGCTTCCCAGCCGAACTTGTGGTTGCGGCTCGCGGAGTTGCCGAACTTCTCGGTGAAGTACGGAAGCATCGCTTCGACCACACGGGGGTCCGTGCGGGTCGTGGCGGCGTTGTCCATGTAGATGGGCAGTTTGACTGCCATCGGCAATTTCTCCTGATTCGGGTTTGATTCGCCGCGCGAGTCCGCGCCAACCTGGCACGACCCCGTTGCGACTGAGTCTCATCATAGGGCTTCGACCGCCCAAGGGGAACCCGTTGCAATTGCGATAGAATCGTGATTCGCATTTTCCGTTCTGCCGCCTCCCATGCGCATCATCGAAGACCCGAACCTCCTGTCCGCGCCCGACTTGTGCGAGTGCAGTTTCGTGCCCACCATGGGTGCCCTCCACGCTGGTCACGGCTCGCTTGTCGAGCGCGCGCGCGCCGATGGTCGGCCTGTGGTCGTGAGCATCTTCGTGAACCCGACGCAGTTCGGCCCGCGTGAAGACTACGCCCGATATCCACGCACGTTCGACGCAGATTGCGCCCTCTTGGAGCCGCTTGGCGCAGCAGCAGTGTTTGTGCCGCCAGTCGAGGCCATCTACCCGCGCGGACTTGAGGCGGCACGCGCGGAGGCCGCCAGGATCACGCTTCCTGACGTCGCCACGAAGCCGGGTCTCGAGGACGCCTGTCGCCCCACCCACTTCGGTGGCGTCGCCCTGGTCGTCGGGCGGCTGTTCGACCTCGTGCGACCCGCGCGCGCCTTCTTCGGCGAGAAGGACTACCAGCAGCTCCGCCTGATCGAGGACATGGTGGAGGCCGACCGCGCGCGCTTCGGGGCGCTCGAGGTTGTCCCCTGCCCGACGATCCGCGAGAAAGCCGGCCTCGCCATGTCGAGTCGGAACCGCTATCTCGCACCAGAGGAGCGCGATGCGGCGCTCGCCCTCTCGCGGGCGCTCCAGATCGCCCACTCAGCGCAACGGGTGACGACGGCAGAGCGGCTGATGCGCGACACGCTCGACGGCCACGGCCTGGAGACCGAGTACGCGGTCGTGCGCGACGCGCGGACGCTTCTTCCTGTGACGGGCTTCGAGCGGCCGACGCGGGCACTGATCGCGGCGCGGCTTGGCTCGACGCGCTTGATCGACAACGCCGCGATGACCGTGTGGCGCTGACCGCGGAGCGGGTTGACGCGCAGGGCGGCGCGTGGAGGACCGACCGAACCGCCGTTTTGGTCGGCGGCGGGCACGCGTGCGCATGGTGGAAGTTCTTGGTGTCGGAAGTTGCGGAAAAACGTGTGCTCGCGCGAACGCCGCATTTCGAGGGTTACACTGTCCGCGAGGATCATCATGCGCCACTTCATGCTTCCACTCTCGTTCATCGCTTCTTTTTCCCTCATCTCCGCCGCAGTTGGCGGGTTGGAGCGCTCGACATTCGCCTCACACGCGCACCCGCTCCTGTCCGCGCTTGCGAGCCCGCTGGTGACGATCGCGCAAGATGAAGGGAAAGACGCTGGGAAAGACGCGGGGAAGGACGCGGGGAAGGACGCGGAGAAGGACGCGGAGAAAGATGCAAAGCGCA
>JBILDS010000013.1:0-25594 GCA_044352505.1 Phycisphaerales bacterium
TGGAGAAGCGGTATCGGCATCGTAGAAGATGCACGGGCTTGCGGGCAATCTCACCTCGCAGGCGCCGTACTCGGATTTCGCCGTGGAAAGGCGCAGTTCTCAGTCCTGTTCGGCCGCATCGCTCTCGGCGTCGCCCTCGTCGGCCGTTGCGGCAAGCTCCTCGAGCGCATCGACCGCGTCGTCTCCATCTGCAATCGGCGGATCGGCTGGAAGACGGACAACGTCAAAGCGCCCGCGCACGTCGAAGCCGAGCGGATCAACGCCGACGAGCCTCGGATCCTCGACCTCGAGGCCTGCGACCGATGCCACCGCGGCCTTCAGTGTCTCGCGCATCTCCGTATTGATGCGGCGGCAGAGTTTCGCCTCGACATCCGTCAGAAGATTTGGGTGCATCAAGGCGATTCCATCGAACATGAGTCCTCGGAACTTCGCAGCGTCGATCGTGATGCGCGCCCAACGCACGTCTTCTGGTTCCCCGTGGTAGATCCGCCAACGGTCGCAAAGCGGTGCATGCTCACCACGATCATGAATCTCCTCAAGCGTGACCTGCATGTGCATGGCGTCCTCGCCCTCGTCGGGGAGAAACAGCGCCGTATCGAATGAGCGCAACATGGCAACCATGACGGGCGCGATCAGTGCGCCATCGGGCGCCATAACGAGTTTGATGGGAACGAACTCGCCGTCGAAGCCAAGAAGACCTGTGAGGTGCGCACGGAGATACCTGCGTGCATCAAGGATTCCGTCATCGGTGGAGGCGTCGTCGCCTGCGTCGTGCATGGCGCGATGGTACAGGCGTTCACCAACGCGCGAGAAAGAGCGCGCTCTGCAACTCCGCCTGACGTGCGAACATCGCTTCGCCATCGACGGTGATCGCTCCGCGCGCGCGTGCCTCTTGGATAAGGGGAGTCGCTACGGGCGTGTAGACGGTGTCCATGACCACGATCGAATCATCAAGATGAACATCATCAGAGAGCGGCGAGCCTGAGGGGTCGGGTCCGCCAGTCATTCCTATTGGCGTGCAATTGACAAATGCATGGAAGCAGCCACAGGCAAGCGCATCCTCACCTCGACCGTCGCACGTGCTTGCCGCGCCCGCGACAACCTTGGTGCGATGCACACTGCCATCCGCCAACACCACATCGCGGCCCGAGAGGGCGTCTGCGAGCGCCTGCGCGCGCCCATGATCTCGGTTGAAGACGACGACGGTTGCGCCAGCCAAGGCCAAGCCACCCGCAACGGCGCGCGCAACGCCACCGGCGCCAATGACGGCAACACGTGAACCCTTCAGCACTCGACCACGTGTCGCAAGCGCCGCGCAAAGCACCTCGACCGCTGCGGGCATGTCTGTATTCGTGGCAAAGAGCCGCTGCGCATCAGGTGAGCCCATCGGACGCACGACGAGCGTGTTCGCGGCGCCGAGCCACGCTGCATCTGCGTCGATCTCGCCGCCGCGCTCGCGCACGAATCGGACAAGATGCTCCTTGTGCGGGATTGTGACGCTTGCGCCTGCGAAGTCGAGACGTTCGTGGTCGACAAGCGCACCAATCGACGCCTTGAAGTGCTCCCACTCACTTGGCACGGGAAGCGGCAGATACACGCCGTCGTAGCCACGTTCGGCGAAACGCGCGTTGTGAAATGCGGGCGAGTGCGAATGCGCCACAGGCCAGCCCACAACACCAAACACACGCGTCGCGGGGCCGATGTCGCCGAAGCGATAGAGATCGCGCAACGCACGCACGGTGGGCTGGCCGGGCGCGGTGCTCATTCCATCTGCGTCTGAGGCAAACGTAAGAAACCCACCAAACTTCGGCGCAAGCACTCGGCTCATCAGCCCAAACTCGCCCATCAAGAGGCCGATCATGGGCTTCGTGCGCGTTGCCAGGAGATCAAACACCTCAAGATTGTCGCGGATACTTCGCGCCATCCAAGCGAGTTTGACAACTGAAACAAGCGGGTCATCTTGCATCGCCGCAACCCGACGCAGGAGATCGATCGGTCGGCCGGTGAAGTCGTGGGTACTGGCGATGAGCTTCGGCGCTGCATGCTCGCCATCGCGCGGCCCGCACGCAGCTGCAAGCAGCGCACGCGGCAACTCTGCTTGGAGAGACGCAAACTCGATATCAACCATGCGCGGCGCATCGGAGTGCTTCGCAACACGCGCGAGAAGCGCGAGTCGCTCGGATTCCGTAAGTGCGCACGAGCCACCCTCCTCGTGTGCGCGCACCGTCACAATCGACGGCAATGGCGACTCACGGACAAGCCGCGCGATCGCGCTCGAAGCCTCGGCACCTTCACGCGAGGCCAGTCCATCACAGCGCCATTCGACCATTCGTGCACCAAGCACGCGCGCCCGCCCCGCGCGCTCAAGTGCCAGCGGAATCTCGGTCGCGCTCTCAATGGCAATCGAAGTAGCGATCAACGACACAAATTCACCTCGTGCGTGGCGTGGAGTTGCGAGCCGTCGTGAGGCTCTCTTCAAGGATTGCCTTCGGCGTCATCCGATGGGCAATCGCGTACGGAATGAAGCGACACGCAAGTGCGGCAAATCTGTTGAAGACTCCGGGCACGACAATGGGCGCGTTGCGTTCCGCGCCTTTGATTCCCGCGGCAACAACGGCGTCGGCGGATTGCCACATGTATCTCGGTAACTTGTTCATGGCCTCGCGCGCTCCGAGGACGTCATGAAACTCCGTGTAGGTGAAGCCAGGGCAGAGCGCCGTGCAGTGCACGCCCGTTCCGAGGAGCGACAGTCGCAGTGAGCGGCTGGCACTTGTCATCAGACACTTCGTGGCCGGGTAGAGGCTGCCTGGCGGCTCCGGCGCGAGCGACGCAAGGCTGGAGACATTGACAATGCGACCATGCCCGCGCGCGACCATTGCGGGCGCAAGCCGATGCGTGAGTTCAAGCCACGAGTTGACCATCACGCGGAGAAAGTGTGCGTGTGTCTCCCAAGATGTGTTGAGAAAGCGCTCTCGAATGCCGTAGCCCGCGTTGTTCACGAGATACGTGACATCGATCTCCGCAGCGTGAACGGCTTCAACTATCTCGAGCGGCGCAGACGGTTCCGCAAGATCAGCTGCAATCACAAACGTGTCGGTGGCGTATTTCTCGCGAAGTTCGCGCGCGAGTTCGTGCAGCCTCTCCGTGCGCCGCGCCGTGAGCACCAAGCTGTAGTTGCGCGCGGCAAGCGCGTGCGCGTATGCACGTCCGATGCCTGCAGAAGCACCAGTGACAAGCGCGTATGGGCGGGGGCCACGTTCAAGCGCGGGCGATGACGTATCCATTTAGAACCGCCAACTTGCGAAGGCGCCGACGAATGGACTCGGCTCGACATCGACTTCAGCGATTCGATTCCCGTCGCGATCCGCAAGTTCCATTTCGCCCGCGAACTGAACGCCGCCGATCAAATCAAACCGCAGACCGTTGTCGGCTCGGTACGTCGCGCGAAGCCACACAGGAAGACCCTCATCGGTGCCAACGCCGCCTGCGCGCGGCGTGGTGCCATCGTCATCAAGTCGGAAGCGGCGATAGGTGTAGCGTCCGCCAATGGCAAACTCGAAGCCATCACCAGGCATCCAAATCGCCTCAAGCCCAGCGCCGCCCGGGTAGGCCTCGGGCCCAGCGAAGTTCGAAACTCGGAACTCCTTGGTTGGCCGCCAATCGATGATGATTTGCGGCACAACCAGCACATCATCTTCAATGCGTGATGCAACCAGGACACCGGCACCAAGCGAGAACTCGCGCGAGAATGCGTAACTCGCAGCAACGATTCCACCGAAGGAAAGGCTGTCGCCCACGTCGGCGTCATTCTCGCCAGAAACATCGACAAAGAGGCTCGTGCGCAGCCGCCACGCTTCATCAAGCTTGAAACTCGCGCCAGCCGCGAGCATCACCGATTGCACAGCGCCCCATGGCTCGCCGCCTGCGGCTGCGGCCAGCACGCCGCCGCCATCGAAGGAGTACCAGCCGCCCTCCCAATTGAGCGACGCGCTCCAGCCGTAGTCGTCATTCGGCGTGCCTCGCATCGACACCGAGCCGAAGCCGCGATCGACGGAGACAGCGCCGCCGCCCGCGTCGAAGTCGGTCTCAAAGAAGTGCGCGTAACCGCCAGCAAGAACGTACTCGATGTCCTTCTTGGCTTCGGTTGCCGCGAGGGCCGCGGTCGCATCTGTTTCGCTTGATTGCTGGGCGACGGCGGCGTTGGTCATCGCAAGGGCGACAGTCATGGCGACAGTCATGGAGGCAGCGATGGAAGCTGTGTTGGTCTTCATATGGGCTTTCGCGGAAAGGGCGGAGTTGGTCAGCGCGCGTCGAGAACCAGCGTGTCAACAATGTTCTGCACGATCTCATCGGTCGTGCGACCTTCTGCTTCCGCCTCAAAGTTGAGGAGAATGCGGTGCCGGAGTGCGGGCAACGCGACGGCTTTGATGTCGTCAAATGCAACCGCGCTCCGTCCTGCGAGGAGCGCCTTCACCTTGGCACCGAGAATGAGCGTTTGCGCCGCGCGCGGGCTGGCGCCGAAGCGGAGGAATTGGTTCGCCATCGGCGTTGCGAACTGCCCGCCCGGATGCGTGGCAAGCACCATGCGGACCGCATAGTCCTGCACGTGCGGCGCAACGCCAACGCTGCGCACGAGTTTCTGCGCGGCAATGATGCCTTGCGCGTCGAGCACGCGCTCGATCGATGGCGACTCGCCGGTTGTTGTGCGGTCGAGGATGGTCGAGAGTTCCTCGCGTGTCGAGTAGCCGACGACGAGCTTGAAGAAGAAGCGGTCGAGTTGCGCCTCGGGCAGGGGGTAGGTGCCTTCCTGCTCGATCGGGTTCTGTGTTGCCATCACGAAGAATGGCTTCTCGAGCTCGTACGAATTGCCACCGACGGTGACGCTCTTCTCCTGCATTGCCTCGAGCATCGAAGACTGCGTCTTTGGCGTGGCGCGGTTGATTTCGTCTGCAAGCACAATCTGCGCAAAGATCGGCCCCTTGCGGAACTGAAAGTCGCGTCCGTGTTCAGTCTCGACCACGATCGTGGTGCCTGTCACATCGGCGGGCATCAGGTCGGGCGTGAACTGGATGCGGCCGAACTTGAGGTGCAACGCTTGCGAGAGCGATCGGATGAGGAGCGTCTTGCCGAGGCCGGGAACGCCCTCAAGCAGGCAGTGGCCGCCTGCGAAGAGACAGACGAGAACCCCATCGACGATCTCTTTGTGGCCAACGACGGCCTTGGCGATCTCTGCGCGCGTTCTCTCAAAGGTCTCGCGGAATGCGAGCGCCTGCGGATCAGTACCGGTCGACGGAATGGTCGTCATGTCCGCATCGTAATGGCGATGGCGCGAGGTCGGGCGCACGGCTACGCTCTCCACGTGAAACGTGTCTTTCGCGCTGCGGCGGTCATCTTCGCGCTTGTCCTTGTGGTCGCCGCCACCGCTGGAGTTTGGCTCTGGAACGATCCGGTTCGTTCCTATGAGTTGGCCATGGCCGCGGGGCGTGCCCGCGCGGGCGTGGTGGAACGGTTCGTCGACATCGATGGCCATCGTTGGCGGGTTCTTGATTCTGCGCCGCCGAACGGCACAAGCGACTCTCCGCAGCGCGTGTGTCTGGTGCTGCACGGGCTCGGAACGTCAGCGGAAGCCATGATTGAGTCGGCGCGCCTGCTCGGGGCGACCCACCGCGTGGTGATTCCTGATCTTCCCGGCTTCGGCGAGCACGCCATGCACGGCGATCGTCCCCACGACTGGCGCTTCTACATCGACGCCATTGAGCGCTTCCGCGAGCACGAGCAACTCGGACAAGTGGACGTGGTTGGGACATCGATGGGTGGCGCGTTTGCGGCGGCCTACGCTGCGACATATCCCGAGTCGGTGCGGAAAATCGCGCTGCTCTCGCCAGCGGGTGTGGTCGCGCCGAAACAGAACGACTTCATGGCGCGCGTCGCGGCGGGCGAACTTCCGCTCGACATCAAAGACAACGCGAGCTTTGACGAAGTGATGCGCCTGAACTTTCCGAATCCGCCGCCGATTCCGACGCCGATTCGCGAGGAGTTTGTGGCACGCGCGGTGGCGCGTCGCGCAGCATTTTTGCGGATTGTGGAGGATCTCCGCCCGTTCCTCGTGCGCGGCGTCGAACCCATGATGGCGGATGTTCGTGTGCCGACGTTGGTGATGTTTGGCGCCCTCGATCAATTGACCGACGCGTCGATGATCGAGGTTTGGCGCGAGCGCGTGCCGACGATGGAGTCGGAGGTGTACGCGGGCGCGGGGCACGTGCTGCTCTACGACAAGCCCGCGGAGGTTGGGGAGCGCATGCGTGCGTTCTTTATCCGTGATTGACGGCGGCTGGTGTGCGTTTTGCGCCCACCTCGTTGCGCCCACCTCGTTGCGCCCACATCTTTGTGTTCGCATGCCGTGATTTTGGCTCGTCGCCGCATAAAACCCAACAGAGCTCGAAGCATGTCAGACTTCGCAAACCTTGCGCGCCAAGCGTTCCACAGACAACGGGCTTGAACCCTCCGCCTTGTTGTTGACGATCACCCAGGCGCCGAGCCCTGCGCGCAGCGCACCGCGCGCGAGTCGAGCCAGCGCATCACGACTTGCGTCATCGGGCTCTACAACTCGATCAAACGGCGCGTAGAGATCCTTCGCCTCGCCGTACGCATGGTTTGCGCGCAGCATCCAACGCATGACCAATGGAAGCGCAGGGTTCACTGCCAATTCACGCGACTGCGTCTCGACGTCGGGCATCGTGGGATGCACGGTCAGACATGGCGCGACCCCGTGTTCGGCAAGAAGATCGCCGAGCCGCGGCGCGTAGTCTGCTGAGACAAGCGAGCGATTGCGGAGCTCGACCGCGTAGAGCGGTCCCTTCGGCAGTGCTCCAAGGAAGTTTGAGAGTTGCGCAAGGAAGCCACGATGCGCGCGCCCGCCTCCGAGGTGGAGAGGCGGAAACTGGAAGAGGAGAGGCCCCGCCTTGTCGCCGAGACCTTCGATTGCGGGCCGCACACACTCCACTTCCGCGACACGCGCATTGAGAAATGCGTCGCCGAGTGGCGCCTCCGACGTCGTGGCCGCGCCGGTACCACGCGCGGCTCCGCGAACATCACGCTCGACCACTCCGCGCCACATCTTCACGAGGAAGCGAAACCCGCTGGGAACCTGGGCGGCCAAGCGCTCGAACTCCGCGCGCGGCGCTGGTCGGTAGAACGTCTTGTCGACGCCGACCGAGCGGAAGAGGGGGTGCCGCGCATAGGCCGAGAGCCCTCCTCGGGCGAGCGCGGTTTCGCTCGGGTTTCCTGCGTAAACGAGGCCGGCCCAGCCAGGGAAACTCCAACTTGATGTGCCAAGGTAGAGCGCTTTCGGAAGCGCGTCCGCGATGCGCAGAACCTCAGGATTGAGCGTTGCAGGCAAGATCGCCGCGCCTTCCGGCCGCGTTTTTCGGGCAGGCGCCGTGGATTCCGCCGTGGATTTCGCAGTGCGCTCCGCGTTCGCGTCACCCGTAACTTGCGGAAGATCGGGAAAGAGCGAGGGAGTTGGGTCACCCGGGGTCAGCATCGATCGAATCCCGAAGTCGGCATGCTGGGTTGGCATGCTGGGTTGGCATGCTGGAACCTCGACTCGCGAGAGAGACCAAACGATACCTCTGTCGGCTTCGGAGCGGCGTCCGCGACCGGCGCAAATCACCAGCAATTCGGCAAGGCCTGCGCCTCAGGTCGCGCCAGATTTCGGGGTTTGCGTGCGGAAGCAGCCTCGCCAGGCAGACCAACGGATGCCTCGACACCATTGAGCCCAATGTGCAATTCGCAGCAATTCTCGCACCCTTTCTGACAAGGTTCTCCCGCGGTTTACGCCTCTCTCTTTGATCGCGGCTCTTTGGGTCGCGAGAAAAGCCACGCACGGCCGCGCGGACAGGCTCCCCTAGGCCTGCCCGCGCGGCCACTTTTTGTAGCCAAGACAACGCTGTGCTCCGGGAATATCGATCTGCAGGAATCCGTGTACCTCGCTGACACGCGACAGGTGGGGATTTCGCAAAGGACGTGTGAGCGGTCGGATGTGAAACCGCAGGAATCGTTATGCAGCGCGCCAACTCCGATGTCCATCCATTCAACCGCGTGCCGCCCGCAATTGGGCGCGTTGAGTGGTTGCAACTCTGGGCGGGCGACGACTGCGAAACCGAATGGTTCGACATTGCCGCAGAGGGGGTCGTGAGTGCACCGCTGCCGGGAGTTCGCTTTGAAGCGCTCCCCGGCTTCCTCCGCGCTGAGAGTTCGTCTGAACCCGTCCGTATCCGCGCTGTTCTGCGCGTTGAGCACCCGGGATGCAGGCTCCAGATCCGCGGCCAATTGGCGCCAGGAAGCCAGATTCTCCTGCGGGATGCGTTCGCGTGCGACATGCTGCAAGCGGTCGAAGGCACACCGAGCCTGACGTTGGATTTGCCCCCCGGCCGTTTTTCGGTCGACGCACATCTCATTCCCCAGTCGAGCGTGACGGTGGAACTTGTCCGCGCAGCGGCACGACGCTCGCGTCAAAACCGACCACGTTCCGTTGGTTGATCTCCACAACGGCGCGCACAGAGATGGTGTGGAACGGCGCAGCGTGCAACGCCAGCATGCAAGGTGCAGCACACTTGCGTGCGCACGACAACAACGCCTCTCATCGTTGAAGTGCGTTTGTCGCCCTAAGAACTTCGGACTGAGAACGTCGCCCTGCAAACTCGGTCGCGCGCGTTCAGCGTGCGCCGGCAGACGTTGCGACCGATGCGAGCGCGCGTCGCAGTGCAACGATAAACGCCTTCATGGAGCGCTGACGCCCGGCCGGCTTCTTTGCGAGCGCTCTCATGATCACCCGAGCGAGCGCGGGCGAGGCGCCGCCTTCTTCAACTGGGCGCGTCATCGGAAGAGGCTTCGCACTCACGATCGCGGAGATCGTCTCAGCGAGCGTCAGTCCATCGAGCTCAAATGGCGGACGACCTTCGATGAGCTCATAGAGCACCGTCGCCAATTGATACACATCGGTGCGACCGTCGACTTCACTCGGTCGGCCAGCAGCCTGCTCAGGGCTCATGTAGGTCAACGTCCCAACCATCTCGCCCGTGAGCGTGTGATGATGGATGCTGACGGCGCCGCCGAACGAGATTCGCGCCGCACCGAAGTCCAGAAGACGCGCGCGACCATCTGGGCCGACGAGAATGTTCGAGGGCTTGAGATCGCGATGGATGACGCCACGTTCATGCGCAAGCGACAACGCCTCACCAACCGGAAGAAGCAAATCTGTGATTGCCCGCGCGTCGAGCAGCCCGACTTCGACGTGGCTACGGATATCGAGGCCGTCGATGAACTCCATCGCCAAGTACGCATACCGCTCCTCGAGCGTGCCCGCAGAGCGCAAGCGAACCAGTGCAGGGTGCACGATTGAGCTGAGAATGCGCCACTCGCGACGAACGCGGTCGACGCCGCCTTGGCCGAGGCCACGGAGGTCAACGATCTTCACGGCGACCAATGCGCCGTTGGCTTTGTCGCGGCAGAGTTCGACGCGACCAGATCCGCCGACGCCAAGTTCGCGAACGTGGGCGTAGCCCGGGGGGAGTGGACTCGCGACAAAGTCTCGATCCATCGAGGACGCCGGGCGCGCAACATTGGGCGCGAGCGTAAACGACGCGCCTTCACCGAGATCTGCTTCAAGGAGCGATTGGACGAATCGCATCAGATCGACATCGCCACTGCAGGCGTCGCGAACGAATTCATCTCGCTCATGTTCTTCGAGCTCAAGCGCGCATTGGAAGACGGCGCGCGCGCGTCGGATGGAAGCGGGCGACGTTGTCATCGCGCGCCTCCCTCGTCGCTGCAGATGTCGGCCAATGCACCATCCGATGAAAGCTGCCCAGCGAGGAACGCGCGGCCGAAACGCCAGTCGCGCGAAACCGTGGAAAGCGAGAGGTTCAGCGCTTCCGCGGTCTCCTCGATGGAGAGACCACCAAAGATTCGAGCTTCCACCACCTTGGAGGCACGTTCGTCGGCCTCTGCGAGCGCCTTCAGTGCGTCATCCACCTCAAGGAGATCCACGCATGACTTCTCATCGATGGCCAAGTCGGCAATCATGTCGGCGCCCACTTGTGCACCGCTGCCGCGCTTCTTCGAACGACGGCGCCGCGCGTGGTCGACCAAGATCGATCGCATCGCGGTCGCTGCGTAGGCCAAAAGGTGCGATTCGCTCTCGAACTCGCTGCTGCGGCGATCGGCGATCCGAAGGAACGCCTCGCTGACCACAGCGGTCGGTTGGAGCGTGTGCGATACGCGCTCTCGGCTCATCATCGCCGAAGCAAGCGCACGCAACTGAGGATAAATCGCGCTGAAACCGTCGTAGACCGCCTGCATCTTTGGACGAGACGCCATAGCGGCCCCGAGGTCGAGGCGCTCTTTCTCGGATGACATGGAAACACCAGGGACACGTTTGACCCACCCGACTCCAGATGCCGCAAGGCCACGCGCCGTGCAACAGACTGAAGAGGGAACGAGCGAGTCACCGTCACCATGCCGTCACTTCGCGACGGGGCAAGTGAACGCGTGCGAAAGTGCCGGAAGTTACTGTGAATGCAAGTTGAACCCGATCGAGTGTCAACCTGTCGTGAAGGCGACGTACAGGCCTTGTTGCGACACGCACGGCGCTCACACCGCCGCAACGCAACTCTTACCGGAACGTCGTTGACAGAACCCCAATGGATTCAATGATGGATTCTCGGACGATCGCCGACAGCAACCGAATCACGCTTTCGGCTTGGCTCCGTCTGCGCGCACTGCCAACTTGTCAAGCACCTTGTCGATGAGTCCGTAGGACAACATCTCCTGCGCAGTGAGCCAGTTGTTGCGATCACAATCCTCAGTGATCTTCTCTTTGGTCTGTCCGGTCGCTCGCGAGTAGATCGCATAGAGCTGGTCGCGCATGCGCAGAATGTGTCGCGCCTCGATTTCCAGATCGGTTGCTTGTCCCTCGAGCACACCGCCAATCAGCGGCTGGTGCATGAGATTCTCTGAGTTCGGAAGCGCGTAGCGTTTGCCCTTTGCACCTGAGCACGCGATGACAGAGCCCATGCTTGCAGCGCAGCCAACGATGTACGTGGCGACATCGCAATTGATGAAGTTCATCGTGTCGACGATGCCGAGACCTGCGGTAACGCTACCGCCCGGGCTGTTGATGTAGAGCGAGATGTCCTTGTCAGGATCTTCGCTGGCGAGGAAGAGCAGCTGCGCGACGATGAGGTTCGCCATCTGGTCGTTGACGGGTCCACCAAGGAAGATGATGCGGTCATTGAGAAGGCGCGAATAGATGTCGTAGGCGCGCTCGCCGCGTCCGGTCTTCTCAATGACGATGGGGATAATGGTCATGTCGCGAACCTCTCGTTGGCGCATTCATGCGCTGGTGTCGTACTCACGCGGCGTGTTTGTGCCGCGATTGCTCATACCGTGTTGACTCTGTCACGCTTTGTCGTTTCTGTCGGAACCATCATCGGAGTCCCAGTCGCTCTCGCGACGATGGCTCGCCATGCTCGGAGCGCGGTCAACGATTGCGTCGATGAGCCCGTAGGCGAGCATCTCCTCTGCATTCAGCCAAAGGTCGCGATCGCAGTCGGCCGCGATCTCTTCCTTCGACTTTCCGGTCATTTCCGCGTACAGCGCGTTGCACTGATCTTCGATCACCAGCATGCGGCGCGCCTCAATCTCAAGATCGGTGGCTTGTCCTTCGATCACATCAAGAATGCGGCCTTGGTGCATGAGATTCCATGCGTGTCGCGTGGCGAAGCGTCGTCCCTTCGTGCCGCAGCACGCAATCAGACTCGACATACTCGGCGCACAGCCCAGCACGTACGTGGCCACCGAACACGGGAGCGATCGCATGGTGTCGATGATCGCCATGCCAGCGCTGATACTTCCGCCAGAGCCGTTCACGTACATCGCGATTTCCGCCTCTGGGTCGGCAGACGCGAGATAGAGAAGCTGCGCGCAAATCGAGTTCGCCATCCCGCTGCGGATTTCACCAGAGCACATCACGACGCGATCGGCGAGTAGCCTCGACCACATGTCGTACTGCCGCTCGCGTCCGCCGTCGCTCTCAATGACGTACGGAACGTACTCAGGGCCGTCGCCCTCGCTTGCAAGCGGGTGAGATGTTTCGTGGCGCGTGGTCACGGGCGCTTACTTCTTGCTCTTGTCGGGGAAGGCAGCGACTTCGTCGACGAGTCCGTAGGCCTTCGCCTCATCGGCGCTGAAGAACTTGTCGCGCTCGACATCCTTCGCGATACGTTCAAACGCCTGGCCCGTATGCCGTGCGAGGATCTCGTTGAGCGTGCGCTTCATCTTGATGATGTGCTCGGCTTGGATTTGAATATCTGTGGTCTGCCCAGTCACGCCACCGAGCGGTTGGTGGATCATCACCTTCGCGTGCGGCAGGATGGTGCGCTTACCGGGGTGACCTGCTGCGAGCAGCACGGCGCCACCTGAATAGGCTCGGCCGATGCAGAACGTGGCAACATCGGACGTAATGAACTGCATCGTGTCGTAGACGGCGAGGGTGTCATCCACCGAGCCGCCCGGCGAGTTGATGTAGAAGTTGATGTCTTGGCCTTTCTTTTGATTCTCGAGATAGAGCATCTGCATCATCACGCGCGCGGCGGACGAGTAGTTGATCTCGCCGATCAAGAAGACAACGCGATTTTCAAGCAAGAGCTCGTCAATCGTCATCTCGCGCGTGCGCTGGTAGGAGGTTGCGTTGAGCACCTCGTGGCGCCTCTCGGGCGGGAGCGAGGCGATAATGTGCGGCAGATGCGCTTCGAGAATGGAAGTCATACGCGGAACCTATCTTGAATGACCGGACGTTGCGCGACCAGCCTTTGATCGAACGGAGCGGAAGACGAGCCTGTCCCTGCGGCGATTGAACGCAGCCGGTGGCGGCGGGATCGTAACGGTGGAGAGTTGATCGGCAAGCGGCGCCAGGAACTTCGCAAACGTTTCGGAACTTTCCTGCGGCAAAGCTGCCAACGATTGGGAGTCATGCGCGGTGCGTACGCCCTTCGACGCCATGAACGCGGGTTGGCGCTGCGGGCGGATGCGCGAAAACTACGCGAATCGCCAATCCAAACGATCCGGCGCAGTGCCACGGGGGGTGCGTGTTTCGTCCGGGTCGCATCCATCGGCCGACGCCGGAATCGCGACGAGGAACTCCGTCCCGCTTGGCGAGCTCGAGGCCAAGACGAGGCGACCGCCGTGGCGCTCAATGATTTTGCGCGCAACCGCGAGTCCGAGACCGGTACCGCGTTGGCCCTTCGATGAAACGAACGGCTCGAAGAGACGGGCGCGCACAGAGTCTGGTACGCCCGAACCGTTGTCACGCACGTGGATGCGGACCTCGTCGCGCTCGGGTTCGTAACTTGAGCCAATTGTGACGACACCGGTGCGCTCAGGTGCCGCCTCAATTGCGTTCAGCACGAGATTCATGATGGCCTGATGCATCGCCGGGACGTCAAAGCTCGCAGGGGGAAGCGTGTCATCAAGCTCAAGGAGCACAGCAATTCGCCGACGCCCCGCAGCGGGGGCGAGGAGTTCACGAATCTCCCGAATCAAGTTGTTCGCCTGCGAAGGCTCAGGCTCGAGCGGGCGTTCCTTCGCCCACGCGAGCATGTTGAGCGCGAGCGCATGGATTCGATCGAGGTTGCGTTGAAGAACAGGCCAACCTTCTTGAGCCCGCGCGAGGTCGCCACGCGAGAGTGCCAAGTCGACGGCGTCGGCGCCAAAACGCATGCCTTGCAGCATGTTTTTGATCGAATGACTGAGTGCCGCGACGGTCTCACCGATGAGCGCGAGCCGCTCCTGTGATCCATGCTGCGGCCGATGACCGCGGGCCGCGAGGGCGAGTGAGGTGGCCAGAGCGGCTTGCGCAGCGGCGTGGACTTGCGCGGGCGAGAAGACGCCCCCGTGTGGGCGCTTCAGGACGAACGCGCCACGGGTTCCGCCGATGGAACCGAAGGGGATTACGAGTGTCGAACCCAACTCGCCAGCGGTGTGGATCTCGTCTGTGTCGAGCGCCCGTCGGACAATCGCAAGCGGAGCCGCGGCGGGTGCAGGGTCGGCGTTCGAAACCAAGTTTCGATTGAATCGCGGCGTCACAAACGAGTCGAGTCTCGCATCGGTTGCACGAAGAACGATCGCGTCGCATGCCAAGTGCGCGGAGAGGTCTTGTGCCGCGACGGCAAGGAATCCATCGATGTCGGTCGGCTCCATCGCCCGCTCGACGAGGAGTGTGGTGATTTCAGGTGGTGACGCTGGGTCGCGGAAGTTGGTGGTCACCGAAGTCCCTACAGCGCCGTCATCTGTTGCGGCTTCGTGCTCGATGCCCTCCGCGAGCAAGAGAAACTCTGAATCACCGCAGCGCATGCGATCTCCAACACGGATTCGAGTCGGCCCCGACGTGCGGGCGCCGTTGACGAACGTTCCGTGACGGCTTCCGAGATCGCGCACGATCCATCCTCCATCGTCGGGCGTGAGTTCTGCGTGGCGTCGGCTGATGGTTGGGTCGCTGAGATCGAGCGCTTCGGTCGACCGTCCGATGAGTTGCGGCTCCCGCGCCGGGAGCGGCAAGACGCGGCCGCGATCGGGGCCTCGAACGACGGCGAGCGAGAGCATCCTCTCATCGTACGGGAGCGTGCTCTACCATGCGGCGATGGCGGAGCCGCTGCAAATCTCTATGCGCATCGTCATCCTTCACGGGAAGGATGCGTTCACGATCTCTGAGCGTCTGAAGCGTTTTCAACGCGCGCTCGCGGATGCACACGGCGACATCTCACGGTTTGACTTCGATGGCGCATCGGCGCGGCTTGTGGATGTGCTCGATGAGTTGCGCACTTTTGGACTGCTCGCCACCCACAAGTTGATCGTGGTGGACAAGGCGGATCAATTCGTTGCAGGCGAGGAGACGCGTCGCGCGCTGGAGCGCTATGCCGAGAGCCCGATGCAGGAGGCAACGCTGATTCTGCGCGCGGAGAGTTGGCGGGCCGGCAATCTCGACAAACTTGTGGCCAAGGTGGGCACGGTGCTCAAGTGCGAGCCCCCCGATGACGCGACTGCAGCGGCGTGGTGTGCGAAGCGCGGCGAGAAGGCGCACGGAATTGCGCTTGAGGATGCGGCGATCGATGCATTGGTGGCGCGCGTGGGGAGCGATCTCGCTCGGCTCGACTCCGAACTGGCGAAGTTCGGTGCGTACCTCGCGAGCGAGCCGGAGGGCTCGCGCGTTGTCACAAAGGCGCTGGTGACGGCACTCACCGGACAAAGCCGCGAAGAGGCGGCGTGGTCGGTGCAAGAGGCATTTCTCTCCGGTCGCTCCGCCGACGCGATTCGGCGCGTGCGCGAATTGATCGAAGTGTCGCAGGCACCGGAGCAACTGATCGTGTGGTCACTGGTGGACTTGTCGCGGAAACTCCACGATGCGGCGCTGCTTCTTGAAGACGGGCAGCCTGAGCAGGGGGTTGCGCGGCAGGTGAAGTTGTGGGGGCCGACCACGGCGCCAACCCTGCGAGCGGCGCGCGCGCTCGGGCCGACGGGGGCGCGGCGGTTCTTTGCTGCCACCATCGATCTTGACCGGCGGTCAAAGAGCGGGCTTGCGGGCGAGTTGCCCCGAACGCTTGAGGCGTTCGTTGCGGAGTGGTCGCAGACCATTGCGGGCCGGTCGGGTCGAGCCAGCCGTACCGCCGGGCGCTGAGCGGGGTGGTGCTGTGCACGCAGCCGCATTGATGGGGGTGTGCGCAGGGTGCCGCCGCGTTGGCTCGGTTCTGCGTCGGGCTGCGGCGCTCAAACTGTGGTTTCCGGACACAACTGGCCGATAGACCCATGTTGTCGATCGCCGGCGTTTTCGCGTGGCCTCGGGCGTCTTTGCGAGAAACGGTGCCACCAGCAGTTGGATTGTCTCTCGTCCGGCGTGCGCAGATGCGCGATGGTTTGCGGCCACAGCGGCGGGCAGGAGTTTGTGAGGACACGCAGGGACAGGCAAGCCAGGACGGCGACACGCAGGGACAGGCAAGCCAGGACGGCGACACGCAGGGACAGGCAAGCCAGGACAGGCAAGCCAGGACAGGCAAGCCAAACCCGTCCGATGACCACGGTGACCGAACATTGAAGGAGCAGCATTGTGATGGATCGCAGCCCGCTCGAGATCGATTCCGCCTCCCCAGACACAGACTCTAAGTGCAGCAGCACCAGGAGCTTGGCTTCCGACTCCCTTGCAGGTCCGCTCGGCGCGCAGCCGTTCTCGCCCATCTTCACGGTCGCAGCACGCATGCCGCTCCTCGCGCTTGGCGTGTTCTCCATGGCAGCACTTGGGTGTGCACAGTCTGGAGTATGGACGGACAGCCGCGACGCTGACGACGCATCCACGGCGATCTCCGCGGTGGAAGCGGCTGATCGTGCGGCGCCCAGGGAGCGCTCAGCCCGGCGGGTGGATCGTCGCGGTACCGAAGCGGCAAACGTTCTCGCTCAGGAGGACGCCGCGCCAGCCGCGCCAGCCGCGTCGTCGTCTGAGGGTTTCGTTGATGCGCTTGCCGCCACCTACGCGGCGGACATGGCGGCGCTGGCCGAGATGCAGCGTGCGCGGCGTTCGGCGGCTGAGGACGTGATCGCAAGCCAGTCGATCCAGACGCCGGAGAACCGAGGAATTCCGACGGTTCACGCAACGCCGCTCGCCTCCGCGCCGGCGCCTGTTGCCGCATTTGCGGCTCCGCCGAAGGACGGTTTCGATGGTTCATCGCAGCCAGTCAAGCCTCTGGTGCGCACCACGCCTGTTGCCGTCGTTCAACGTAACCCTCCGACCGTGCCCGGCGCGGTGACGGGCGCGGCGACTCCGGCACCGTCTTCGGCGGCACCGGTCGTCGCAGCGGCGCCCGCAGTCCCGGCGACGCCTCCAATCGCAGCGGCGCCGGCCACAGGGCCGGCAGAACCTGCAGCCGCCGAAGATCAGGCGACTGTTGCACCGGCTGAAGCAGCTACGGATCGGACGGAGACGCCCGTCATGGAGGGTGGCGCTGCGACCGTTCTGACCGATCCAACGACAACGACCGTTGTGAACGGGGCGCTGCAGTTGCCGCCACCGACACCTCCAGCGCCCACGACGGCACCTGAGCTCGCGAAGCTTCTGGCGGAGAGCTTGGCGAAGCAGAGTGCAGAGAGTTCAGCACCCTTGCGGGAGTGGCTTGCGTTCGCGGCACTTGCGGTCACCAACCCGTCGCTTGAACTGCCGGCCGACTTCGCGGTTGACCTGCTTCCGAGCGAGCGCGAGCGTGTTGAGAAGGCGCATGCTGGGTTCGCCGCGCTCGGTGCCGCACTCGCTGGGGGGGCAGAGAATCTTGATCGCGCGGTCGCCGACCGCCTCATCGCAGCCCTCACTGGCGGCCCGAAGTTGACGATTCCGAAGGTTGCGCTTTGCACCCGCGTTGAGGGATTCGGACGCTACACCCCGTTGGCGAATCAGAAGTTTCTTGCACGGGCGAACACCCGTTTCATCGTCTACACCGAGTTGGCAGGGTTCACGAGCGACCTGGCCGACGGGAACTTCGTGACCCGGCTGGCGACGCGCGTTTCGATTCAATCCGAGCGCGACGGGATCGATGTGTGGCAGCGCAGTCCTGAGTGGACTCCCGTTGTCGACTCAAGTGGCGTCCGCCGGAGCGAGTTCTTCCTCTGCGAAATCGTTCCGATGAGCGAGTACCTCTCCGTTGGGTCATACCAACTCAAAGTTGAGGTGCGCGACGAGTCGACAGGCGCGATCGCAACCTCAACAGTGCCGATCCACATTGTCGCTGATCCCGCGATGGCGGCTGTGACCAACTGATTAGGCGGCTCGAGTCGCGTTGGTTCTCGTGTCTTGCCTGTCCCGTACGGGGTATCGGCGACGGTAAACGCGCTGTCTTGCCTGTCCCGCACCGTGGTTCCGTACGGGGCTTTGGCAGCGACGACCGCGTTGTCTTGCCTGTCCCGTACGGGGCTGTGACCAACTGATTAGGCGGCTCGAGTCGCGTTGGTTCTCGTGTCTTGCCTGTCCCGTACGGGGTATCGGCGACGGTAAACGCGCTGGCTTGCCTGTCCCGCACCGTGGTCCCGTACGGGGCTTTAGCAGCGACGACCGCATTGTCTTGCCTGTCCCGTACGGGGTATTGGCGACGGCAACCACGCTGGCTTGCCTGTCCCGCACCGTGGTCCCGTACCGTGGATTTGGCAGCGACGACCGCGTTGTCTTGCCTGTCCCGTACGGGGTATTGGCGACGGTAAACGCGCTGGCTTGCCTGTCCCGTACCGTGGATTTGGCAGCGACGACCGCGTTGTCTTGCCTGTCCCGTACGGGGTAGTCCCGTACGGGGTATTGGCGACGGCAACCACGCTGGCTTGCCTGTCCCGTCCCGGACATCGCTATTCTCCGCGCGTGCCCTCGACCAACTCCCCAACGTCAGATCCGCGTGCGCGTACGACCAACTGCGCTCGGGATTTCTTGGCAATCGAAGGCATGTCTGCCCCTGAGCTCGTCGCGCTGCTCGACCGCGCCGAGGCGCTCTTGCCCGCCGCAATGGGTCACGCACGCGCGGAACGAGCCCTCGTCGGCCGCGTGATCGCGAACATCTTCTTCGAGGACTCCACACGCACCCGCGTCAGCTTCGAGATCGCCGCAAAGCGCCTCGGTGCCGACGTCGTCAACCTCGGCGCCAGCGGCTCGAGTGCCTCGAAGGGTGAAACGCTCGTCGATACGGCTCGCAACATCGAGGCCATGGGCGTTGACGCGATCGTCGTGCGCACGTCGATCTCTGGCGGCGCGGCGCTGGTCGCGCAGCACGTCGACCGCCCCGTCATCAACGCTGGTGACGGCCGCCACGAGCACCCAACCCAAGCGTTGCTCGACGCCCTCGCCCTGCGAATGCGGCTTGGTGATCTCACCGGTCGACGGGTCGCAATCGTGGGCGACATCGCGAACAGCCGCGTGGCGCGTTCCGCCACCCATGCACTCTCACTTCTGGGCGCCCACGTGATCGCCGTCGGCCCACCCTCGCTCATTCCTGTCGGGTTTGAGCAAATGGCTCGCGGAACAGGAAAAACCTCGATCGCACACGATATTGATTCGATTCTCGGTGAAATAGATGCGATCATGACATTGCGCATTCAGCTCGAACGAGCGGCTGGCGGTGGAATCGCCCCCGACTATCGAGCGGCATACGGGCTCACTGAGGCGCGTCGAAGTCAGCTCAGACCGGGGGTTCCGATTCTCCACCCGGGACCCGTGAACCGCGGCGTCGAAATCGACGATTTCGTGGCGGATGACCCAGCGGATAGTCTGATCCTCAACCAAGTGTCCTGCGGCGTCGCAGCACGCATGGCCGTGCTCCTCCGCGCCGTCTCCGACGACCCCCAAGACGCAATGGTCAGGTAAAGAGGGGCGGTTTCCTCAAACCCTAAGACCGGGCGTGCCGATAAAGATGTCTGCCTCTTTGGCGACCATCCGGGTGGATGGTTTCCGGAGTCGCCCGCGAAGCCGGAGCCTCAAGATCGTGAATCCCATGATGTTCTCTCGTCTCCGTGTCGCCTCGCCTTCGCGAGATCTCGTTCGCCGCGCTTCAACCCGCTTGGGTATGTCAGGCGACGTCGATCGAGCCTCGCGCGCTCGACCCACATTCATCGCGACCGTTGGTCGCACCCTCGCCGCAGTCGCCTTCGCCGGAATGCTGGTCGGTTGTGAGGTGGATTCCTGGATGGATCCAAGCCGAACGGGCTATTTCGAGACCACGCCGACAACCATGCCGATTCTCGCCCGGCTCGACGTGATTGAACGCGACGGTACGCGGGGCGCGCAGGTGAGTCCTCCGCTCGCAGATGACCTTGTGCCGATCGAGCTCAAGTATCGACTCGCACCAGGCGACGAAGTTCGCGTTGAGGTCTGGGAACTGATCGAAGCGGGGCGCACCGAGGTGCTGGACCGCATTGTGGATCAGACCGGCAACCTCCGCATCAAGGAAATCGGCGACGTCGCGGCCGCTGGCCTCACCATTGAAGAAGTCCAGCGCGAGATCGAAGCCAAAGTCGCACGCCTCGTGATGTCACCGATCGTTGGTGTCAGCCTTCTTCGAGGCCAAGGATTCCAGTTCTCAATCTCAGGCGCCGTCCAAACCGTCGGAGTCTTCGGGCTGAACCGACCCGACTTCCGACTTTCTGAGGCGGTCGCGCTCGCCGGCGGAACCTTCGCGACCACGCAGCGCATCACGGTGATCCGAGCCGCGCCGCTCGACGACACACTCAATCCGGTTTATCCGGCACCCGAAGCGGGGCTCTCCACGCCAGCCACAGGTGAATCTGGGTCGCGTGGTTTCCCCGCGCTCCCGCCGTCGGGTGGCGAGCGAACGCCGCCGGCGACCGGAGCGAAGCCGGCTGTCGACATCAACGATCTCATCGATCAACTCGACGCGAAGGCGCGCGAACCTCAAGCCGCGCCAACGGAGCCGCCAACTGAAGCACCGTCGACCGAAGCACCGTCGACCGGTGCCTCTTCGACCGACGCGCCCGTACCCACGCCCACCGTTGCGCCGCTCGCGCCGGGAATGATCGCGGGAACTGCATCGCGCGGACCGCGCGTACTTCCTCGCGATGAGCCGCCCGCTGTCGACATCGACGACGTGAGCGCACCGACGGTGCAAGACTCGATCGTTGTCCCCGTGCCCGCAACCTCGGGTCAAGCCGTTGGGGCAGGCGGATGGGTCTTCGACGTCGAATCCGGTCGTTGGATGCGCGGCGGCGCGCCCGGCGTCGTGCCGAGCGCCGCGGCACAGCAAACACCAGCTGCGAAGTCGATGTACACGACGCGCATCATCGAGGTCGATTACCAAGCGCTGATTCGCGGCGACCAGGATCTCAACATCGTGATCCGTCCGGGCGACCAGATCTACGTGGAACCGCCTGAAACGGGCTTCGTGTACATCGATGGCGAGGTCAACCGTCCCGGCGTCTACGAGATTCAGAACTCAAACGGTCGCCTCACACTCAGTCGCTTCGTGTCCGCGGCCGGCGGCCTTGCGCCCACGGCAATTCCCAACCGAGTCGATCTTGTTCGTGTGGTCGGCAAGGATCGAGAGGCCACGATTCGCGTGGATCTTGCCGCGATTCGAAACAGATCCGAACCTGACATCTACATGCGTCCCGACGATCACGTGATCATCGGTACGAACCTGATTGCGACACCCCTTGCGGTGATTCGCAACGGCTTCCGTATGACGTATGGCTTCGGCTTCCTTCTCGACCGCAACTTCGGAAACGACGTGTTTGGACCACCGCCCGAGTCGAGCTTCTTCAACTGACGTTACCGGGCGCACCTGGCGCAGTCTCCGACTCGCGCAAGGCAGCCAGACTTTTCGCCTCTCGAAACCGCGATACAGCATGAGCGATCGAACCACAGGGAACCCGAACCTTCGAACGGAGTGCCGCGTAGCGCGGCGTTCCGACCGATGGCTCGTGGCCGCCGGGCGTATTCGCACGAAGTTTCCGCGGTCGAGCGGCGGGCGTCGTTTGGAAAGAGCGCGATGACAACGCCCCGAGGCGCCCAGTTTGATTCGTCGCCGAACGCCTCTGGAGGCGGTGGTGTTGCCGCCGCCGGAGCCGCCGTGCGTGCGCTACCGCGCTCGAACTTCCTTCGCACCATCACGCCAGTCGAGGCCGCGATTGCAGGCTCGGTGCTCCTTGCTGCACTGATCGCGGTCTTCTGGGTGTTCGTCAAGCAGCAGGTGCTTCAGGCCTTCGAACAGCCAGCCGACTGGGGTCACACGCTTCTCGTTCCCTTCATGTCCGCGTACTTCGCGTACTTGAAGAAGGACGAGATTCTGGCGCAGCCGTTCAAAGCCAATTGGTACGGACTTCCGATCGTGGTGTTTGGCGTCGCGGCCTACGTCGCGTCGACGTTCGGGCCGTCGTGGTTCGTGCTGCACCACAACGCGCGTGGACTCTCCATTGGCATCACACTCTTCGGACTGTCTCTCCAAATCTTGGGCTGGAAGGCCACGAAGTACCTGCTCTTCCCGCTCGCCTACTGGGTGATCTTTGGCCAGACAGTAAGTGATCGCCTCTTGCAGCTCGTCACGCAACGTATGCAAGATTGGTCTGCGGTTGGTGCATGGGCGTTGTTGGCCGTCTTCGGCATCGATGTCGAGCGCAGCGGGAACGTCATCACAGTCTTTGTGAACGGAGTTCCAAATCAATTGAACGTGGCTGAAGCATGCTCCGGCATGCGCATGTTGGTTGCGTTCCTCGCACTCGGCGTTGCCATCGCGTACACAGGCCTCGACGTCTTCTGGCAGCGCGCCGCGCTTGTTGCAGCGGGCATTCCGGTTGCCATTGGCGTGAACGTCCTTCGCGTCTTTACGCTGGGAATTTTGTCGCTCTACGACTCAAACTTCGCGGCGGGTGATTTCCATAGTTTCGTCGGCCTTGTCTGGCTCATGCCGGCGTTGGTGATCTATCTCGGCATTATGTGGTTCCTCAGGCATCTCTTCGTAGAGGCGCCTGAGCCCACGGCGCGTGGAAAGGACGGATCTCATGCTGGCTGACCGCTCCACGATTCGAGCCTATCTCGTCGCCATCGCCGTGCTCATCGCGGGCGCGATTGGCTTCCGACTCTTGGTCGGTCAACTCAACATCTTTCTCATGAAGGAGCGGGTTGACCTTCGCCGCCCGCTCGACACCATTCCAACCAAAATCGGGCGCTGGGAGCGCTACGGGAACGACGAGATTTACTCTGACACCTTGATTGAGGAACTCGGCACCCGCAGTTACCTCGACCGCACCTTCGTGCTCGATGGCGATCCATCAAAGGGTGTCATGCATGTTCACATCGCGTACTACACCGGCACCATCGACGCTGTTCCGCATATTCCCGAACGTTGCTGGGCTGTTGGTGGGCTTGAACTCACACGGAACTCGGAAGGTGCGGAGATCGCGATCGATCGAAGCGCATGGGAGCCGCTTGCGCGCGACGGCGTCGAGCCGGGCAAGTACATGTCGGTGTCGGTGATCGACCCCATCACCGCCGACATCGAGCGCGTCGCGATGCCGGTCGGAGACATCGTGGCCACGACGGTCGAGTTCCAAGATCCGAAAAAGCCGCAGGAACGCCAGGTTGGCGGGTATTTCTTCATCGCCAACGGCGTCGCCGTCGCGTCAAGCTACGGCGTCCGTCAGGCCGCGTTCAATCTGCGCGACCGATACGCCTATTACTGCAAGATTCAACTCACGAACCGAGGCAAGGTGTCCGATCCGAACGGCTCACTCATTGGGCCGTTTCGGCGTGACGCCGCGGATCTTTTGAGCGGGCTGCTCCCGCACGTCATGCGATGTTTGCCCGATTGGCCAGGCATCGAAGCCGAGGCAGAACTTGCGCGCGCGGATGCTCGCGACGGCTCCAAGGAAACAGAAGCCGAGTAGTCGCGCGTGCGCGACATCGTTCCGAACGCATCGGTTGAACACGAAACCACGACAGCAACAACAGCCATGGCACAGAAACTCAATAAGAAGCTCGTCTTCGTCGTCGGATCGCTCCTCATCGCCGTTGTCGTGGGCGGCGCGGGCATCTTCCTCATCCGATATCGCACCGATGCCGATCGCCACATTCGTGCGGGCGACACAGCCATGGCAGCGGGTGAGTTCACCAAGGCCGCAGAGTCGTATGGCCGTGCGGTGCAGAAGAAGCGCACCAACGTCGAGTATCTCGAGAAGTTCCTCGACGCGACGTTGAAGGTGCGATCGACCACAGAGAACGATGCGCGTGAACGCTACGGACAGTCGATCGCCGCGCTCGGCAACCTCGCCGCTGCGCAACGCGGAGATCTCACGCGTTGGCGAACCTATCTTGCAGCACTCGTCGAACAGGCGGAGGCATTGGGTACCGTCTCAGTTTGGAAGGCACTCTCTGAGACGACGAAGGAACTTGCGCAGGCTTCGGCGCCTGGCTCACCAGGTCAAGCGGTTGCAGCGATCTATAGCGGATACGCCTCGCTTCGGCGCATTGAATCGCTCGACGAGAACGAGCGCGCAGATGCCGTCGCCAAACTGAAAGACGCCGCAGGCGCGGATGGCCTTACGCCCGCTGAGCGTGACCTCGCGTACGGCACCATCGCACGGATCTCCATCACCGATCTTGCACGCGCGCGTACCGCAGGCGTCGCCGCGCGTATCGAGGCTGCGTCCAAGACTGTCGACGCCGCTCTTTCTGAAGCGCAGCGTTCGACGAACGGTGGTGTGCAGACCGCGATTGCTGTTTTCGAGCGCGCCCTCGTCGATGCGCGCGGAAACGCGTCAGACCCAGCGCTTCTTGAGAAGATTGAATCGCTGCGCGCAACAGCGGAGGCCGCCAATCTCAAGGGTCTCGAGACGCTCAACGTCGCCGGCGTACTTTCACGCGGAGGCGCCGCAGGCGTGCGCGCGGCCGCAGCGCTCCTTGAGGGTTCAATCGCGCGCGACCCGAATGCACTCATGCAGCGTCGTGCGCGCGCCATGCTGATTCGTCCGCTTGACCGTGATGCAGCGCTCCAAGAGATCGATGCCGCAATCGCGATTGAGCGGCCAGCGACCGGAATTGTCGCAGCGAGTTTTGAGGGGAACCGTCTTTCGTGCGCACTCATTCGCTTTGACATCCTCTTCGACGCCGTAGAGAGTGCAGAAGGTGCTGCACGCAACGCAGCGTTGGTACAGGCAACCGCTGCGCGCGACGAGATCGCGAAGCAACTCACAGGTGTTGCCGATGATTCGGCGCTGTTGCGCGCCGACGCAAAACTCGCCATGGCGCGCCGTGAGTTCCAGCAGGCCATCATCAAGCTCAACGAGATCTTCAAGAAGGGCAGCGCGATCGATCTCGAGCTTTACGTGCTCTCAGCGATGTGCAGCGTTCAGATCGGTGAGACAGGCCGCGCGCTTGACCTCGTTTCAAGCGGTCTCCAGTTGGCGCCGTCGAATCCAGAACTTCTCAAGCTGCGTGCGCAACTCGAACTGCGCACGGGTCGCCCCGCCGATGCGCTTGCGACGGTGCGCCTGGTGCGCACGATCGCGCCATCGGACAAGGAAGCCGAGGAGGCCGAGCGCCGCATTGCTGCAGCATTGGCATCAGACCCAGGAACCTCTGCTGGACTCGCGATGGGTGGCGAGATCGCCCAGGAGTTCGGCCGCGTTCAAGCGGCGCTTGATGCCAAGAACTACGCACTCGCGCGGCAACTTGTTGGTGCGATGCGTTCTGGCAGCGCAAACCCCGACATTCGCGCGGAACGCCTCGCTGCCATTGTCGAGATGCAGGCAGGTGACGATGCCACAGCGCGCGCGATCGTCACCTCCGCACTCCAGAAGTTTCCAGGCGACGCTTCACTCACGCGTTTGAATGCTGTGCTGAGCACCGATGATGCAGTCGAGCGCGTCATCGTGATGACGGAAGCTGCAGGTGCGGACGAGAAGATGAAGCCGATTCTCATCTATCTCAGCATGATGCAGTCAGCGGCCGCCGTCTCTGAAATGGCTGAGCGGGATCGCCGTCTCGGCGCCGCCTCGGCCGCCCAGAGCGAAA
>JBILDS010000145.1:0-7847 GCA_044352505.1 Phycisphaerales bacterium
GAAGCGCAGCGTCTTCGACGAGCGTGATCGTGCAGCGCAAGGTCGGGTCGACGGCGCGGAGCCGCGTCAACGAGCGCCCAACGAGGCGACGCGACGTGACCGCGCCCGAGCGCAGCCACGCGCCGAGCGTGCGCACCGTAGCGAAGTCAATGTCGGCGTCATCGCGCGGCGCCGCCTTCGCACCGGTGAATTCAAGCCGACTGCGAATGGTCGACCCGCGTAGGCGCGGCGATTCGCCAGGAAGAAGCACGCGAAAAACTTGCGCGGGGGCATCGCTGTTCGCCTGCGGCGCAAGCGCTGCGCGCTGCGTGAAGAGTGCGACCTGTGCGTTGACCGACTTCGCAATCTGCGCGCGCTCAGCGGGAGTGAACGCGATGCCCGCGAGCTTCTCGGCCTCGGCAATCGTTGCGTCGGTGACTTCTGTGCGTGGAGTTGCTGACGCGTTTACATCGGTCGTGCGCGTCGGCGAGTCGTCGTCACCCGCAGCCTGCGCGTCAGCCAACGCGGGCGTACGCGCCAGTGCCGTTGTCGCCATGGCCGCGCCAAGTGCTGCGGCAGAGGCAAGAATGTCGCGTCGCGAAGAACGTTGCGCTTGGTCGTGCGTTTCCATAGCGCAGCGCAGCGTAACGGACGCTACCGACTGCACCTGTCGCCGAGCGCTCCCACGCGCTACAATCCGCGTCCGCATGTTTCGCGGGGCGTAGCTCAGCTTGGTAGAGCGCCTGCTTTGGGAGCAGGAAGTCGTCGGTTCAAATCCGGCCGCCCCGATTTCTCTGCGCGTCGCGTGTCGTGACCGCGCCGAACCGCTCCGCCTCGCTCGTGCGATCAACCAACGCGATCAACCAACGCGATCAACCATCGTGCCCACACTCTGATGTCGTTCGCCCGGCGGCTCAAACTTGTTCTTGTCATCTGCGCGCTTTCGGCGCTTGCATTTGTTGCTTCATCGATGGTTGCGATGGCAATTGAGCGTCATCGCCTGACGAGCGACCCACTGGCGCTTGAGCGCATCGAGGATGTGCGCGCAGCCTGCGTGGTGCTGATCGAGCGTTCGCTCTCGCGCGGCGGCTCGTATGCCGAAGCGCGGGTCATGCTTGCGGCAACCATGCTGAAACTGCGCGATGGTTGGAGTGGCCTCGACCGCGCAGCGTGCGACACGTTGCTTGCAGACATCTATGACCGCTTGGCCGCGCGCATCGCAGCACCCGACGCTGCGAACCAAGACGAGTTGCTTGCGGTGCTCTCGCAAACGCGCCCCACCGCCGACAACAGCGCGCTGTGGGAGCGCTACACGCAGGCGCTCGAACGCAACGGGATCGCTGCGATTGCGCCGTAGCGCCGGCGCCTTCACTTCCGCCTGAACACCATCAGGTGCTGTTGCGGCAGCACCGCGATGTTCTCGACGAACTCGAGCTGGCCGCGCGTCGCGTCTCCGACCGCGGCCATCTCGATTTTCGCCTGCGCCTCGCTCATCTTGTGGCGTTCCTTGATCGGAACGCTTGGGTCCTCGAGGCGGTACTCGACGAGGATCACGCGGCCGCCCGGCTTCAGGGCATCGAGAATCGACTCCATCATCTCGCGCGGATGCGAGAACTCGTGGTATGCGTCGACGAAGAGCGCGACGTCGACCGAGTTCGGCTCAAGTCCGCAGTGGTCGATCTCGCCAAGCACCGGCATCACGTTGTGCAACTGTTCTTCAAGCGCGCGCTCGGTGACAATGTCGAGCATCTCGCGTTGAATGTCGGTGGCGTACACCACGCCTTCGCCCACGAGCGGCGCCATGCGCATGCTGAAGTAGCCGCTGCCCGCGCCGATATCGGCGACGGCATCGGTCGGCTTCAACTTGAGCGCGTTGACGAGGAGATCGGTGCGCTCCTCGCGCTCGCGCTCGGTGCGCTCGAGCCAGCCGACACCGAAGTGACCCATGACTTCGGAGATCTCGCGACCCATGTACGTGCGGCCGCTGCCGCCTTCACCGGGCTCGCAGGTGCCGTAGAGGTGGGCGAAGTCGTACTTCGCGCGCGCGGGGTTCGCGTTGGCAGGCGCGGGGGTGGGCGTCTCGCGCGGCTGCGGAACCACGCCGCGGCGCGCCTCGGCATCGGGTACGGGTACCGGAACCGGCGCAACTGCGGGCAACTCCGGCGCCGGCTGCTCTGCGCGCTCGCAGGCGACGAAAGAAAACGCCGCGCCCACAAAGAGCGCGGCGGTCGTGATGCGTTGCATGAGCTGCATGGGGTCAATCGTTCTGCTGTCGGCGGGGCGTCGTGGAGGCTTTCAGCTCGACGTTGAGCTCAATCTCCTTGCTGTCGCGCAGCACGCGAATCTTCGCCACGTCGCCCGGCTTCGATGCACGCAACTTCGCCATCATGTCCTGCACAGAATCCAGCGCGTCGCCGTTCCAGGACAGCATGATGTCGCCCGCTTTCAGTCCGCCGTCCGCGGCACTCGTGCCAGGACTCACGCTCTCAACCACGATGCCCGACTCGCCGTCGCCGCCGAGTCCAGGCTGAATTCCCAAGCGCACAGGCGCGTAGCCACGATCCTGTCCGCTGGGCGCAGCGTCGGCCACAACCGGCGCCGGAGCCGCTGGCGGCCGCGCGCCCGTCTGGAAGCGAAGACGCTCTGCGCTGGTCGCGCGCCACATGGCAATCTCCTGCACAAGATTGAGAATGGCAGGCACGCCGCGCGGATCAACCGAGTAACCCATATCACCGGGCTTGTGGTAACTGTCGTGCACACCACTGAAGAAGAAGAGCACGGGAATGCTCGCCCCGAAGAAGGGCGCATGGTCGCTTGGACTGCGTCCACTCGGATCTGCGAAGATCGTGAGGCCGCTTCGCTTGAAGAGAGGCGTGAGTGCCTCGCGGAAGCCTTCCGCGCTTTCGACGCCTCCCACCATCAGTTGCTTGCCGCGCAAACGACCGATCATGTCCATGTTCAGCATCACGTCGACCTTCTCTGCCGACATCGACGGCGACTTGACGAAATGGCGCGAGCCGTTGAGCCCCATCTCTTCGGCGCTGAACGCAAGGAAGAGCACACTGCGCAGATCAACATCCGACGGGGTGCTCGCGTACGACTCCACCATGCGCTTCGCCAACATCAGCACGCCGCTGGTGCCGCTGGCGTTGTCGTCTGCGCCGGGATGCAATTTGCCGCGATTTGCCGGGTCTGCGCCATACGCGCCATAGCCGACGTGATCGTAGTGGGCGCCGATCACAATCCACTCATCGGCAAGCGCGCCGCGGCCGCGCAACACGCCGCCGATGTTGTGTGTGACGATCGCGCCTGAATCAACGTCGGCTTTCAGCAGCACCGTTGCGTCGTCGCGCATGCGAATGGGGTGGAACGGCGAATCTGCAGTGCCCGCATCGGCAAGCGCACGCAACGCCGCGAGATCGCGGCCTTCCGCGTCTGCCTTGCGCACAATTGTGTCGGCTGCAGTTGTGTCGACGTAGAACACTGGTATCCCCAGCGCGCCACCGAGACTCTCAGCGCTCATGGTGGTGAGATCGAGCTTTTTCCCCGCGTATCCTGGTGGATCGGTGATGATGATGCCGTTCGCACCGCGTCGCTTGATTGCGTCAAGTTTCGCAGCCAAGCTCGATGCGCTCGTGAATCGCTCGCCGCCCCACGCAGACTTGCCCTCGTCGGTGAGTGGCTCGCCGCGCATCACCATCACGATGCTCGCGTTGAAGCGTTCATCTGGAGCGAAGTTGCTGTAGCCATCCTTGCCCGCTTCAATGCCGTAGCCAACGAACACGATCGGGCCTTCCATTTGGCCGCCGCCCGAGTTGCGCATGGGTCGCGCAGCCGCTGTTTCCATGGTGTTTCCGTCGAACGAGACTACGCCGCCGTTCACACGGCGCTCGCGACCGGGAAGATCGAACGGCTGTCGCCACGGGTTTGCGGGCGCTGCGGTGGAGTTCCCACTCGTTGGTGCGAAGCCAGGCTCAAGGCCATACTTCCGCATCCAGAACTCAAGGTAGTTCGCGGCGTGCTCGATACCCGCTGAGCCGGGCGCGCGACCCTCGAACCACGGGTTCGACAGCGTCTGCACGTGCTGATACCACTCGATCGACTCTGCGCCCATGTCGGCGAGAACCTGCGCAATTGACGTTGTGGACGGGTCAACCGGAATGAACGACTCCGCTGGGTCGAACGTGTAGACGTTGACCGAGCCGGCGATGACGGTGCCTTCCGAATCGGGGCCTTCCGAATCGGGCTGGGTCGATCCAACCGTCCGCGGCTTCGGCGTGCTCTTCCCCGGTTGGGTGAGGTCCGCGAACAACGCTCCGCTTGGGCGCTGCGGCGTCGAAGGCGCAGTGGCAACGGTGGACGTGGCTGCGGATGCGGGCGAGGTGGATGTGGTGGACGCGGGCGTGGATGCGGACGCGGCTACAGGCGCGGTCGCTGGGTCAGCAGCGGTTCCAGACGGACGGCTCTCCTGCGGCGCGGGCGGCGCGGCTGCCGGGGTTGCGGTGTTGGCAGCCGGTTGCGTCGCACATGCGCAAAGCACCGCCAACGCAAGTGCACCAACGGTACGAGGAGCGAACGCACACTGAAAAACACCGGCGAAACGCCGAGGGAGCAAGTTGTCTGGCATAGGAACAAGCGTACCACCGTCGCTTTCCGGTCGCTGCGGATTCACGCGGCCTTCGCCCTATACTCGCCGCTTCGCGGTTGGCTCGACAGCCACCGCTCGCGCCTCACCTGCGACCACAGCGATGACCACCGTGACGACCGCCTCGACCCCGTCCTCAACCTCGTCCTCAACCTCGACTCATACTCCCTCGGGCCTCGCCACCACGCTCGGCCCGACGGACACCTTCTACCGTCGCCATGTCCCACACACGGCGACGGAGACGGTCGACATGCTGGGCGCGTGCGGCTACAGCTCGATGACCGACTTCATCGCTGCGGCCGTGCCGTCGACGATTCGACTTGGACGCGAGATGGTGATCGATGATCCGACCCGCACGGGCGCACACGAAGAGCGCGGGGAAGCGGAGACGCTCGGCGCACTCAAGGCGCTCGCGCGCCGCAACAAGGTGTTCCGCTCGTACATCGGCATGGGTTACGTCGACACGATCGTGCCGGGCGTGATCCTGCGAAACATCCTCGAGAACCCACAGTGGTACACCGCCTACACGCCGTACCAAGCCGAGGTCGCGCAGGGTCGCCTCGAAGCGCTGTTGAACTTCCAGACGATGATCTCCGAGCTCACGGGTCTGCCGCTTGCAGGCGCGTCGCTCCTCGATGAGGGCACCGCCGCCGCAGAGGCGATGAACATGTGCCACTCGATCACAGGCGAGAACCGCCAGAAGTTCTTTGTGGCCGAGGACTGCCACCCGCAGACGATCGCGGTTGTCGAGATGCGCGCGAAATGGCTTGGCATCAAGATTGTTGTCGGCAACCCCGCAACATTCGAGCCGACCGAGGAATTCTGCGGCGCGCTCGTTCAGTATCCGACCACCGACGGTCGCATCGAGTGCTACAAGTCGCTCACCGCGAAGGCGCATGAGAAGGGTTCACTCGTTGTCGCCGCGTGCGACCCGCTCGCGCTCGTCGCGCTCGCGTCGCCCGCGTCGTGGGGCGCGGACATCGCAGTCGGCAGCGCCCAGCGCTTCGGTGTGCCGATGGGTTTCGGCGGCCCTCACGCAGCGTTCATCGCGACAAGCGAGGCGTATGTCCGCAAGCTTCCGGGCCGCATCATCGGCGTCTCGCGCGATTCGCACGGAAACCGCGCGCTGCGCATGGCAATCCAAACGCGCGAGCAACATATCCGCCGCGACAAGGCAACCTCGAACATCTGCACTGCGCAGGTGCTGCTTGCAGTGATGGCGGGCATGTACGGCGTCTACCACGGGCCCGATGGCCTCACGAAGATCGCTGACCGTGTCCATCGCCTCACGCTCACGCTTGCGCGCGGGCTTGCGAAGCTTGGCCACGACTTCGGGAACGGCGCGTTCTTCGACACGCTGCGCGTGAAGCTCGGCGGCGGTATCTCGACGGAAAGTGTGATCGCAGCTGCTGCCGCGCGCTCGATCAACTTGCGCGCGTACGGCGACGGCACGCTCGGCGTCACGCTCGACGAGTCGACCACGCTCGCGGATCTCGACGCGCTGCTTGAGGTGTTCGCCGGCGGTAAGAAGACCATCGCCGCGGCGAGCGTCGAAGCCGCGACGAGCGCAATTCCCGCCGCGTTTGCGCGCACCGCGCCCTTCATGCAGCACGAGGTGTTCAACCGCTACCACGGCGAGCACGAGATGCTGCGCTACATCAACAAGCTCGTGTCGAAGGACCTGAGCCTCGTCCACTCGATGATTACGCTCGGCTCGTGCACGATGAAGCTCAACTCGACGAGCGAGATGATCCCCGTGACCTGGCCCGAGTTCGGCCAGATTCATCCGTTCGCGCCGCGCGAGCAGTGGCTCGGCTACGCCGAGATGTTCCGCACGCTCGAGGCCTGGCTCTGCGAGGCGACCGGCTTCGCTGCGATGAGCCTGCAGCCGAACGCCGGCTCGCAGGGCGAGTACGCGGGCATGCTCGTGATCCGCGCGTACCACGAGCACCGCGGCGAGGCGCACCGCGATGTGTGCCTCATCCCGACCTCTGCGCACGGCACGAACCCCGCCACTGCGGTCGTCGCAGGCATGACGGTTGTTCCGATCGAGTGCGATTGCGAGGGCAACATCGACCTCGCCGACCTTCGCAAAAAGGCCGAGGAGCACTCGAAGAATCTCGGCGCCTTGATGATCACCTACCCATCGACGCACGGCGTCTTCGAGGAGGAGATCAAGGAGGCCTGCGCGATCGTGCACCAGCACGGCGGACAGGTCTACATGGACGGCGCGAACATGAACGCGCAGGTCGGCCTCACGAGCCCGGGCCACATCGGCGCCGACGTGTGCCACCTCAACTTGCACAAGACCTTCTGTATCCCGCACGGCGGCGGCGGACCGGGCATGGGCCCGATCGGCGTCGCTGCGCACCTGAAGGACTTCCTCCCGGGTCACCCGGTGATGCGTCCCGATTCGGCTGGCCGCCACGCGATCGGCCCGATTTCGGCCGCGCCCTACGGCAGCGCGTCGATCCTGCTCATCTCGTGGATGTACATCGCGATGATGGGCGCGAAGGGCCTGCGCGCGTCGACCGAGGTCGCGATCCTCAACGCGAACTACATGGCGAAGCGTCTGAAGCCGCACTTCAGCGTGCTCTACACCAACAAGCACGGGCTGTGCGCGCACGAGTTCATTCTCGACATGCGGCCGTTCGACAAGTCGGCGGGCATCAAGATCGACGACATCGCGAAGCGCATGATGGACTACGGCTTCCACGCGCCGACGATGTCGTGGCCCGTCGCGGGCACGCTCATGATCGAGCCGACCGAGAGCGAGTCAAAGGCAGAGCTCGACCGATTCTGCGACGCGCTCATCGCGATCCGCGCAGAGATTCGCGCGATCGAGGAAGGCCGCGCCGACAAGCTCGACAATGTGCTGAAGAACGCGCCGCACACCGCGGCCGCTGTGACCGCGAGCGAGTGGACGCACAAGTACACCCGCGAGGAGGCCGCGTATCCGGCGCCGTGGCTCAAGGACTTCAAGTTCTGGCCCGCGGTCGGCCGCGTCGACAACCCCTACGGCGACCGCAACCTCGTGTGTGCGTGCGAGCCGATGAGTGCGTATCGGTAGCGGTCGCCGCTGCGGCGGCTCCCTCTGGCGGTCAGGCCTTGGAGTGAATCCAAGGCCTGCCTGGGCTGTGCTGTGCAGTCCCGCGCGTTGGCGGCTCCCTCTGGCGGTCAGGCCTTGGAGTGAATCCAAGGCCTGCCTGGGCTGTGCTGTGCA
>JBILDS010000014.1:0-25464 GCA_044352505.1 Phycisphaerales bacterium
GTGCGCCTTGATCCGCGCGCGCTCAGCAGTTTCCAAAATCGACTTTGCAAGCGGGTGATTCGATGATTGCTCAGCATCGGCTGCGGCTTGAAGCAGCGCTGCACCTTCAACGCCCTCTGCGGGAGCCAGGCGGCTCACCGCGAACTTCCCCGTGGTGAGCGTGCCGGTCTTGTCCATCACGACCGTGTCAATATCGGCAGCCGATTCGAGTGTGCGCGTTTGCTTGATCATGATGCCGAGACGCGCAGCCGCCGCAAACGCCGCAACCATCGCTGTCGGGTACGCAATCAGCAGCGCGCCGGGGCAGGTGACAACAAGCACGGTGATGGCGCGTTCGGCGGCCACAGCCTTCGCATCGGGCGAACCCGACTTTGCCGTGAAGAACCACACAATCAGCGCGACCATCAGGACAACCGGAACGTAGTAGGCGGAGATTCGCTCGATCAGTTCCTGCTTCTTCCCCTTCGCGCTCTCTGCCTCGCGAATGAGCTTCTCGACCTTACCGATGGTCGTTTCGCCCTTGACGGCGGTCACTTCGATATCGATTTGGCCAGTGAGATTCGTGGTGCCTGCGTAGACGGGTGTTCCCGGCTGCACTTCAATCGGCACCGCTTCACCAGTCAGCGACGCTTGGTTGATGCTCGAGGTTCCTGCGCGCACGGTGCCGTCGGCGGGAAGATTCTCACCAGGGCGCACGCGAACGATCGCGCCTTGGGTGAGCTGCGAGAGCGACACCTCGCGCTCCGCTCCGCTTTCGTCCACCAGGCGCGCGATGTCGGGGGTGAGTTCGATCAGCTCACGAATGGCTCGCTGCGCACCCCATGCTGTGCGGGAAAGCACGAGTTCACTGAACCACAGAAAGAACGCAAGGAAGCCAGCCGCCAAGTAGAGCTCATTGGCAATCGCCGCAAACACAGCCAAGCACGCAAGGCTGTCGCTCGACGCGCGGCCCTCGCGCAACTCTTCGAGTGCGCCCTTCGCCAAAGGCACAACCAGGACGAGTGCGCCCACAAGCGCCGGCACGTTCGCAACCGTCGCCTCGATATCAAGCAACTTGGCTACCCACGCTGCCAAAAGCAAGACGCCGCCAAACAGCGCGACAAACAGTTGTCGCTCAAGACGTTCCGCGCCTCCGCGGTCGTCCGCTGGCGAGACTGCCGACGCAGATCCGAGGGTCGAAGGAGAGGGGGTTGCAGGCGAGGGGGTTGAAGAAGAGATCGTCGACATGTGTTCGAGGTCCAAACCCGTGTGGCAAATCCGGCATTCCAACCGGGTGGCGATCGTCGGGAAGAGTAGCAAAGACCACGACGTTTCGGCGCGGGATGTGCGTGTGCCCGATCAGGCAGATTCGAAACCGGTGATTCGTACGCGGATCCGCATGGGTTCTCCTTTCGTGCCTCCCACGCGCCGGTATTCTGCCTGCGTGTCCCTGCACGCAACAGCCCACGAGCGAGTCGCGATCATCGGCGATGGTCAGATGGCGCTGGTGTTGGCTGATGTCCTCGCGGCGGGCGGAACGCCGACGATGCTGATTTCGCCGTTTGAGAGTGCCGCCCACGACCTCTCGCAGACCCGCACAAGTCAGCGCCTTCCGGGTTTCCGTCTCGCATCGAGCGTCATCGTGACCGCAGATCCCGGGCTCTCCCGCGATTGCACACTTCTTGTCTGCGCCATCCCGACCCAGTACATACGCAGCACGTTCAACCGGATGCGCGAGGCGCTTCCGGCAGCGGCCCCGGTTGTGAGCGTGGCCAAAGGGATCGAGGAGGACACGTTCCGACTTCCGTGCGATGTGCTCCGGGAGGTGCTGGGCGCCGATCGCCCCGTTGCGGCGCTCAGCGGGCCGACGATCGCCGCGGAACTCGCGCGCCGGCTTCCGGCCCTGTTGGTCGCTGCCAGCGAGGAAGCTCAACTCGCGGCTCGGGTTGCGGCGGTGTTCACGTCGGACTGGACCCGCATCTACCGCTCTGAGGATCTGATCGGTGTTGAAGTCGCCGGGGCGTGCAAGAACGTCATCGCAATTGCCGCTGGTGTTGCAGACGGCATGGAGCTTGGTGTGAACACAAAGAGCGCGCTCCTTGCGCGTGGTCTCGCAGAGATTGCCCGGGTCGGCGTGGCGCTCGGTGGGCGCGCGGAGACGTTCTTCGGCATTGCTGGGCTTGGCGATCTGGCCACCACGTGCTTCGCGAAAGAGGGGCGCAACCGAAGTTTCGGCGAGCGACTCGCCCGTGGGCACGGCGTCGATCAGGCGTTGGCGCAGACAAACTCGGTGGTCGAAGGTGTTCCTACCGCGCATGCGCTGATGCAACTTGCGCGCAGCCGCGGACTCGACCTTCCGATCTGTGAAGCGGTCGAGGCGATGGTCTTCCGAGCGCGCTCTCCAAAGGATGCGCTTGCCCAGCTCATGCGCCGCGATGCAACAACCGAGCGTATCGGCGCGCTGTGATTGCAACATGCGCAACCGCATTGAGCCTGTCGTTGAGGCCCCGCGGACTCGTCCCCGCGGACTCGTCGCCGACTACTCGTCCTCACCAAATCGCGCTGCGACCAACGCCAAAAGTGCGGTCATCGCTGCTTCTTCGTCGTCGCCGTCGGCTGTGATCTCAATCACGGTGCCGCAGGTTCCCGCCAGCATGAGCATCTGGAGGATCGACTTTCCGTCCACCGTTTCGTCATCGGTTGTCTTGCGGACGGTGATACCCGAGGCGAAGCGCGACGCTTCCTCGACGAACGTCATCGCGGGCCGCGCATGCAGCCCGAGTTTGTTCACGATTTTGGTCTGGGCCGCGCGCATCTGCGTCAGGCCGGGACCTGCCCGGAATCAGCTTCTTCGAGCAGCGTCATCACGTCGGAAACGCTTCGTGCTTGTCGCAGGAAGCGACGAAACCGATCTTTGGAGAGGTGGGAGAAGATGGCTTGGATTGCCTCGAGATGCGCCTCGGGCTTCGCTTCGGGCGAAAGCAGCAGCACCACGGAGTGAACCGGCTGCTTGTCAAGCGAATTGAAATCGATGCCCGCCTGACTCACGCCGATGCCAGCGATGGGTGCGTGGATGGAGGGTGACTTCGTATGGGGAATGGCCACGCCGTGGTTGAGTCCGGTCGAGCCCTTGTTCTCGCGCGCGATGATCGCTTTCGCGAATGTGTCGCGCATTTCGGCCGACACGCGACCGCTCGCAACGAGTGCGTCCAAGAGTTCTCGGATCGCCTCGTCGCGCTTGGTGGCGGTCATGTTCGGCACAATGGCCTTCTCGACAACGATGTCTCGGAGTTTCATGTTCTGTTCTTCGGCGCGTCGGTGCACACGCTGTCGCGGGGATTCTGATCAGTGGGGATGCTTGTGGTTGCGGATCTGCTTCTTGTGCTCGACGATCTGCCGCGCCTCGCGGTCGATCGCGAGATCGATGGCGGCATAGAGATCGGGGTCGCGGAAGTTCACGATGAAGTCTTCGTGATGCTCGACATCCACGATGAACTCCACATGGAACCCATTCGGTTCTCTTTCAATCACGCAGTCAATCGCCTGAACGCGATCAAAGTAGCGGGTGAGGCGCTCGCTCTTCTTGCGAACGTACGCGTCGATGGCTTCGGTGATCTCGAGGTGCTTGCCCTTGATGTTGATCTGCATGGCTCTCCCTTTCGGTCGATACGTGCTCGCCGATGAGCGCGTGGGTTGAAACTTCGTTCGTTCGTTCGTTCGTTCGGTCTGGGGTCAGGTCGCGAGAGAATCCGGCGTCGGTGTCTTGGGAACCGAGTTGCGCCGATCGCCGGGCGTCACGACGCCCGCCGACACAAGGTAGCGAAGTGCCTCGTCGATTGAGATAGGAAGTTCGCGAACTTCTCCACGGGGCACCGTGACGGTGTAGCCGGTGAAGGGCGTTGGAGAGGTGGGTACGAAGACCGTCACCGAGTCGCCAACGGCCGCCTGGATTTCCTTGGCGGCATCTCCCGTGACAAGCCCCATCGACCAAAGGCCGGGCCTGGGGTACTCGATCATGACCACGCGGTTGAAATTCAGTTTCGTGCGCTCACCTCCAAAGAGGAACTCCACGACTTGCTTCAACGCCGGATACACGCTGCGGATACCCGGGACCGAAAGGAGGCCGGACTCAAACGCCTCCAACAGCCGTCGCCCGAGGTATCCACCAACGAGTCGACCGAGAACATAGACCGATACGATCGCAAGCGCGAGGCCGGCGAGATCGAGGTACCAGCGAGCCGACCACCACGCCGCAACGGTTCCGCGGAGGGCGCGCCATCGGACCGACTCGGGAGACGCGTCCAGCAGGAGCCGCTCTGCGCGAACTTGCTCAGCCGCGAGCGCCTCTTCCGACGGACGGAAGCTGGCGAAGTCCCAATGGTCGGCCGCCGCCGCGACCCCAAGGCGAAGGCTGGCGTTGATCGGCTCTGCGATGTTGCCATCCACAAACCGGAACGCGGCCACCAGAATCCAGAGTGTCAGAATGCTCGGCAGGATGACGCCGAGACCTCGAAGGAAAAACCGCAGCCCGCCGCTCGGCTTCGGCGCGTCCGTGTTGCGATGCGTGCCCGTTTCCGTACTCATCCCGCCGAGTGTAGAGATTCCACTGGCGCACGGGGTGGGGGGGGCGAAGCGTCGCCGCCGGCACGAGCTGGTGCGACGGACGCGCGGCTACCGCCCGAGCGGTCGCGGCGAGACCATCAGAACTGAGTCCGAGTCGCCTCTCCGAAATCGCACCTCGACCGATTCGCCGAGCCGCAGACGTGCCACGATCAACACCAATTCGTCTCGGTTTCGCACGGGCGCGCCGGCCACTGAGTACATCACATCACCCACGCGGAGCCCAGCTGCGCGAGCCGCAGAGCCTTGCCCAAACGCTCGGATGCGCACGCCGCCGCCGACATCCTCCACCGTGACACCGAGCGACGCGTCGCCTGGTGACACGCGATCATCGACGGCACCACGCTCGCGCATCCACGTTCGCCAGCGCGTCTCAACTTTCGCAAGCGGCGCGCCGAAGGTGCGCTCGACTGCGCGGATACCAGTTGGGTCTTCCTTCGCGGTTGCCACCAGCTCGCGATAGAAGTTCTCAAGCTCTCGTTCCTTGGCGAAGAACTCGAAGATGGCGCGAACCTGTGGATAGTGGCTCTCGGCGTCTTGCATGAAACGCTCAGGTGCCATGTTCATGAGCGCGCGCCACTCTTGTGCTGCGCCCGTCACCACTTGGCGGCGTGCAATGTTGAAGCGAATGTTCGGATGAAACTCAACATGCCCGTCGTCTCGAATGGTGTAGTCCTCGTACAAACTTGCGAGGCCTTCTTGAATCCAGATTGGGTGCAGTTGCCCTCGTCGCTGCATGTCGGCGTAGTGGATCAAGTGCACGAATTCATGCTGCAAACTCTGCCCGGTATCGCGCGCCACAAGGCGACGCTCGCGATGCAGGTACATCCCTCGGATCTCCGGGCGTTCGAGATACATGTGGGCGTCATTCGGGCGAACGATCGCCACAAGCGCGAGGCTTTCGGGCGGCTTGCCAAAGTACGCTTTGAGAAGATGTCGCTCCAGTTTCGCGAGCGTCTCTTTCATGCGCTCGTGTGCCGCCTCATCGAGGTAGGTGGCGAAGGCGAGTCCGGCTTTCGTGTCCACTTCGTAGCGGTACGCGTCGCCATGCGCGGCTCTCCAGCGCGCAAGCGGGTCTGGGGCTGGCCCAGTAGCCAGTCGGACTTTCGACTTGGCAGTAGATGTTGCCGTTGGCGTCGACTTTCGAGTAGAAGCCGGCGTGCGCGACTCGATTCGCGCGCGTGCTTCCATGATGGCGGTGTACCCTCGCGTGTCTCGGATTGGCTCGAGGTCTGGGTCGGACTCGATGTGCTCCACGTCGGTGAAACCCGCGCGTACGCACTCGAGGAGACGCGCTTCCGCTTCGGCGAGTCGGCCAAGTTGGGCCAGTACACACGCGTGGTTGTAGAGGAGAATCGGATCGTCGCTGTCGATCTTGAGTCGCTGCGCAAGAAGGCGATCAGCTTCTTTGAAGTCCCGCTGGCGAAGCGCTTCGTCGATGGCGTCAAGCGCGTGCGTGTCCTGCTGCGCGTGCGTGTCCTGCTGCGCGTGCATGTCCTGCTGCGCGTGCGTGTCCTGCTGCGCGTGCGTGTCCTGCTGCAGCACAACAGTGGCGCCGTGGCAGTGTTCGGTACACACCCCCGGCAGAACCACCGTTGCAAGAATGGACGCAAAGCCGACTGCAAGAGATGTGCCGCGAAGGCGTGGCATAGGAGAGTCAGGACATCGATCGTGCGTGCGGAACCGCATCAGTGGATTACGTTCGTCATCGGTACGCGCAATGACGCACGTTGTGCAAGTTTCAATTGAATTGCCTCTGGATACGCACGTTCTTCCTCGCGATACACCCGCGCAGCGAGCGATTCAGGGGTGTCGTGGTCAAGAACAGGGCAACGCCGCACGAGAATGGGCGGGCCATGGTCGTACTCCTCGTCGACTTCATGCACGGTGCAGCCGCTCTCGCGCTCGCCGGCGGCAAGAACGGCTGCGTGCACGCGTGCGCCGTACATGCCTTGGCCACCGAAGCGGGGGAGGAGTCCCGGGTGAATGTTCAGCGTGCGCCCACGCCAAAGGCTGCCGACTTGGAAGTGACGCAAGTATCCCGCAAGGCACACAAGGTCGACGCGCGCCGCGGTCAGGCAGGCGTCGATGCGTTCGGGAAGCCGCTCGCCGGGCGAAATCACGGCAACGCGGAGGCCAAGCGCTCGGCAACGCGCAACGCCCGCGATTTCCTCGCGATGCGCGATCACAAGAACAACTCGACCGTCGATACGCCCATCGAGACAGGCCGCATGTATGTTCGCGGCGCCTCGCCCCCCGCCTGAAATGAGCACGGCCAGACGCGCGGCGTCCATCAGCGTGCGCCTTCCGATGCGTCGCGCCGAAACGGCATCGATCGCCCCGCATCATCGACGGCGACCATGGTGATCTGCGCCTCGGTGACGCGCGACCACGCGCCATCGAGCCGCTCAGCGTCCACAACCACCTGCACGGTGACCGACGTTCGCCCGAGGCGAATCGTTCGCGTTCGGAACTCCACGACCTCGCCGACCGCGACGGGCGCCTTGAAGTCGACGCGGTCAACCGATGCGGTGACCCAACGGTGAAGTCCATGCCGACGCGCTTCGACGTAACCCGCTTGGTCGATATGCGCCAGGATGATTCCCCCAAAAATCGTGCCTTGGTGATTTGTGTCTCGCGGCATCATGAGCACGCGGAGCGCAAGTTGCGGCGCATCGGTCGGAGGAAACGACGACATGCGCGCCATCGTAGCCCAGGGGTGGAATCACATCCGATGTGTCAGTATTCGACTATGCATTGGTTTGATGCATAGGCTGTGAATACACGCTCGTGCCACTTGACAGCACCCGAACTTTTAGGAATCTTGCTATTGTTTTGATGGGTCACCGGATCCACTGTGTTTCCCGCACGGAAACCGTGGGTCGCGAACCCCTGCCGCAGCGGAAAAGTGCCACACCTCTCCGTGTTGAGGTGCGGCCAGCGTCGCCGGGTCGTCTGAGGCCAGGTGTCGTAGTGCATTCAGGTCAAGTTGATCTGAGGCGCGGCTCAAGTTGCAGGCGCATGCGTGCAGACGTTGGAAACAATGCTGTGACCGCGTGGGTTTCCCTGTCGCTTGAAGCTGTGGTAGCAGTTACTCTTTGGCTCGGTCGTATCGGCCGCCGCGCCAGTTTCGCGTAATGCCATGCCTGAATCCACCGAACAGCCCAACATGCAGATCAGCCGCTCGCCTCTTTGGCAGGCCATTCGCCTTCCACTCCGCTTGCGGATCCTTGAAACAACCCGACGTCTCGGTGAGACGTCTGTGACGGAGCTCGCGGAGGCAGTCGGTTTGAACCGCACCGCGCTCTACTTTCACCTTCGCCAACTGGAGAAGGCAGGGCTCCTCGTTTCGCGCGCTGGCGCGCCAACGCCCGGTCGCCGGGGCAAGCGGCCACGGTACTACCGCGCTGTCGGTGGCGAACTTACGCTCGGCGTTGATGCCGACTCGAAACGGGATCTGCAGCGTCTCGCCGACTTCTACCGACCCCTGCTCGCGGAAAGCCGAGCGACCGCGCTCTCATTCAAGAGCGGGGGAGTCGCTGCGCGAAAGATCTCTCTTTATTGGGAGAACTTCACCGACGACGAAGTGGCTCGGATCCGAGCGCTCGCGACCGAGCTCGAGGAGATCGCAAAGCGTGCCCGCGCGCGTGCCAACAACAGTCGCAAAGCGCCGAGTGCAACGCACCACGCAGCGTTCATCTTCGCGCCGGTTGAAGGTCACGTAATGCCCGGACCCGATGTTCGCGTGAAGCAGGGCAAGTAAGCGGTGCGTTTGAGAGCGACGGTGGCGCCTCGCCCGTTCCTCACCCGTTTATCGGGTTGAGCGGGCGAGGCGCACCCGCTGCGGTTTCGACGTGACGGGGGCGGGCTTTTCCTCGCGCTCCTCTGCTCGGACTGCTTTGAGCATGGGCTTCAGCCATCGGCCTGTCCAGCTTCCCTTGTCGCGTGCGACATCTTCAGGCGTTCCGCGGGCGACCACCGTGCCGCCGCCGTCGCCGCCTTCTGGTCCGAGGTCGATGATCCAGTCCGCGCACTTCACGATGTCGAGGTTGTGCTCAATGACCACGAGCGTGTGCCCCTTGTCGGCAAGCCGCTCAAGCACGGTGAGAAGGCGCGCCACATCCGCGAAGTGCAGTCCCGTCGTGGGCTCGTCGAGCACATAGAGGGTCGGCGCGTCGGTCGCGGTTCCAAGTTCGGTCGCGAGCTTCACGCGCTGCGCCTCGCCGCCCGAGAGCGTGGTCGACGCCTGCCCGAGCTGGATGTAGCCGAGGCCCACATCGCGCAGGCACTCAAGCATGCGATTGATTTTCGGGTGCGCGTCGAAGAAGGTAAGCGCGTCCTCAACGGTCGCGTCGAGGACATCGGCGATCGTCCGGCCTCGGTACTTGATCTCGAGCGTCTCGCGCGAGTAGCGCTTGCCCTTGCAGACCTCGCAGTCGACGAAGACATCGGGCAGGAAGTGCATCTCGATGCGCTTGACGCCTTGGCCTTGGCACGCCTCGCAGCGGCCGCCCTTCACATTGAACGAGAAGCGGCCCGGTTCGTAGCCGCGGATCTTCGACTCTGGGACAAGCGACCAGATGCGGCGGATCTCGTCGAAGATCCCCGTGTAGGTCGCGGGGTTCGACCGCGGCGTGCGGCCGATCGGCGATTGATCGACCTCGACCACGCGCGTGATTTTTCCAAAGCCTGTGACGCGGGCATGTGCGCCCGGGCTGAGATTCTCGCCCAGCACGTGCTTGCGCGCGGCCGCAAGCAGAATGTCGTTCACGAGCGTCGACTTCCCCGAGCCCGACACGCCCGTCACACAGACGAGCCCGCCGAGCGGGAACGCGACGTCGATGCCGCGCAGGTTGTTGGCGGCCGCGCCCTTCACGACGATCGCGTTCGACTCGCTCATCGCGCGGCGCTTCTTCGGCACCTCGACCTTGCGGCGCCCCGAGAGATACTCGCCCGTGAGGCTCGTGGGGTGCGCCGCGATCTGCGCGAGATTTCCTTCGGCGACGAGCGTGCCGCCGTGGCGGCCGGGCCCGGGCCCGATGTCGACGATCCAGTCGGCTGCGCGCATCATGTCCTCGTCGTGCTCGACAACGAGCACGCTGTTGCCGATGTCGGAAAGCCTCCGCAGCGTCGCGATCAATCGGTCGTTGTCGCGCTGATGGAGGCCGATGGTCGGTTCGTCGAGCACATAGCAGACGCCCACGAGGCCGCTGCCGACCTGCGTCGCGAGGCGGATGCGCTGCGCTTCGCCGCCCGAGAGCGTCGAACTCGTGCGGTCGAGCGACAGATAGTCGAGCCCGACCGAGGCGAGGAATCCGAGGCGTGCCTCGACCTCTTTTAGGATCGGCGCAGCGATCTGCCGCGATTCCTTCGAGAGCTCGATCGACTGCGCGAACGCAAGCGCACGCGACACCGTCATCGCAGCGACATCGCTGATCGAGAGCGCGAGCGTGCCGCTCTTCAACTTCACCGCGAGCGCCTCGGTGCGCAGTCGTCGACCCTTGCACGCGGGGCAGGGCGCCTGGCTCATGTAGGCCATGAGGCGCTCCTTCACATTCTCGCTCTCGGTCTCGGTGGAGCGACGCTTCAGGTGCGGCAGCACGCCTTCCCACTCGAACGTGAGCTTCACGCCCTCGGCTTCCGAACCCCACATGAGCGCCGTGCGCGTCTTTGCGGGGAGATCCGCGTACGGCGTGTCGAGATCGATCTTCGCGAGCGCCGCGAAACTGCGCAGGGCGCGCGCGTAGTAGATGTTCATGCGACGCCCGTTGCGCCGCCATGGCTGGATCGCCTCGCGCAGCGGCTTCGTCATGTCGGGCACGCACAGCGCCTCGTCAAACTCGTTCACGGTGCCGAGGCCAGCGCACGCGGGGCACGCGCCCTGCGGCGAGTTGAAGCTGAAGAGGCGCGGCTCGAGCTCGTCGAGCGCACACTCAGGGTGGTCGGGGCACGCGAACTTCTCGCTGAAGCGGTGTTCGATCCAGCCGTCCTTCGCGGTGGCGTCCTTGCCTGAAGCATCCTCCACGAGCACGACCAGCGACCCTTCCGCAAGCTTCAGCGCCGTCTCGACGCTCTCGGCGATCCGCTGCCGCGCGGGCTCCTCGAGCACGATGCGATCGACGACCGCGTCGATGTCGTTCATCTCGTAGCGGCCGAAACCAAGCGGATTCTCGCCGCCGTTCTTCAGCACCTCGCGGAGGTCGACGACCTTTCCGTTCGCGCGCGCGCGCACGAGGCCTTGCTTCTGCAGCCCCTCGAGCACCTCGCGGTGGAAGCCCTTCTTGGCGCGCACCACGGGCGCGCACAGCATCGCGCGCTTGCCCGCGAACTTCGTCACCAGCGTCTCGACAATCTGGCTCGGGTTCGACGCGCTGATCTCCTTGCCGCAGCAGCGCACCGACTTCAACTTGCCCTTGCCAACTTCCTCGGTATGCCAGCAGGTCGGCGTGCCGCAGCGCGCGTAGAGAAGTCGCAGGTAGTCCCAAATTTCGGTCGTCGTCGCCACGATTGAGCGCGGGCTATGGCCGCCTGAACGCTGTTCGATCGCAATCGTGGGCGGCAGACCCTCGATCGCCTCGACATTTGGCTTCTGCATCTGGTCGAGGAACTGGCGCGCGTACGCGGAGAGCGACTCCATGTACTTGCGCTGGCCTTCCGCGAAGATGGTGTCGAACGCGAGCGAGCTCTTGCCTGAGCCCGAGACGCCCGTGATCACCACGAGCTTGTCGCGGGGGATCTCAACCGAGAGGTTCTTGAGGTTGTGCTCGCGCGCACCTCGGACGCGAATCGACTTCTCGGGCGTTTGCATGGGAAGAGAGATGATAGGTTGGGGCGACTCTCGCCACGTTCTGTCTGCGTGACTGATCCCGGTTCTCCCGATACCACGGGTCAAACACTGGTCTTCGGGGCGCCGGCAGGCGGAACCGATCCGGTGCCACCGCCCGCCCGCCCGCCGGAGCGCGAGAGGCCGCAAATCTCGGAATCTCGGGCGTGGCAACGCCGTCTCTGCACAGCGGACGCAGAATCTGAACCGTTTTTGCGTCTGAACGCCGCCTAAAGCCGAGAATCAACGTAGGTATAGAACCTGATGTCTCCGGTCACCCCGACCCAAGGACTCGTCCCCGCAACCGAAACCGCCCCGAAAGGAGCGGGTGAGGTGTCGGCTTCTGCGATGACGCCTTCAATCGCCCCTTCGATCGCCCCTTCGAGGGCGCTGCGCTCCGATGCCGGTGCAACGCATCTGGGGTCGCACGGCGTGACCGCGCCGTGCGTTGGCGGAGCGATGTCGTCGCAGACCTCAACTACGCCCCACGGACTCTGCCCGTCGAGTACCTCGACGGCTGTCGGTTCTACGTCGTATCCGACGTTGAAGCCTGGCAAGCCGATCCCAAGCTTGGAAGAGTGGCGCGCGCTTGAACGGCGCGCGTCTTCGTTTCGGCTCTGATCGCAATCGAGTGGATTTCGCGGTGTCAATCGCCCGCTGAGGCATGCGGGTTGTTCCACGCAATACGCCACCCCGGGCAGGAACAGGGATCGAGATCGCACTCGTCTTCGCGGGTTTCCGCACAACCGTGCGTTGTGGCATTCCCGGGTTGCGCATCACGCGATCCGACCGCAAGCTCATCTGGGATGCAGGGGCAAACGTCGTGCGCACGACGTTCGTCCGAACCGCCGCCGATCCACGCGCCACGAACAAGCCCCGTGCGCTCGCGACGCACGTGCAGCATAGTTCGGTCAGACGGGCTGTATGCGCGGCGCGGTCTGTGCCGAAGGAACTCGCTGCGGTGAAGACCCCACGATCCATTTCTCTGGACAGGGCGATGTTTGCATTCGACGTTGCAGTCGGACATGTGTTTGCGTTGGGTTGATGAACCCACGCCGCTCGTGTCCGTATCGGGAGGGATCCGAGAGGCAGGCGCGCTTGGAGCGCGCCCTCAGATGCCAGACCCGAGAAGCCAGAAAGGGGTGTGTTCCATGGATATTCGGTTGTTCGATGGCAGCATCAAGACCAGCGACGCGGAGCTCGGCTATGTCCTCGATCGCATCGGCAGTGTGGTCGATCGCATTGCAGATGCCGCAGGGCATATTGACGTGCGTCTTGCCGATGTGAACGGCCCGCGCGGTGGACTTGATAAGAGTTGTGCAATTCTCCTCACGCGTGCGCATCGCCCCGCGCTGCGCATTGAGGAGCGTGCTGAGACGTACTACGAAGCCATCGATGCAGCCGCATCGCGGTTGCGTCGCGCGCTCACGCGTTCACTTGATAGGCCGCTCCGCCGAGGTCACAACCAGCGAGGGCTGGATGCTCGCATGTCGAGTCATCTCGCTGAGGAACTGGCCGGCTGAGGAAGGCCGCTGACCTCGTTGCACTCCTGTCATAGACCCTACGCGCCACGCGCTCCTGCGAACGGAGCGCGTGGTGTGCTTTTGAATCGCAGTGTCTACGCGCCCGCAGCGTCGTCAACCGCCACGACAGAGTCAACCGTTACACCCCGGGTCGTCGCGCCTCAAGCAACTCGACTACGGCCTCCGCAACGCCCGTCGCTGAGGCCGGGTTCTGCCCGGTCACCAGCCGCTCTGAGACGGCGACCTTCTTCTCAAAGTTCGGAGCCTCGACGAACCGTGCACCGCGCGCGCGCAGCTTCGACTCAAGCGCGAATGGCACGACAGCCTCAAGTTTGACAGCGATTTCCTCCTCATCAGTGAAGGCGGAAACCTGCTTGTCTGCCACGAGATACATGCCGCTTGAGAGACGCGCATTGACGAGCGCTGCTGGGCCGTGGCACACCGCAGCCACCACGCCGCCGCGTTCGTACACGGTGCGGATGAGGCGCTGCACGCTCGGATCATCCGGGAAATCCCACATCGTTCCGTGACCACCCGCGAAGAAAACGGCGTCGTACGGAACGGTCATGGCTTTGGCGATCGAGGTCGTAGACTTGGTGCGCGCGACGAGCGCCTCGTCGTCAAGGAACGCCGCGTTCGCGGGATCGCTGCGGTCGACGCCATCCATCGGCGCCTCGCCGCCCTTCGGCGAGAGGAAGTCGATCTCGTAGCCTGCCTTGTGGAAGACCTCGTAGGGATGCGTCGCCTCAGAAAGGTAGAAGCCGGTGGGCTTTTCCGTATCGCCGAGCTGGCCGTGGTTGGTGAGCACGATCGCAACGCGCTTCGGGGGAGCCACCGCCGACGCGCCAGCGCTCGAACTCTGGCTTGCCGCGCAGCCGACAAGGCCCAGCAAGACGAGGCATGGGAGGAGGAGTGTGCGGATGAGATGGGAGGGGCTTGTGAGCATGGCGGCGGCGATTGTAGAGATCTGCCGATCAGGGGTTTCGCGGGGGAGTGCTCAACCTGCCGCGACGCGCACCGGCGTGCGCGCGCTACCGCCGCTGGCGGCCGCGGCCCGCGCGGGTCCCGGGCATTCCCGCCTTCGAGGGCAGGCGTTCGCCTGAATCGCGCCCGCCCGAGCCCTTCGACGCGCCGCGGCCGCCACGTGCGCGCGCATCTGCGGGCATCGACTTCAGCTTGTTGATCTCGTCGCGCAGACGCGCGGCCTTCTCGAACTCGAGGCGTTCGGCGGCCTCCATCATCTCGGCCTGCATCTGGCCGAGGAGTTCCTCGCGGTCGAGGGCGTTCTCGTCGTCGCCCTCATCGCTCGCGCCCGCGGCGCGGCGCGCGGTGCGGTGCGCTGCGAGCTCGAGCTCGATGCCGCGGCGGATCGCCTTCTCGATCGTCTTCGGCACGATGCCGTGCTCGGCGTTGTACGCAAGCTGCTTGCGGCGGCGGCGCTCGACCTCGTCCATCGCCTTCTGCATCTCCTCGGTGACTTCGTCGGCGTAGAGAAGCGCCATCGAGTTCGCGTTGCGCGCGGCGCGGCCCATCGTCTGGATCAGGCTCGACTGGCTGCGCAGGAAGCCCTGCTTGTCTGCGTCGAGGATGCACACGAGCGAGACCTCGGGAAGATCGAGGCCTTCGCGCAGGAGGTTGACGCCGACGAGGACATCGAACGCGCCCTCGCGCAGGTCGCGCAGGAGCTCGAGCCGCTCGAGCGTCTCGATCTCGCTGTGGAGGTAGCGGACGCGCATTCCTTCCTTGTGGAGGTACGCGGTGAGATCCTCGCACAGACGCTTCGTGAGCGCTGTGACGAGCGTGCGCTCGCCCTTCTCGGCGCGGAGGCGCGCTTCCTTGAGGAGGTCGGGCACCTGCGTGCGCGCGGGGCGGACCTCGATCGGCGGGTCGACGAGGCCGGTCGGGCGGATCACCTGCTCGGCGACGACGCCCTGCGCCTGGTCGAGTTCCCACGGGCCGGGCGTGGCGCTGACATGGATCACCTGCGGCACGAGCTCGACGAACTCCTCGAACCTGAGCGGTCGGTTGTCGAGCGCGCTCGGAAGGCGGAATCCGTGGTCAACGAGCGTCTGCTTGCGCGCGCGGTCGCCGAAGTACATGCCGCGGATCTGCGGCAGCGTGACGTGGCACTCGTCGATGATGACGAGCCAGTCGTCCTCGTTCGCGCCGCCCGGCGCCTGACGGAAGTAGTCGAGGAGCGTCCACGCGCGCGCCCCCGATGGACGCCCGTCGAAATGGCGCGAGTAGTTCTCGATCCCGTTGCAGAAGCCGGTTTCCTCGAGCAATTCGAGGTCGTGCTTCGTGCGCGCAAGGAGCCGCTGCGCCTCGAGCAGCTTGCCTTCGCCGCGCAGCTCTGCGACACGGGCGTCGAGCTCGGCGCGGATCGATTGAATCGCGACCTGCTTCTGCTCGTCGGGCATCACGTAGTGGACGGCGGGGAAGATGAAGGTCTTCTCTTCGTCTGCGAGGAGCTCGCCGCTCGTCGGGTCGAAGAGCTGGATCGTCTCGATCTCGTCGCCGAAGAGATCGATGCGGATCGCGTACTGCTCGTACGCGGGATAGACCTCCAGCAAATCGCCCCGCACGCGGAAGTTGCCGCGCGCGGGCGCCACTTCGTTGCGCGAGTACTGCATCGCCGAGAGGCCGAGCAGGAACGCGCGGCGGTCGAGCTTCATGCCGCGCTCGATGAAGATCGTCTTGTTGCGGTACTCGCTCGGGCTGCCGAGGCCGTAGAGGCACGAGACGCTCGCGACCACGATCGTGTCGCGGCGCGAGAGGAGCTGGCTGGTCGCCGCGAGCCGCAGGCGGTCGAGGTCGGCGTTGCGCGACGCGTCCTTCTCGATGTAGATGTCGCGCTGCGGGATGTACGCCTCGGGCTGGTAGTAGTCGTAGTAGCTGACGAAGTAGCTGACGGCGTTCTTCGGGAAGAGCTCCTTCATCTCCTCGTAGAGCTGCGCTGCGAGCGTCTTGTTGTGCGAGACGAGAAGCGTCGGGCGGTTCATGCGCGCGATGACATTGGCCATCGTGAAGGTCTTGCCCGTGCCGGTCGCGCCGAGCAGCACCTGATGGCGGTGGCCGCGCGAGACAGAGTCGCAGAGCTCGTGAATCGCCTGCGGCTGGTCGCCCATCGGCTGGAAGGGGCTCTGGAGAATGAACGCGTTGTCGTGCATCGCAAGGGTGAAGCGTACGCGTTCAGCCCGAAGCGAGCAGCGCGCGCGCAGGCATGCGGGCAAGCCGCACCACGGCGGGCGTGGCCGCAAGAAGCGCGACCGCGACCACGATCGCTGCGCCGACCGCAAGCGGCGCGTACGGCACAACCCACGCGAGTTGCAGCCCCGCAAAGTCGCGATAGAGCGCCACGCCCATCCACGCGAGCTGAAGCCCGAGTGCCGTTCCCGACACAAGCGACGCAAGCGCGAGCACGACGGTTTCGCCGAGAACGAGCGCAACGAGGACACGCGTCGACCCGCCGACGGAGCGCAGAATTCCAAACTCGCGCGTGCGCGCGGAGATTCCAGCTGCAACCACGCTGCCAACGCCGATCGCTGCAAGCGCAAGTGCGGCAAGCGCGACAGCACCCGTCACGGCAAGAATCGTCCCACCAATCTCTTCGACGAAGCCGCGTATGGCGCGACCACTGTTGAAGACTGCACCGGGCACAGCATCGGCGACCCGCTCGCCGAGTCGTTTCTCGCCATCTTCGTCAAGCCCGGCGTCAAGTTTGAGTTGCATCATGTACGCCTCGCGCGTGTCGAAGTGGGTGGCGACCGCATCGAAACTCATGAATACGCAACTGACCGCCTGTTCCATGTAGATCCGGCGCATGCCGAAGGTCTGCGTTGCAATGTCGAGGCCGGCCGCGGTGACCACGCCGACGATCTCGAACTCGGCTTCGTTCTTTCCGGATCCGAGGCGCAGTTTCGAACCAACCCCAAGGTTGCGTGCAACGAGAAACTCGGGCGCCACCAGCACCGCGTTGCCGTCTTCAAGGCGCGGAATCGCAGTCTCTGGCGAGCCTTCGATCCAATCGAGTCGGTTCATCTCAAGAAATGGCCTCGGCTCGAAGCCCACGCAGACCACATTCGTGGGTCCGAGGCCATCGACGCCAAAAACCTGTTCCCCCGCGAGTTTCAGCGGGAGATAGCCGATCGGGAGCGCGCCCGCGACGCCGTCGAGCGCAGCGATGCGCGCTTGTTCCTCAGGCGAGAGGCCGGACGTACAGAACACGAATCCGTCGGCGAAACGCACGCGTTCGCGCAGGTCGCGAATGATGGCGTCGCCGTTCGATCGGGTGCTCACCAGAATCGACACCGCCACCATGAGTGCACCCGCGGTACAGCCGAGTCGCCACGGCATGCGTGCAACACTCGATGCGAGAAGTCCGCGCGGCAGCACAAGCACGCGCTCAAGAAGCGGGCTTGCAAGTCGCGAAACTCCGAGCGTGATGGGTACGCTCAGAAGAAACCATGCAACATGGAGAAGTGGAAGCGTGCCGAAGGCGTAGATCCAGAACCGCGTGTCGCGCGATTCTGGAAGAAGCCCAATCCCCCAGATTGCGAAGATGGCGGCCGCGACCACGATTGCCCCGACGATGAGTCCGCGACGCGGCGCACGCGCGCGGATTGCGATCGCTTCAAGCGGCGAGATGCGCGCGGCACGGAATGCCGGAAACAGCCCGCCGAGAATGCCGCTTATGGTTGCGCCAGCGACGGCGAGCCCGGCACCACGGAGATCGAAGGTCGCGCCTGCCGGCACAAAATCGCTGTAGACAGAGGCCAAGATCGCGACGATTGCCATGCCGATCGGCACACCGATACAACCGCCGCCGATCCCGATCACCGCGCCGGTCAGAAGCTGCGAGCCGAACAATTGCGCCCGCGACGCGCCGATGGCGCGGGCGATGCCCATCTCGCGCAGTTCCTCAAGAACGGCGGTGGTCATTCCCGTGGCCACGATCGCTGCGCAGGAGAGAAACGCAATCATGGTTGCGAGGAGTGCGGAAAGCTCGCTTGCGGCAACTTGTCGGTCAAGTCCGGTACGCACGCGCTCGGCGGGCTCGCAGAGAAGCGGATCGCGAAGGAGTTCTGATCGCGCCTTTGCCCATGACTCGACATCCACGCCATCTTGGAGCGCGATCGAGATTCCGGTCAGCTTCCCCTCGCGCTTTGTCGCGTCTGCGAGAACGCCGCGATCGATCTCCACAAGCGGTCGCTGCAGCGCACCGAGAACAGGGCGCTTGTAGATCCCCACAACCTTCACCTCAAGCGGGCGACCAAATCGCATGATTCGCAGCGTGTCGCCAGGCTTCGCGCGCAGGGCACTCGCGGTGGCTGGGTCAAGAACGATTTCGCCAGCGGACTCAATGCGCGTACCGCTTTCGATCTCGACCTCGCGAAAGAATGCATCTTCACTCGGCTCAACGCCGCGCGCCTGCACCGTGGCGCGGAGGACTCGCCCCATCTCGTCGCGACTGGCCTCATTCGCGAGGGTGATCGAGCCGAGCAGTCTTCCAGCCGCACGCTCGACGCCGGACCAATTGCGAACTTCATCGAGAAGTGCAGCATCAAAGGGCTCTGCGTACCGATGCACCACGCGAACATCGGTTGCGCCCATGGCGCGCGCGATCGACGCTTCGAGGTTCGCTTGCGCCGTGCGCATTCCGCTCGTGACGGCCACAACAAGGCTCGCCGCAAGCGCAACCGCAGCAACAAGCAGCGCAGTTCTACCGCGCCGCCCGAGCAAGCTCCTGCGCGCGAAGGGCCAAAGTCCCCGCATCGAGCGCTCCTTCCTCATTTGATTCGAAGTTGTCGGAGCGCGTGTCGAACTCGCCAGCCACCACGCCATCACGAAGCACAATGACGCGCTCGCAGTTCGCGGCGGCCGCTGGCTCGTGCGTGACCATCAAAAGGAGGGTCTGTCGTGTGCGGGCAATCTCGCGCAGCAGCGCGAACAGCCGGGCGCCCGATGCACTGTCGAGGTTCCCGGTAGGTTCATCCGCCAAGATCACGGCCGGCGCGAAGAAGAGCGCACGCGCGATCGCCACGCGCTGTTGCTCGCCGCCTGAGAGCGCGTCGGGTCGGTGCTCAGCGCGCGCGCCGACGCCGAGATCGTCGAGAAGTTCGCGGGCGCGCTTTTCGGCGTCGCGGCGCTCGATTCCGTCGAGCAGCGCCGGCAGGATGACATTGTCAAGCGCAGTCATCGACGGGAGGAGGTTGAAGTGTTGGAAGACAATGCCGATTCGGCGACGACGGTAGAGCGTGAGATCTCGCTCGCCGAGCGCATCGATGCGCAGACCTGCCACCTCGATCGATCCGGATGTCGGTCGATCGAGCCCTGCGATCAGGTGCATGAGCGTACTTTTTCCGCTTCCCGATGCTCCCATGATGGCATAGAAGCCGGCGCCCTCGATGGCGAGATCAACGCCGCGAAGCGCGTCGACGGTGCGTGCGCCGAGGTCGTAGGCTTTCGTGACGCCGCGACAGAAGATGCTCGGCGTGGATGGCTGCATACGTGAGGGGGGCTTGAGCGTAGGCGCGATGCGTCGTCGCCGCGCGATCGCGCGACAGTGTGTGGGCGCGGACTGCGATGTAAGAAAGTCACGCCAGGATCAGTGGCAGTGCTTCCATCAGGCCACTTTCAGTGACCGTGCTTTTTGTCGTACTCCGCACCGTTCGGCAGCGCCAGAATCGCGGATGCGTCGGCGACGTCGAGTTTCACCAACCAGCCCTTTCCGTAGGGGTCACTGTTCAGCAGCGACGGATCCTTGACGGCGTCTGCGTTGACTTCCACAATCGTTCCCGCTGCAGACGAGTAGATCTCGCTCGTCGTCTTGACACTCTCGACCTCGCCGACAGATCCACCCGCTCCGACGGAGGTTCCCGCCGGCTTCATCTCGACGTAGGTGATGTCGGTGAGCGCGTCCGCCGCGTGCTGGGTAATGCCCATCGTGACGGTGGTGCCGTTCACTCGGAACCACTCGTGGGTATCGGAAACGCGGCAATCAGAAGGGGTGGACATTCGTCGTCTCGGGTGATTTCGCTGTGCGGGAATGCGTCGCCGAATGGTCGACGCGGAACGGGGAGGAGATCATAACCACCCAGACCGCGTCCGGAATCCCGGTCAACAGAGTGATGGCCACCAGTTTGCGCGCTCCGGAGTCTTCGCAGGGCTCGGAGCCAACCGCCCATTTCGGCGTGATGGGGAGAGAGGTTCCAAATCCCCTCTGCGGGGCTTCGCGGGCGTGTTAGACTCCTCAAACAGGGGGCGCGACGTTCCGCACCTCGCATTTCTCACTCCGGACGCACAGGCCCGGTCGCTTCATTCGGCCGAGTCGGTGCAACCGACGTTCTTGCAGGTCACGTGCAACCAGAGATCCTCTTCACGCTCTCGGCGAGTTCCATCCGCCCGCTCCTTGCCCGGCCCGGCGCGACCAGTGCAAACGGCGTCGCACTTCCGCAGACGGTCTTCGAGTTGCCTGAGTTTGTGGCCACCGATCTCGAACTCCGCGGACTGAATCTTTCGACCGATCTCTTGAAAGGGTTCGGTTTGCCAGAGGTGGATCGGCTGCGCGACGCCGCCGATCGCGCGCACTGCCCCGTGCTCTTGTTGGTGGAAGAGGAAGCAATCGACTTTGTCGACCGAGGACCGAACTGGCTCAAGTCGCTTGACCGCTTGAAGCGGCTGGGTCTTGCCGCGAATCGGCTCGGGTGCCCGTCGATCGCCGTGCGCGCGCGTGGCAAAGACGACGACGCCACGTTTGACGCGACAGCGCAGGGTGTGAAACTTGCGCTGAAGGAACTCGATCGCTTCGACCTGAACTTGCTGCTTGCCCCAACAGAGGGCGTGACGTTCGCCGCTGCGCGATTGACCGACCTGATCAAGAAGATTGGCGGATTCCGTATCGGTAGTTACCCGAGTTTCGCCCACGCACACGCCACCGGAAACCTCGATGAAACGTTGCGGAAGCTCGCGCCATACGCGCCCGCGATCGCAGCGAGCATTCGCGGTTTCGACCCGAACTCTGGCGCACACGATGGCTACAGCCTTGAGGCGTGCGTCGAGAGTGTGCAGAGCGTGGGATATGGCAACACCCTTGCGCTTGACTTTGTAGGCGCAGGCAGCTCGTCTGAGGCTGTTTCCGCCGGTGATGGCGAGAAGGGCGCCGCCAAGAAGGGCACGAAAAAGGGCGCGAAGTCCAACGCCGACGCAGAACCCGACATCGTCGCCGCGCTTGTCAAGGCGCGCCAGATTCTGCAGGCTGCCACGATGGAACCTGAACCAGTGTTTGAAGATGAGGAGGAGTGAGTGCTCGCCGTGCCCGCTGCGCTCTCGTTCATCGTCACAATCGACGGACCCGCCGGGACGGGAAAGTCGACGGTTGCGCACTTGTTGGCGAAGAGATTGGGGTTGGAGTTCCTGGACACCGGAGCCATGTACCGCGCAGCGGCACTTGAGGCACTGGATCTCGGCATCGATCTCAGCGACGGCGCCCGTGTTGCGGATCTCGTTCGTGGACTCGACCTCGCCTTCGATTGGAAGAGCGACCCGCCGGAGTTGTTCGCGAACGGTCGTCCTGTTGGCGAGCGCATTCGTACACCCGAAGTTACCCGCGCGGTGTCGAAAGTGGCTTCAAACGCCGATGTTCGCGCCGAAATGGTGCGGGCACAGCGCAACATCGCGCGTCGCCATCCCCGGCTTGTCACCGAGGGACGCGACCAAGGTTCGGTTGTCTTCCCCGATGCCGACGTGCGTATCTATCTCGACGCGCGACCAGACGTCCGGGCGCGTCGACGCGTGGAGCAGCTGGCGCTGAAGGGAATTGCGGCATCGGTGCCTGAGGTTCTCGCGCAGATCATCGAGCGCGATCGCACCGATTCGACGCGCGCCGATGGTCCGCTGGTGTGTCCTGGCGGCGCCGTTGTGGTTGACACAAGCGATATCGAAGTGCCCGACGTGATCGAGCGGCTTGAGGACGTGGTGCGAACCCGCGCCGGTGAAGCGCTTGCCGCGAGCGCCCGATCGCCGCGTGGTCGACACGCGTCTGGCGGGGGCGCAGCCGACGGCGGCGTGCATCGCGCGTGAACGCACTGCCAAATCCATTCGACTTTCGGCGTCGCGTGCCCGGGCGCAGTTTCGTGCGCACCGCGTGGTGGGATTTTTGCGCGTTGCTCTGCTGGAGTGCGCTCAAGATCTGCTACGGATTGCGGCGTACGCACCGTGACCGCATTCCCCGCACAGGCGCGATTCTTGTGATTTCGAATCATCAGTCGTACCTCGACCCGATGGTGAACGGCGTGACGGTGTGGGATCGCCAGTTCACAGCGCTTGCGCGCGACACGCTGTTCGTGGGTCCATGGGGTTGGGTTCTTCGATCGGTGAGTGCGCGCCCAATCAAGCGAAGCGGCGGCGATCTCGAGGCAATGCGAGCGGCAATCGCAGAACTCGAAGCGGGGCGGGTCGTGATTCTCTATCCGGAAGGAACGCGATCGCCAGACGGTGAACTGCAGGAGTTCAAGCGCGGCGTCATGCTCTTGGTGAAGCGCGTGAAGCCCACGGTGCTTCCGATGGGTGTCGACGGTGCGTTCGACGCATGGCCTCGCGGGCGAAAGGTTCCGCGAGTACGCGGGAAAATCGTGTGTGCGTGCGGAGCTCCGCTCGATGGCGCTGCATTGGCAGCGATGACAGAAGCGGACGCACTGGCCGCGATGCACGGCGCAGTCGCGACGGCATTCGCCGATGCGCGCGCGGAACTTCGCGCGTGGCAAACCGGAGCGGAGCGATGACAGAGATGCGCGTGGAAGGGAACGATTCACCGAAGCGCGCGCCGATGGCGCTCCGGGATGCTGCATGCGCGGTGGCAGACGGGCTGGTGCGCGCGGGGTACGAGGCCTATTTTGCGGGCGGATGCGTGCGCGACCGCCTTCTCGGCCGCGAGGTGAACGACTACGACATTGCAACCAGCGCTCGGCCCGACGAGGTCAAGGCCGTCTATCCGAAAGCGCGCGGTGTAGGCGAAGCGTTCGGTGTCATGCTCGTGCGCCACGGCGGGCACACGTTTGAGGTCGCAACGTTCCGCGAAGATGGCCCGTACCACGATGGACGGCGACCAAGCGAAGTGACCTACTCGACGGCACGCCGCGATGCAGAGCGACGCGACTTCACGATCAATGGGCTCTTCGAGGTGCCGCACACCGGCGAAATCACCGATTTCGTGGGCGGTCGCGACGATCTCGCCGCAAAGCTCGTGCGGGCGGTTGGCGACCCGGAGGCGCGCATTCGTGAAGATCGCTTGCGCATGCTTCGCGCCACACGCTTTGCGGCGCGCTACGGCTTCGCCATCGAGCCTCGCACCGCCGAAGCGATTGCAGCGCATGCCGGGGAGTTGGCGTCGGTGAGTGCCGAGCGCGTCGGCGAGGAAGTGCGCGAAATGCTTGCGCATCCGAACCGGGCGCACGCGGCCGACCTCATCGAGGCGGCCAGACTTGACCACGCCGTGTTCGGTTCAAGCGTGTTGCGGCACGGGCGTCGACTTGACGCGCTTGGCGCGGGCGTGCCCACGGGCGGGTGGACCACAGCGCTCGCTGCGTGGTGGCTCGATCGCATGTGCGACGCGCCATCGGTTGAGGGCCACGCGAGCGAGTCGATCCAAGAACGGCACCGCGCGGACATTGAGCGCGCGACCGAGGGTGTGCGCCGCCGTCTGGTGCTTTCGAATGACGAAACCGATGCATTTCGCTGGGCGCTCACCCTTCGGCTTGAAGCACCGATCGGACTCGCGCATGAATCGCGCGCTCTTCGCGCCCGCACCATTGCGCGCCCCGGCTTCGACGCCGCGCTGGCGTTGATCGGTGCTGAGCAACCTGCGTTGGCCGCTCGCCTTCGCGCCCGTGCCGACGCGGAACTCCCGGCGCGGACGCTTCCGGCGCCGTTCCTCGATGGCGCAGCGTTGATTGCGGCTGGCTATCGGCCTAGTCCAGACTTCAAGCGCTGGCTGGCGCTCGCGCTCGACGCGCAGATTGAGGGGCAGATTGCCTCGACGGAAGACGCGCTGCAACTCATCCGGACGGTGGATGGGAGCGGTTCCCGGGGGGGGCTGTCGGGGTAGGTCTGAGGTGAAATCTGCGACATGAGGTGGCGGAACGGCGCAACTTGACGGCGCTTCCCCGTAAGATCGCGTCTCCCGGCGCATGCGCGGCGTTCACGTCGCGTTCGCGCGGGACCCGCCCGACTCTTCGCGGCGGCAGTGCAGGTTTCCCGTCCCGTCCGTTTTTCGTCTGCTGTCACTTCACACCGTGACCTGTCCACGGGTCTCGGGGCACATCAAAGGTCTCGCCATGCTCCACGTCGCCAGCGTCGCACTTGCAACGATCCTTGTACCCGCTTCCGCCCCAATCGCGCCGCTCGCACCACAGTCGCAGGGCGCCACGATGCCGTCGACGCTCACCGTGCCCAAGGTGTACGTCTTCCCGATGATCGGTCAGATGGGAACCGACATCTCGAACCACCTGCTCGACATTCTGAAGCAGGACATTCGTAAGCAGAAGCCGGACATCATCGTCTACATGCTGAAGAGCGCCGACGTCGACCGGATCGAGTATCTCGGCCCGAACGACGACCCGCGCGAGTTCGGTCTCCCCATGATGGAGGAGTACCGTGACATGGCGAAGGGGCTGAAGGAGGAGTTGTCCGACATCCCGCAGGTGATGTGGGTCGAGGATTCCGTGGGATTCGCCACGCTCATGGCGCTCGCATGGCCCGACCTCTACATGAAGTCGACCGCGCGCATGTGGGGTCTGGCGTTGGTTGCGCAGTTGGCGCAGCACCCCGACGAGGACGTTGCGGCGAAGTTCCTTGCGGCGCGACAGGGCATCGGGAACGGCATCCTCCAACTCGGTGGATACCCGACGGTGCTTGGTGACGCGATGATGCTGCGCGAGCGAACGCTCTCGGTGCGATTCAAGGGTCGCGAGGTCGAGTGGCTGCCGAACACGAGTGGTACGTGGATCGTTGACGGAACAGATGAGCGTACCGCCAACTTCGACGCCACCCTCGCCGAGGACGTCCTTCTCTCCGACGGCATCGCGGATTCGCTTGACGACCTGATGTTCCTCCTCGGGTTTCGCGAGTTCACCGAGATCGATAGCGGCGTGAAGCTCGGCAAGCAGTACACCGAGGACTGGCGCAAGGCGCTCGAGCGCGTCGGCGAGTGGCTCGAGGACAGCGAGAACATCGATGAGGACGGCGCAACCGGACTCGGCAAGCGCCGCGCGCTGTTCGAGAAGGTGCTCGCAGCATTCAAGCAGTATCCAGCGGTTGAGGCACGCTATCGCATGCTCGGCCTCACGCAGACCGCGGTACAGATTGAAATCGACAATCTTCGCAAGGAGATCCAGCGTCTGCGCGACGCCGAGCGCGGAAGCCGCGGCGGTCGCGGTGGCAGCGGTGGTGGCGGTGGTGGTCTCGGCGGAGCGGGAGGCCCCGGCCGCCGCTGATCCGTCGAACGATTGCAAGGTCTGATGG
>JBILDS010000146.1:0-7825 GCA_044352505.1 Phycisphaerales bacterium
AAGCGCGTCAGGCGGAGAATCTCGAGAACGGTGGCCTCTATCCAGATGCCAACCGAGCGCTCGATGCCCTCGGCGGAGGCAGCCTCTTCAAGCCAACCGGGATCGACCTCCGACAAGGTGCACTCCGCGACACGAGCCGCAACCTCGACGTCGCAATCGAAGGGGACGGCTTCCTCCTCCTACAGCCGTCGGGCGCAGATTCGCGCGACGCCCTCGTCACCCGCGCCGGCGCGTTGGTGCGTGACACGCAAGGTCGACTCGCCCTCGCCGGTAGCGGCCAACTCGTCCAAGGCATCAACGGCCAGCCCATCTCGCTTGATCCTGAACAGCCCGACGTGGTCATCGATTCCGATGGACGTGTGCTCCAATCGGGACTTGAAGTAGGCCGCCTCTCGCTCGTCGTGCCCACCGACAAGTCGAACCTCCGCAAGGAAGGCCGCGACATCATGCGCATCCTCGGCGGACAGACGACTCCCGCGCCCGCATCCACCACCCTCCGACAAGGAGCACTCGAAGAGAGCACCGTCGATCCAGTGATGGCGCTTGCCGACCTCGTCCGCGTCTCGCGCGGAATCGAGTTCTCCACCAAGTTGATGCAGTACCAAGACCAGATGACCGGCCGCCTCGTCGACACGTTCGGACGATTCGCCTGAACGGATGAGCGCCGCCCTCCGCGGCATCGATCCAGAGGACCACCCATGAGCTACATCGCACTCAACACCGCCGCGACGGGCATGACGGCATGCTCGATCAGCCTTGATGTCACCGCGAACAACATCGCAAACGCCAACACAACTGGGTTCAAGTCGTCGCGCGCCAACTTCGAAGACCTCTTCTACCAAGAGCTCGCGCAGCCCGGACTCCCTGCCGGCAACACCGTGCAACGTCCAACAGGGCTCTATGTGGGTCTCGGTACCAAGATCTCAGGCACACAGATCAACTTTGAGCAAGGCCCCGCCCAACCCACAGGCTTCACCTACGACATGATGATCGAAGGCGATGGCTTCTTCCAACTGCAGATACCAGCCGACGTCGGCGAAGGCATCGGATACACCCGCGCCGGCAACTTCACGCTGAACAGCGAAGGTCAGCTGGTTCTCGCAAACTCACCGGGATACCGACTGATCCCAGAGATCCAGATTCCTGAGAACGCGCAGGACGTCAACATCTCGCAGGACGGCATCGTCTCCGGCGCAATTCCAGGTCAGGTCGACGCGGTCGAATTCGGGCAGATCACTCTGGTTCGCTTCGTGAACCCGTCGGGTCTTGAGACGATCGGAAACAACGTCTACATCCCAACGCTTGCCAGTGGCGCAGCGCTTGAAGGCGAGCCCACCCTTGAAGGTCTCGGTGGAATCCGCCAGGGGTTCCTTGAATCATCGAACGCCGATCCCGTGACCGAACTCGTCACGCTCATCAAAACGCAGCGCACGTTCGAGATGAATAGCCAAGTGATTCAAGCCTCGAGCGAGACGCTCCGCAACATCACGAATCTCCGTACCTAACGCCAGCGCGGCCAGCGGCGTGAAGTCCGCCGAACGCACCACCTGATGCCCGTCACCGTCTACGCCCGATCACGACACGCCCTCCGTCGACCTGCCATGCGCCGACCACATCCGCTTCTCTCACTCTGCGTCGCCACGGGCATGCTTGCGTGCTCATTCGCCGCCCACGCTGACCTCGTGTCGATTCGGGCATCTGCCCGCCTCGTGGCCGGTGAGCGCATCACGCTCGCTGATATCGCAGAAGTCGACGGCACGCTCGCGCGCCGCTTCGCCAACACAGCAATCACTGTCGCGCGCCACGAAGCGTTCGAAATCACGCGCGCAGAGATCGAGACTGCGCTGAAGTCTGCGGGTGCCAATGTCAGAGCGTTGCGCTTTCACGGTGATCGCGTTGTGGTGCGCCCGCTTCGAGCGGACGTCCGTGCAACACCCGCTTCTCCCGCCAACATCGCACCCGCCGCCGCGATCAAGGTTGATGCGACCAATCGCACTCCACCGCTCATCGATCCGGCCGCACATCTCAACCAGCCAACGCCACTCGGCATCATTTCCGAACTCATGCGCAATGCGTTCGAATCCGAAGGTGATCGGCTGCGCCTTCTGATCTCTGCCGAGGATCTCGTGCGACTCACCCCTGAGATCGGTTTGCGTCATGAGGTCGCCGCCCGGAGTGCACTCCGCGCCGATAGTGTCTCCTTTGAAATCACGACGCTTGACGGTGACAAGGCCGTCTCCCGACGCCGGGTACGTGTCTCACCGCGAGTTCTCACCGACGTTGCCGTCGTTACATCCACCGTGCGACGCGGCACCCAACTCACGCCCGCCCAATTCAGCCAAGAGACGCGCGCGATTGAGCCCTCGCTCTCCGTTCGTGCGGCGGTTCCAGAGCGCATCGACGGAAGTCAGCTTGTGCGCGGCATCGAAGGCGGCGCCGTCATTCGAAGCGAAGACCTCACCGCGATCAAGGCGATCCGTCGCAACGACCGAGTCATCGTGCGCCGCGATCTAGGAGCAATCGCCATCGAGATTGAGGCGATCGCGCTCGAAGACGGAGCCCCTGGTGACATCATCATGCTTGAGCGCGCGGGCACACCGAAGAGTCGCGGAGCAAAGACTGATGACACGCGCTCGATTCGCGCCGAAGTGGTGGGCGATGGCCTTGCCGTCATTCGATCTACAACGTCCTGATTTCTTTCTCGCGAATCTCTGCCGCTTCCCACATCACTACCTACGCATGACGCACCGCAGTTCGACGCTGCAGAATAGTTCTTCCACACACCGCAGCAACGACATCTCGGTGCCAGCAGCCGGAGTTGAACCATGACCACAGCCACAATCGCACTCTCGCTCCTTCTTGCACAGCAAGGTGTCGCCACACAAACTCGCTCCGCACCGGCTGCACGCGCGCCGCTCCCCGCAGGCCAAACGACGTCGCCCGCAGATGCTGCACCGACTCCGCTCTCCGCGCCTCCCGCAAACGACACGCTGCAGACCCGACGCCCAACCCGCTCGGCTACCGCGCGCACGCTCGACGCGCATGCCGCCGCGCCGAAGCCGCTCCGAAGTCTTGGAAACGCCGAGCCTGGAAGCCTCTTCGCAGTCAAGGATCCTGAGCCGCGAACATTCGCCGTCCATGACTTGGTCACGATTGTCGTGAGCGAACAAAGCAAGTCGAAGAGCACCGCGGACGCGAAGGCTGACAAGAATTGGGAAACCTCTGCTGCAGTCGATGCATGGGTTTCACTCGATCCCTCCGCCCTCGGCGAGGGCTTCCTGTCACCACTCAACTCAGGTGAACTTCCGTCCGTCGGCCTCGGCGGTGACAAGACCTTCAAGGGTAAAGGCAGTTACAACCGAGCCGACGATTTCTCCGCACGCGTCACCGCAGAGATTGTCGAAGTACGCCCGAACGGTCTTCTCGTGCTTGAAGCACGACGTGAGATCGTGAACGACGGGGAGACGCAAATCATCGTGCTCTCAGGAATCTGCCGCCCAGAGGACGTCGACACAAGCAACCAAGTGCAGTCGCAGCGCGTGGCCGACGCGGTTATCAAGAAGACAACCACCGGGCAACTCCGCGACACCACCGAGAAGGGCGTGATTGCGAAACTCTTCGACGCGATCTTCGCGTTCTAAGAGGCGGGGTCCTCGCGGCGCGTTTCAGACTCGCGGCGCGCTTCAGACTCGCGGCGCGTTTCGGACTCAACATGTGAACCAGAGACATCCCGCGACAGGGCGAGGCGGCGGTTGTGCCGCACCAGAACAACGATCGACGCGATTCCAAACGGCGACATCACAGCAATCTCCGCGGCACGATGCACAAGTTCCGCAATGATCGCCTGCGACGTTGAGACGGGTTCATGCGAGATCATCGGCGCGAGGATTCCGATGACCCATTCACGAATCCCAAGCCCGTTTGAGACCACTGGAAGCAACGTGGCGATGACGCTCACGCTTCCCAACACGATCGCGGTCTCCAACTCGATCGGCGCACCGACAAGCTGGAACACCGCCCAATACCGCAGCGTCCACAGTGCAAGTTCCACTTGCCGCACCAAAAGCGCCTGCGCAAGCGGTCGCAATCTGGGCCAGAACGCGCCCACCGCAAGCACCGACGGTACGAGAAGCGCCCATTCGCCCTCGATCGTGTGACCCATCATGTCGATGCCGTGCGCTTTCAGTGTGCGCAACGACAGCAGCGAGAGAAGAAAGAGCGACGCAACTGTTCCTGAAAGCGCGATGGCTTCCAAGATCGTTCGCAGCGTGTGCGCCGCGCGAATGCCATGTCGGAGTCGGTGGTATGCCACGCGACCAACAAATCCTGGCTTGAGCGGTAGGTAGTTCGCGAACGCGCTCGCCGCAATAAGTGCCTGCATTTCCCAGAATGGCACCTTCCCAAAGCGGCGCATCAGGATGTGGAATAGGAGCGCGGTGAGCACCGCTCCCACCGCAACCGACGCAAGCACCGCAAAGACCGCCACAGGGGGCGGATCGCGAAGCGCTTCCATCGCTTTGGCAAACTCCATCCTCTCACGCATCGCGAAGTGAACGGCAGCCGCAAAGAAGAGGAGTCCGACGCAGAGACCCACCACGCGGAGCACGGTGCGTCGCCGTTCAGGATCTTGGAACCAGGCTCGCTTCATATCTCGGAGTAGATCGGCGCGCCCGCGGGCGAACGGGTGTGCAGCGTACTCCGAACGCTCAGCGGAGATTCAACTCCCGCCGCCTCTCCTCTTGCACATCCACAAGCCAGGAGCGCTGCAGCGCTGCAAATCGTGCAATCCGAGGATCGGTGCTTGCGAGTGCCTTCGTCAGCGACTCGTCTTCCGGTCGGAGCACGCGCACGGCAATCCAGCTGAGTTGCGGCAGATAGTCCTCGTCTTCACTCAGAACCCGCATCATCGGCTCGAGCTCCGGTACGGGTGCCTTGAGGAGCGCCAACTTCGCTTCGAGTTCCGCTGATCCGGCTGCCGACGACGCCGTCGATGAATCGACCACCGGCGCGTGTGGCGCTGCAAAAATCAACCACGCGCGCGCTTCCTGACTCATTCGCTCCACTGCGTCTGCGAGAAGCTGTCCGCTTCCTACCAGCGCTTGCCGCACTTCGGGTTCGAACTCATCGGGTTCGCGCACCACCTTGCGGTGCGTGTGCGCGAGCATCGCAATCACCTCTGGATCCGGCATGCGCGATGGCTCTGCAAGCTCGGCCAGTTTCTGCGCGATCCACTCAGCCGTCACACTCTCGCCGCGAACGTGCACAAGCGCCGACTCTCCTTCCGAACCAAGCGGACCCGCCTCGAGTCCCCGCTCTGTCGTGCGCCAATTGAGAATGCCATGCACCGATATAAACGCCCCGTTGAGAGGATCATCACGAAGAGGCAAACTCGCGTCGGTCAGCGATACGTCCACTGGAATCACAACCGACGCACGCGGCGGAATGACGAGCGAGCGATCAATTGCCACGAGCGAAAGCGGTGGAACCGCGGGCGCACGACCGGGAACGTTCACTGCTGCACTGACGGTAATCGTGTCGGCGATCGGACCCTCTTGCGAGATCGCAAGCGGCCACGCGCTCATGTTGACGATCTCGATATCGAAGAGCAGCGGATCCCACGGACGCACACTGGTTGCATGCGGTCGAACGCGCAGCAGGAGTTTCCGCGACCCGTTGCGCATGAGTTCAAGAAACTCAGCCGGAAGCGTCGCTGCACGAGTAACTTCCTCTGCGCCGTCGAACACCGTGGGTGTCGTACCCAACATTCGCCAGAGGCGATCACGAGCCCAGACACCCATCGCAGTCGCGGGAGCACTTCGCGCGATTGTCAGATGCTGCCGAGCCGCACCGCGGGTGTCGCCCATCGCCTCCAACGTCATCGCAAGCCCGATACCAGCAGCCACGTCGCGCGCGGCGATCGGCTCAAGCAACGTACGCGCATCCGCGAACGCACCGCGACGGAACGCAAGCATGCCGTCGAAGCGCGCGCGTGCGTCGTCAGAGAGCTCCGCCTGCGACGATGCTTCGCCAATCCAACGCTCGGCTTGTGCGGCATCCGCGCTAAGCCACAGCAGCGCCCACGCCGCCTGCAACTTCACCGCTGCAAGTTCTACGCGCGCGCGCGCGCGCTCCTCGTCGGATGCCTCTGCTCGCTCCTCGCGCTGCTTGATGCTCGCCATTTGGGTTTCGTACGAAACCTGCATGTTTTTCAGCGCAATCTCCGCATCGGCTCGTCCGATGGAGTTGGTGAGCGCCGCGTAGACCGTGGCGAAGCCGGGCGCAACTGGCATCTGAATTGACGCGCGCTCCTCGATCGAGAGGAGCATGTTCTGCCGATCGACCTCCGAGATCAGCATGCGGTCAAGCGCCTGCTGCCGCAGCGCAAAGCGATCGAAGGCTTCATCAATTCGTCCGGCTCCCCAAAGCGCAATCGCAAGATCGGTGAGGACACCATCGAGCACCGGATCGGGCTTCGGCATGTCCAACACATCCGCCTCGACACCCAGGATGTCAGCCGCAACTGAGTACGCGCCCTGTTCAAGACAGAGCGACGCAAGCGCGAGCGCCGCCGGCGTTCGAACCGGATTTGCCATCAGCGCCAATCGCAGTGCCTGCGCCTCGATTGCAGGCGTCGGTGCACGCATGCGGAAGTAGCCCGCCGCGAGTTCGGTTGCGTCGGGGAAGGATGGATCGAGATCAATTGATCGCAGCAACTCCCGCTCGAAACCATCGATGTCGCCGGTTCGACGCAAGAGCAGTGCGAGATCGAATGCAACGCGTGACGCCACCGGCGCGCCGACCACCGCCAATGCGTCCGATGCGAGCAGCCGCTGGTATGCCTCGATGCGCTCCTCGGCGGTTTGTCGTCGATCGACAACGTTCAGCAGCGCCCGTAGTCGCACCACCTCGTTGGCGGGATCGAGACTTGCGAGCTTCCGCAGTGCAAGCGACGCGAATGCCGCGGCGTCCGCATCGCCATCTTCCATGGTGGTGGCGAGATCGAGTGCGATGCGCCAAATCTGCGGACTCTCAGGTGCAAGTTCTGTGGACAGCCGCATCAGCGTGGCCGCACTTTCGAGCATTCCGAGGTACACCTGGTCGCGCTGAAGAAGGTTGCGCGCGCGCTGCGTGAGCACGCGAGAGAGACGTTCACCGTAGACCGCGCGTTGCGCCTCGAGGGCATCGTTGGCGCGGTCGGGGTTGGCCGCGTCGGCCTGTTGGACGGGTTGCGATGCGTGCGCCGTCGCGTCGCCGCGCGCATCTCCCAGCGCGGCAGGTTGCATCAAGGGAAGCGCACCCGCCACAGCGGCAAGAAGGGTGAAGCGACCGAGCGGGTACGAGGCGGGGAGTGGGTGGTTTCCGGTCATCGGCATCACGCGTTGGCTGTCGGATCTCGGCTCTTGGATTCTCGGCTCTTGGATTCTCGGCTCTTGGATCTCGGCTCTTGACTCTGGACTTCTGACTCTGGACTTCTGACTCTGGACTCTGGACTTCGGTGCTCGTCCGCCCCCGCCTGGCTGTCCAGCTCCTGGCTGCTCTGGCCTTGCCTGTCCTCGCTCGGCTTGCCTGTCCTCGCTTGGCTTGCCTGTCCTCGCTTGGCTTGCCTGTCCTCGCTTGCCTTGCCTGTCCTCGCTTGGCCTTCGCTCGGCTTGCCTGTCCTCGCTTGCCTTGCCTGTCCTCGCTTGCCTTGCCTGTCCTCGCTTGCCTTGCCTGTCCGCGCTCGCCTTGCCTGTCCGCGCTTGCCTTGCCTGTCCGCGCTCGCCTTGCCTGTCCTCGCTTGCCTTGCCTGTCCGCGCTCGCCTTGCCTGTCCGCGCGTGCCTTTGC
>JBILDS010000147.1:0-7805 GCA_044352505.1 Phycisphaerales bacterium
CATGGATGCAGGATCGCATCGGCCCGAATCGGGTTGGTCCACTCGGACTCCTGCAGCCGATCGCCGACGGCATCAAGTTCATGATGAAAGAGGACTACAACCCGAAGGGCGTCGACAAGGCACTCTTCTTCCTCGCGCCGGGTTTCATCGTTGCGCCGGCGATCATGGGCTTCGTGGTCGTACCGTGGGCTGGCGAGATTGACCTCACCGGACTCGTCGGCTGGCTTGGCGTTGCGCAGGCAGGCGCCGAGTACAAGGTGCGCCTCATTGGCGCCGACGTGAACATCGGCATCGTGTATCTCCTCGCCACGGCCGCGATTGGCGTCTACGGCGTGTCGCTCGGAGGTTGGGCGAGCAACAACAAGTGGTCGTTCCTTGGCGGCCTCCGCGCAAGTGCGCAGATGATCTCGTACGAGATTCCAATGGGGCTCGCGCTCCTCTGCGTGGTGCTCGTGGCAGGCACATTCTCGCCGTACTCAATCGTTGAGCAGCAACTCAACGGCCAGTGGAACCTGGTGCAGCAGCCGCTCACCGCAATCATCTTCTATACGTGTCTTCTCGCGGAGGCCAATCGCGCGCCGTTCGACCTTGCCGAAGCTGAAAGCGAACTGATCGGCGGATACCACACGGAATACAGCTCGATGAAGTTCGCGCTGTTCTTCCTCGGCGAGTACTTCCACATCGTGACCGGCAGCGCATTCTTCGTGCTTCTCTTCATGGGAGGTTGGTCGCTGAACCCGCTGACGGGTTGGGATCTCGGCGTCGCAGCGGGGCCGCTCACGGCGCTCCTCCAGTTCGCGGTGGTCATGGGCAAGGTGACCCTCATCGTGTCGCTCACGATGGCGTTGCGTTGGACGCTCCCACGCTTCCGATTCGACCAGCTCATGCGGCTGTCGTGGGAGGGGCTCATTCCTGTGTCGTTGATCCTGCTCTTGGCGGTGTCGTTCCTCGTGTACTTCGGCAAGACCGAATACATGTGGGCCGCGTCGATCGGCGTTGCGGTGCTGGTCTACATGCTCAAGCCGATCATGGCCGGTGATGTCGAGGCCAACAAGCGCATTCGTATGATCGGAAGCCGATTCAGCCCGATGACCGACGCGGACGCAACGCTTGCGAATCGCCCCGGGGTTGCGCTTGACGATCGCGCGATTCCCGATCCGCGCCAAGGGTTGATGAGCCAGCACTGACCGCGCCAATTCGACCGTACCGATGATCCAGTCGCTGTTGGGCCTCCTTCGCCTTGGCTTCGCCACGCGCTTCCGAGTGCACGGTGCCTATTGGTCGTGGCGCAAAGAGACTGCGTTCGGCGCCGACGAGTCGAAGTGGCCGAGTCCGGCTGCGCGACGACACGCGATGCTCGAGTACGCCCGTTGGGTGTGGCGCATGCGACGGCATGTTGCGCCTTGAGCGGTCGCCGCTGCGGCGGCTCCCTCTGGTGCTGGGTCGCTTGCGTGAGCTTTCGCCTAGAAGGGATCACACTGAGGCACGGAGCTCACGGAGGCGAGGTTTTTCGCGCTGTCGCGTCACGCGATGAAGTGGCGAAGGTGTTTGAAGAGTCCCTCTCTGCGGTTCGCTTCAATTGAAGGCTCTCTCGATCTCCCATCTGCGCGCGTGCCGTGCCCCGTCCCCTGACCTCCGCGCCTCCGTGAGAGATTGCCGGATTGAGCACTCCGCAAAAATCTGTGCGATTTCACCGAACTTTTGCCGAACATCGAGAGGCGGCCAAAAACGCCCTTAGACTCGCGCGCATGGCAAAGATGCGCACAGAATTCCTGTGCCGCGAGTGCGGGGCGAACCATCCGAAATGGCAGGGAAAGTGCCCCGACTGCGGTGCGTGGGACAGTCTTGACAAGTTCTCCGTTGAGGCCGAAGCGTCGGCGTCGGCTGGTGGCGCCATTTGGGGCGCACCGTCCGGAGGTGCCGACGCCGGGGGCGCCGACGCCGAAGAGCTCGCCCGCGCCGGAATCGGCCGGGCTGTTGCGCTTGGAAGCGTTCCCGAGGCAAGCGTGCCTCGGGTTCCCACCGGAATCGGCGAGTTCGATCGCGTGCTCGGTGGCGGCATCGTGCCTGGTTCGGTGCTCCTTCTTGGGGGCGATCCGGGCATCGGAAAGAGCACGCTCCTCATGCAGGCGGCTGCGTCGATCGCCGCATCGGGCGGTTCCGCGCTCTACGCGTCGAGTGAGGAGAGTCCGCAGCAGGTGCGCCTGCGCGCAGAAAGACTCGACGCTGTGGTGAAAGCCGGCGGCGCCGCTGCGCTTGGCGATCGACTCCTCGTGCTCGGTGAAACGAATGTCGCGCGCATCGTTGAGCAGGCGCGGCGCTCTCGGCCAACGGTTGTACTCGTCGACTCCATTCAACTCGTGCACCGCACCGATGTGTCCGCAGCGCCGGGCTCGATTGCGCAACTGCGACGATGTTGCCTTGATCTTGTGGGGCTTGCAAAGTCAACGGGCGCATCGGTGCTCTTGGTTGGGCATGTCACCAAAGAAGGCACGCTCGCGGGGCCGAAGTTGCTCGAACATCTTGTCGACGTCGTCCTCAGTTTCGAAGGCGATCGACATTCCGCCATTCGCGTGGTGCGCGGTGTAAAGAACCGCTTTGGCTCGACCCAGGAAATCGGACTCTTCGAGATGCGCGGCGATGGCCTCTCAGAAGTTGAGTCGGCGCGCATCTCACTCGAGGGTCGCCCGCCCGCGCCTGGCTGCGCGTTTGTGCCCACCATGGCCGGAACACGGTGTCTGTTGGGCGAAATCCATGCGTTGGTTGCCACGGGATTTCTCGGTAGCGCCAAGCGGCGCGCGAGTGGAGTTGAGGCATCGCGACTTGCCATGCTGATTGCGGTGCTCGAGAAGCACGGCGGATTGCGTCTTGCTGATCAAGACATCTTCGCGCAGTCGCTCGGCGGGCTCAAAATTGCCGAGCCTGCCGCTGATCTCGCCGTTGCACTCGCTGTGGCAGGCGCGTTTCTTCATCGCGCACTGCCGCCCGGAACAGTTGCTGTTGGCGAGATCGGTCTCACGGGCGAACTGCGCACTGCGCCGCAGATTGAGCAGCGCGTACACGAGTCACTTCGCAGAGGGGCGCGCGTCGTGCTTGTTCCAGCAAGCGCGCGCATCGGAAGCGCAGCGAAGGCAACGCGCGCGGAGCCTGGTTCCGATACGCAGATCGTGAAACTTGGCACGATTGCCGCTGCGCTCGAGTTGCTCACGCCAGTGCAGCGATCAATCGGCGCGCATGACAACTCGACACGTGCGCGGGAGTCGGGCAAACGAGAGCGGGGGGTGTCGCGCACCTAGATACACGCGCACACAGGCTGGGCCGAGAGCGGCTTGAGTGTGGTTGCGGTGCGGGGTGAGCCTTGCTTCGGCTGCTCCCAAGCAACGCGGACCCGCGATCGGCTATTTCTGCCCGAGAGAGTGTGCGCGAGACTCTCGACGAAAGTCGGCAAGGTCTGCGCGTTCCAATTCCCAACGCAAAGTCATTGTTTGCAGATGTTTACGGAATCAGGCTTTCGTGTGCTGCCTTGCCAAAACCACAGCACCGACCCGGCCACTAGACGAACCGAACGGCAGCGAGTAAGTTTCCGGTTCATCTACTCAGCCAGAGTCGGCCGATAGATGAAAAGACCGTCCGGCCTCGTCCTCATTCGTGGACGAGGCAAGCGCGGACGGGTGGATGACCGCAGGATCGGAATGAATCCGATCCATCAAACCAGTACGGAGAGTTTCTACATGAGTCTCACCAAGACCGTCGGCTTCTTCGCCGGAACGACCCTCGCCATCGGTGGCGCGGCTTTCGGCGCCGACCAGACCAACTACGCCAGCGAGATCGCATCGCTCAAGGCCGAGATCGCCTCGCTCAAGAGCGCACAGGGCGACTCGTGGCTCACCGAGCAGCGCGCCTCCGAGATCCGCGGCATCGTGACCGACGTCCTCGCTGATGCGGACACCCGCGCCAGCCTCCAGGGCAGCGGCGCCGGCGCCGGCTACGACGGCGGCTTCTTCCTGTCGTCCGCCGACGGCAACTACTCGATGAAGATCAACGTCCTCCAGCAGATCCGTTGGTCGTTCAACGACGATGATTCGGCCGTTGGTGGCGAGAGCCAGTCCTTCGGTTTCGAGAACAAGCGCACCCGCCTCACCTTCTCGGGCAACATGGTTGACTCGAGCTGGTCGTACAAGGTTGCGTACTACTTCGACTCGTCGAACAACCCCGAGAACCCAGGCGGCGGTCTCTCTGACGCGTGGGTGAGCAAGGACTTCGGCAACGGCTTCGCGATGTACGCCGGCCAGTTCAAGCTGCCCTTCGGTGGCGAGTTCGGCCTCGACGCTGGCAACCTCCAGTTCACGGATTACTCCGTCGCTGCAGCGCTGCTCGGCCCGGGCTACGGCCAGGGTCTCATGCTGAGCTACTCGGCCGACATGTTCCGCGTCTTCGGCGCGTACGTGAACGGTCTCGGCGAAGTGAATCAGAACTGGGGCGTTGGCTCGCCCTCGACCGACTGGGCCTTCTCGGCTCGCGGTGAGTTCAAGCTCGCCGGCAACTGGTCGCAGTTCAGCGATGCGCAGTCGTGGAAGGGCGAAGAGTTCGGCGCCGTCATCGGTGCTGGCTACGCCATCCAGCGCGACGACACCGCTGATGAGACCCCGTGGACCTTCACCCTCGATGCAGCCGTCGATTTCGGTGGCGCCAACATCGCCGCTGCGTACTTCATGAACGATGACGATGCGGGTGGCGAGATCAACGCGTTCACCGTCTCCGGTGGCGTGTTCGTCGCCGACGACATCGAACTCGTCGCGCGCTTCGAGAACATCGACGTTGACGGCGGTCCAGAGCTGAACACCCTCACCGGTGGCGGCAACTGGTACTTCGCCAAGAACACTGCCAAGCTCGGCGTCGAGTTCGGCTACGCGTTCGACGCGATCTTCACCGGTGACGCAACCTACGCCAACTGGGTTGAGAGCACCGACGACGGCCAGTGGGTCCTCCGCGGCCAGATGTCGTTCAGCTTCTGATCGGTTCGCCGATCTAGGCGAGCATCCACCTTGTCTTTAGGCACGCAAGTGCCTCAAACACGGCTCAGTCGGCCGCCCCGCAAGGGGCGGCCGATTTTCGTTTTGCGGCGATCGCGTGCTGGCATTCCTCCGCAGTTCGCAGCCATCCAAGCTCCATTCGTCCGAACCGCGCCGAAGATGGCTCGACAAATTCTGGCGTGCGTCAGGGACCTCCACCGATAACCCGACACCGGCGCCGACACGCCGCTTCGAAGGAGGAAGGCAGGATGCCGACCGTGACGCACAGGACGTGCACCCCCGTTCGCACACTTTTCCGTACGCCGCGCCCGCTGCTCACGCCGCTGATGCTGGCGGCACTGGGAATTGCCGGAACCGTACGCGCAGCGGATGTGACCACAGGCGACGGCGCTGCTGCGTTGCTCGGCCGCATTGAGCGGCTCGAGGCGTCGAACAGAGCGCTCTCTTCCGAGGTCTCGCAACTTCGCGAGGCGCGCGGCGAAACTTGGCTCACAGAGGCGCGCGCCGCAGACATCCGAGCCATCGTCGAAGATGTGCTTGCCGACAGCGGGACGCGCACATCGCTTCAAGCGAATGAACTCACAGCGGGTTGGGATGACGGCTTCTTCATGCAGTCGGTCGACGGTCGGTTCCGCCTGCAGGTGGGAGGCCTCGTACAGGCCCGGTACGTGTACAGCTATATCCCCGACGGGCTCTCGGGCGTGAACGTTGCGAGTTCGCCGATTGCCGACAACGTTGAGTCGCGCAGCGGCTTTGATCTTGCCAACACGCAACTTGACTTCAAAGGTCACGTGTTTGGTGAAGAGTTCACCTACCGCGTGCGTGGGCAGTTCTCAAACCAAGGCGAGGCTGTGATCGGATCCGGTCCACTCTCGAACCTCGGCTCAGCGAGTGGAACGTTCCGCCTGCTCGATGCGTGGCTCCGCGCGGAAGTGTCCGACGGCATCGCAATTCGCGTCGGACAGTTCAAGCTTCCATTTGCGCGCGAGCAACTCGTGGATTCCGGCCATCAGCTCGCGGTCGGTCGCTCCACGATCGTTGATCACCTCGGCGTCGGATACTCGCAGGGACTCGAGGCGCAGTTCGTCTCCGACGATATTCGCGTGCTCGTGGCGATCTCAAACGGCGGCACCGACAACCTCTTCGGCGTACTGAAGGCGGCCGGCAGTGAGCCGCTCAACTCTGACTGGGCGAGCGACCAGATGGATTGGGCGGGAACGGCGCGCGTCGAGTGGAAACTTGCCGGGCGTTGGTCGCAGTTCAACACCATGACGAGTCCGCCGGGCGATGAGTTCGCGTTCCTGCTTGGCGTTGCGGCGCACCTCCAAGAAGGCGACCCGGACACAGGGACCGGCCCGAATTTCAACAACCCGAACCGCTGGTACACCTTCACCGCCGATGCGAGTGCGATGTACGGCGGCGCAACGCTCTTTGGAAGCTTTACCTACTCGTACACAGACTCAGGCTCGGCCTACATCCAGGGAGGATCCGGTTTCGGCTCACCTACGGTGTTCGACATTGGCGTGACCGATGCGTGGGGTGCCGTGCTGCAAGGTTCGTACTACTTCGATCCGAAGTGGGAGGCGTTCGCGCGCATGGAGATCGGTGAGGGCGACGTTCCGAACATCGCGAACATCACGTCGCCTGGGGGTGCGGCCAGCCTCGAGAATGGAAACATGTTCAGCGTGCTGACGGTGGGCTTCAACTACTACATCGACGGAGAAGATCTCAAGTTCACGAGCGACGTTGGATTTGCGCTGGACGCGGTCGACGGCATTTGGGCTTCAAACGCCAACGGTTGGCGTGCCGCCGCCGAGCAGAGCGAGGTCGTGTTCCGCATGCAGCTCCAAATGGGCTTCTGACGGGGCCTGCGCGGCCGCATCGCGCCAATCACCGGGAATTCTCAGCGCCGTGTCGCCCGCAGCGACGCGGCGTTTTCCTACACTCTCGCTCCTTCCGAAGGTCGCGCGAAGCCGCCGCAGGCGGCCCGGCGCCGCCACTTGCAGAGCCGAGACCATGTCGACCGCCGCCGCGACCGAACCACGACAACCCGCCGCCACCGTGATCCACCGCATCGAGGTGCGCGCGCGCCGTGGCCACCACGATCCGCGCGGCGCGTCGGTCGAGCGCGCGATTGCATCGCTCGGACTCGCGCGCCTTCCGCGCAAGGTCGAACATACCGCGGTCTACCTGATCGAAGGCGATCTCTCGTCGTCTGAGGTCGATCGCATCGCGAACGAGCTTCTCGCCGACTGCGTGACGCAGGCGGCGGAGATCCATGCATCGCATCGCACGTCGCGGCCATCGGTCGCGCCTGGTGTTGCGGTGGTTGAAGTGCATCCGTTGCCTGGCGTCACCGATCCGGCTGCCGAGAGCGTGCAAGCTGCGATCTTGGCGCTCACGGGTCGCACAGTCGAGGTGCGGACCGGCGACCGCTACGACCTTCATGGCGTCGACAAGATGGTGGCGAAGACGGTCGGCGAACGGCTGCTCGCGAATCCCGTCATCCACGCGATCCACACGGAGCCGTACTTCCCGAGCGCGTTCGTGGTGGGCAAGCCTTACACGCTTGCGATCCGCGAGGTCCCCATCACGAAGCTCTCCGACGCGGAGCTCGAGAAGCTCTCGCGCGAAGGCCACCTCTTCCTGTCGCTCGACGAGATGAAGGCGCTCCAGAGCGAGTACCGCCGCCTCGGCCGCGAGCCGCGCGAGATCGAGCTCGAGACGCTCGCCCAGACCTGGAGCGAGCACTGCGTGCACAAGACGCTGAAG
>JBILDS010000148.1:0-7800 GCA_044352505.1 Phycisphaerales bacterium
ACCTGCATCGCGGGCGCGTCGTCGTAGCGGTCGACGGCGACGACGCGGCAACCCAGGCGCTTGGCGCTGATTGCGAACTCTTTGCCGAGTTCGCCCGAACCGAGAAGAAGAATCTTGGCAGTCATGGTGGTTCCGGAGTGGTTCCGTTGGAATGCGAAGCGTAACGCGCGCTTACTGCCCGAGCGAGCGAAGAAGCACCGTCGCGTAACTTCCGCGCGGGAGCTCGAAGGAGAGTGTGCACGCAAGATTCGCGGGGCTGTTTCCAGCGAACTCGTCGCGCACGGGTTCGAGCATGGAGAACGCGCGCGCGGTTGCGATGAACGCTCGGTCACCACCACCGAAGTATGGGCGCGAGAATCCGGGAATTCGCAGTGTTTCAAGGCTGACGCCTTCGTCCTCAAGTACACCGGCCACGATCTCCGAAAGGCATTCGTGGTACTGCGCCCGTGGCGAGGGCGTGGGAATCGGAAACGCGCGGAACGCGGGAGTGATCGCGGCTGCGCGCGGAAAGATCATCGCGCCAAAGAGGTCATCGGCTTCGAAGGCGCGCTGCGCGGTCGCCTCGCTGATGGCGTGAGCAAGCTCGCGCGCGATCGCGTTCCAGAGATAGGACTGGTACGCCTCAATGCAGATTTCCTGCGTGAATAGCGGCAGCGCTGCGAAAGCGTCCATGTAGTTTCCGCCGCGCGCAAGCGTTTCGATTGCAGCGCGCTCGGGGATCCTTGGGATCTTTGTGAGCGCAGTCTTCCATTCGCCCCAGTGCGTTGCGAGCGCGCGCGAGAGTGCACGAACGGCGCCTGAATCTTTGCGCGCGGGTGTACCAATCGCAAGACGAAGTGCCAACTCGAACTCGCCTTGCACAAGTGCTTTCCCCGCGAAGCCCTTGCCGTGGCGCGCGCTTCCAAAGCGTTGATCACCGAAGTAATTCACGAACAGAAGGCCGCCCTCGTCGTCTCGAACAAGTGATGCGCGACGCACGAGTTCGTCGGCACTCCGTTTGTCGAGCGATCGAACGACAATGGTGAACGCGTTGCGGGCGATGATGGTTGCATCGGCCGCGCGAGGCACGAAACCAAGACGAGTCAGGCGCCACGACTCTGTTTCGTAGCGCTCGGGCGAGCGTCCGCGGAAGGCGGCGGCGTCGATTGTGATGACCTGGACGGTGACCGCATGGCGATCCTTGAGTCCTGCAGCGGCGACCGCCTCGCGCGGAATCTTGAGCGCACGCGCGATGAATGTGAGAGCATCCGGCGTTGCAAGCGAGATTTTTTCCAGCGTGTACGCCGCAAACGGATGCGACGGCGTCCGGTCCGCTGCGATCGACGCATGGAACTCCGCCGTCTGGCGCTCCTCAACTCGGAAATCGTTCGGCGTACGTCGAATGGTCACAGGAAGTGGAATGTATCCTCCTTGCTCGTGTCGTCCGCGATTTCGCCAGCACCACTTGCAATCATTGAGCCGAAGTTGCGCGGCCCGAGCGGTCACTACGCTGAGTTTGTGCGCGCGATCGCGGCGCGCGCGGAGGGTGCGTTCTCCGCAATCGAAGTGGCCGCAGACGCGCGCGCGGCGGCGTATCTCCCGTCGTTGTCGGGCGTGGTTCCGGTGGTGGCGTTCGGCGCGGCGCGTGGTCGCCTCTCCGAGATTCGCGCGCTTCACGCAGCGTTGACGCTTCGGCGCGAGACGTTGGTGATGACGGCGAAGGCGGTGCACGCGCCCGTGGCCGAACTCGTCTCGTTGGCGGCGCCGCAGCAACTCGCACGACTTGCGCTTCTCTACCATTGGACCCTCAACGCGTCATCCGATCGGATGTTGTTGTCGATCGCTCCGCGTGTGCGGCGCCGCGCGCTCTTTCTCGCAACAACATCCGGTGTGGCTGCAGCGCTCACGCGTCTCGGCTGCGCCCGGGTTGTTGAAGTCGCCTACCCCGCCACGCGCGCCACAGATGCACCAATGCGTGCGCCGTTTCGTCATCTCCTCATGGCGGGTGCTGCGCGCATCAACAAGGGTCTTGGGTTGGTCGCCGGTTTGGCCGAGAGTTTCGCTGCAGAAGGGCGCTCAGTTCCGCTTGTTGTGCAGGTTTCGCCGAAGCATGTTGATCGACATGGTTCCCGCGAGGACGCCGTGGTCGCGCGACTCTTGGCTGCGCGCTATAGCGGCCTCGTCGCGGATCCGAAGGCGCCCGACCGAGATGCGTACGCAGCGCGCTTCGCTGGCGCGCTGGTTCTTGCGCCGTACGACCCCGCAAAGTTCGCGGACAGCGTGAGCGGCGTGGTGCTTGATGCGCTCCTCCACGGCGCACCCGTCATCACGAGTGCCGGCACGTGGGCCGCAACGACGGTGTCACGATTCGACGCTGGAATCGTGCTCAGCGAGCGCACACCAGTCGCGCTCATGCGCGCCGTCGATGCGATTTTGGATCGATGGGACTTCTACGCCGCGCGTGCGGCTGAGGCGTCCGGAGTATTGGTCGTGGAACATGACCCGCAACACGTTGTACGTTTGCTCGCGTCGGGCGGCAGTTGACGTCGCGCGGTACAGTGACGAGTCCCGCGCGCGGCGCCGGACGAAATCGAGGCACGGAACGCATGGCGAACATCATTTGCATGAAGTGGGGCACAAAGTACGGCCCCGAATATGTGAACCGTCTTGCCTCGATGGTGAAGCGCAACATCACCATTCCACATCGCTTCGTGTGTATGACAGACGACGCGACCGGCCTCGACGCCGGCATCGACGCGCGCCCGCTGCCCGACTTCGACGACCCGGGCGGCCCCGAGCGCGGCTGGCGCAAGATCTCGACCTTCCGCAAGCCGCTCTTCGATCTTCAGGGCCCGACGCTCTTCCTCGACATCGACATCGTCATCGTCGGCAACATCGATTGCCTCTTCTCGCATCCGGGCGAGTTCCTCATCATCAAGGACTGGGCGCGTCCGTGGCGGCCGACGGGCAACTCGTCGGTCTACCGGTTCGACGCGGGCGCACACCCAGAGCTTCTCGCGAAGTTCATGAAGGAGCACGCCGAGATCCGCCGCGAAGTGCGCAACGAGCAAGAGTACATCTCCCGCGAGCTTCACCGCGCCGGCAAGCTCTCGTACTGGCCGCGCGAATGGTGCGTGAGCTTCAAGTACGGCTGCATGGCGAAGTTCCCGATGAACTGGTGGATTCCGCCGCGGATTCCGCAGGATTGCCGCATCGTCGTCTTCCACGGCCATCCGAATCCACCTGATGCGATCCAAGGCATCACCAAGAAGATCACGCGCCATGTGCACAAGACGCCGTGGGTCGCGGAGCATTGGCGGTGACGCAGGAGGGGCCCAAGTCCGCTGCGCCGCGGCTTGTGCCGCTTCCGCCGCGCGAGAGGCCCGCCGACGCGACGGCGGCCGCGCGTTCGTTTGCCGCGATGATGGCCACGCGTCGCAGCATCCGCGATTTCTCGACGCGCCCCGTGCCGCGCGAGACGATCGAGGCGTGCGTCGCGGCTGCGGCGAGCGCTCCGAGCGGCGCGAACAAGCAGCCGTGGACCTTCGTCGCGGTGAGCGACGCCGCGATCAAGCGCGAGATCCGCGCCGCCGCTGAGGCCGAGGAGCGGAAGTTCTACGAGAAGCGCGCGAACGACGAGTGGCTCGCGGACCTCGGTCTTCTCGGCACCGACGCGTCGAAGCCGTTTCTCGAGGATGCGCCGTGGCTTGTCGTGCTGTTCAAGAAGATGAAGGACGATCGCGCCGAGCGGATCAGCGACCAGGTCTACTATGTGAACGAATCGGTGGGGATCGCGGCCGGGCTCTTCATCGCGGCCGTGCATGCTGCGGGCCTCGCGACCCTCACGCACACGCCGAGCCCGATGCAGTTCCTCGCGGGGATCCTCGGCCGGCCCGCCCATGAGCGCCCGTTCCTGCTGCTTCCCGTCGGCTACCCCGCGGACGGCTGCCTGGTGCCTGACATCAGGAAGCGTCCGCTGCAGGAGGTGCTGGTCTTCGACCGCTGAGAGGAGGTGCTGGTCTTCGACCGCAGAGGCGGAAGTGCTGGTCTTCGACCGCTGAGAATCGGTCGAGCGTCAATCGACGCGGCCGAGCGGGAATCGCTCGCTCGGCTCGTAGGAGGCCTTCGCGATTCCCGCGAGGCGCGCGACGACCTCGGGGTGCGCCGCCGCGAGATCGGTGGTCTCGTTCGGATCGCGCGCGAGGTCGAAGAGCTGCCAGCCTTCGAGGTCGGCCGCAGCGGGCTTCCGTTGGCGCAGGCCCGTGCGCACGATCTTCCAGTCGCCCTCGCGCACGGCTTCCTGGCCGCCGTAGCCGGGGAACGGCCAGTACAGCGCGCGCGTCGGCAGCGGGGTGCCATCGAAGAGAAGCGCCGTGAGATCGCGGCCGTCGCTCGCCGAAGTCGCTGCGGCCGCGAGTGCGCCGAAGGTCGAGCGAAGGTCGACCGTCCACGCGGGATCATCGATCGTCGCACCCGCCGCGATGCGGTGCGGCCACCACGCGATGCATGGCACGCGGATGCCGCCTTCCCACACGGAACCCTTGCGCCCGCGTAAGCCTGCGGTCGAGTCGAAGAACCCCGTGTCGACGCCGCCGACATCGTGCGTCGGGCCGTTGTCGCTGGTGACGATGATGATGGTGTCTTCGGCGACGCCCGCCTTCTCGAGCGCCGCGCGGATCGCGCCGACCTCTGCGTCGAGCCGAGAGATCATCGCGGCGTAGGCCGCGCGAGGAGTCGGATGCGGGAGATAGCCCTTGCCGCCCACATACGGCGTCTCGTCGAACTTGAGCTCGTAGGGCGTCATGTCCGCGGGCGTCGGCTGCAGCGCGAGATGCGGCAGCGGCGAGGCGTACATCAGGAAGAACGGCCTCGACGCGTTCCGTTCGACGAACGACCGCGCCTCGGCGAGCATGAAGTCGGGCGCGTACGCGAGTTCCGCGCGCGACGTCGGGTCGTTCCCCTGCAGCACCACCCGTTCGGCGTTGCGCCAGAGGTGCGCCGGGTAGAAGTTGTGCGCCTGTCGCTGGCAGTTGTAGCCGTAGAAGAGGTCAAAGCCCATCGCGTTCGGGTCGCCTGACGAACCGACGAAGCCGAGGCCCCACTTGCCGATGCACGCGGTCGTGTAGCCCGCGGCCTGGAGATCGTGTGCGAGCGTGTGCGTCGACGCGGGAAGCGGCCCCTGACCTTCGGGCTGGACTTCGGAGTTGTCACGGATCGGCGTATGGCCGAGGTGCTGGCCCGTCAAGAGCGCCGAGCGCGACGGCGCGCACACGGGAGCGGCGCTGTAGAACTGCGTGAATCGCGCGCCTTCGCGCGCGAGGCGGTCGATGTTCGGCGTGGCGATCTTCGTCTGCCCGTAGCAGCCGAGTTCGCCGTAGCCGAGGTCGTCTGCGAAGACGAGCACGATGTTCGGGGCGCGCCTTGGCGTCGCGGCCTCGCGCGCGGGCGCAGCGCGACAGCCCGCGAGCAGCGCGGCCAGTGCCAGCGCGAGAATCAGGGAGCCGAACGCGCGCTCAGACATCGCAGATGTCGATCGACTCACGCAGGCTCGTCATCGGGTCGCGCCGCGGGATGAACTCCTGCGCGAGATAGCCCTTGAAGCCCGTGGCGTGAATCGCCTCGCAGATCGGTCGGTAGTTCAGCTCCTGCGACGCATCGATCTCGTTGCGACCCGGGTTTCCGGCCGTGTGGTAGTGGCCGAAGTACTGGTGGTTGTTCCGAATCGTGCGGATGACATCGCCTTCCATGATCTGCATGTGGTAGATGTCGTAGAGCAGCTTGAAGCGGTCGCTGCCGACCGCCTTCACGAGCTCGACGCCCCACGGCGTCCGGTCGCACATGTAGTCGCCGTGGTCGACGCGCGAGTTCAGAAGCTCCATCAGGATCGTGACGCCGTGCTTCTCTGCGAGCGGCATCACGCGCTTGAGGCCCTTCGCGCAGTTCTCGAGGCCGACATCGTCGGGCATGCCCTTGCGGTTCCCCGAGAAGAGCATGAGGTTCGGCACGCCGTGCTTCGCCGCGAGCGGCAGCAGCTTCTCGCACTCCGCGACCACGCGGTCGTGGTTCTCGACGCGGTTCATGCCGTCCGAGATCGAGGTCGGCCCGTTGCCGAGCGAGCAGACCATGCCGTACTTACGCGGCGTTTCCCACTGGTCGGCGTTGAGAAGGTCGATTGCCTCGATGCCGATCGCGGAGCAGTTCTCGCAGAGCTGTTCGAGCGGTATGCCGAAGCACCACGCGGAGACAGAGTGCTTGATGCGGCCGTTGCGCTTGGTCGGCGCGGGCGCCTGTGACGGCGGGTTCTGCGAGGCTTGGGCAAGGCCCGCCGCCAGCGGAATCGAGGCGGCCGCTGTCACGGTCGAGGCGAGAAAGTCGCGGCGCTGCATGAAGCGCACTCTAACGCGCGGGAGCGCCGGTCGGAAGCGCATTCAGCGCAAGACGGCCTCGACGCGCCACGAATACTCGCCGATCGAGACGCCGCCGCGCTTCGCGGTGATCACGATCGTGCGGTCGTTCTGGTTGTACTTCGCCGAAAGCGAGATCGAACCCGCCTTCGACGAGAGCGTGCCCGAGTCGCTGTGTCGCGTGCCGAGCGGATCGATCGAGACGGTGGTCGACGATGTGTCGGAGCGGAAGCGGAAGTCGAAGCCCTTGCCGAACGGTGCGTCCTTCGCATCGACGGAAAGACCCGCGGGTGGAGATTGCGTGGCCGCGGGCGCGACGGGCGTGAGGGCCGACGCGGACTCCGTGCGCGAGAAGAAGGCAAGCGCCAAGAGGCAGCAGATCGCGAGCAGGGCGAGGATGCGCGGATCCTTCATGGTCGTTCTCCCATTGTGATGTGGCGTGACTATCGCGGCGGCTCACCGCTGCGTCGAGAGGGATCATACCTCGCTATAGTGCGAAGAGTGCGTTCTCAGGCATTGCAGCGTGTGCTCTCGTCCGCGGAGGCCGTCAGATCGGCCCTCGCTTGCGTCTTCGCGTCCATTGGGCTCGAGCAACCCCGCATGAGCGACCTGCGCGAGCAGCTGGACCTCGACAAGTCGATCGCGAGCCGCGTGGCGCGCGCGGTGCGGATGACCGAGGCCGGTGCGGCGCTGCGTGAACTTCCCGCCGCGGAGGCGCTTGGACAGATCGTCGAGAAGTGCGAGAAGCGCGGCGCGGGCAAGCGCCTCGTCGCGCAGGCCCAGAAGGCGATCGCCGAACTCGACGCCGCCATCGCCGACTTCCCCGGCGACCGGACCGCGCTCATCACCGCGATCTCGGGCACGGAGTCGCTGCGTGGCGCGGCCGCGGGCCGAGTCGCCGCGCCGAAGGTCTCTGATGCAAAGCTTCGTGCGGCGCGACGCGGCGCTTACAACGCGTTCCTGTTCGCGCAGGGGTTGTGCTGCGAGACCCAGGCGTGCATCAACATCCTCATGCCGGGCAAGAATGGCGGCAAGGCCGATCAGGCGATGGTGATGAGCACGACAGGGCTTCGTCGCCTGCGCGCCGGGCATCCCCAGACGATTCTCTCGTTCCGCGGCCGTGACGACACCAACACGGGTTTCGACCGCGTGACGCTCGCCGGCGAGCCGGTCCAGGACGACCCCGCCATCGCGCTGGTCAGCGAGTTCTGCTCGGAGGTCGCGTCGCGCGTTCGCCTCGAGAAGGTCGGCCGCGTGCACTCGCTGGTGCTTGATTCGCACATGCCGCCGCTCGACGAGCCGATGGACTTCGCCCTCGGATTCGTGAACCTTGGCTTCACGCCTCCCCGTGCGAGCGAGAAGGAGCAGTGGACGGCGACCTCCTTCGCGGTGGCACGAGCGACCAGGGTGCTGCTTC
>JBILDS010000149.1:0-7739 GCA_044352505.1 Phycisphaerales bacterium
CGAGCTCGACGCGGTCGTCGCCGCCGTCGAAGCGGAAGCCGCGGCCGACGCGGCCCTCTGAGCCGAATCCTGCGTCGACGACCTTCGCAGGCTTGCCGCCCGCGACAGCGTTCGCGGCCGACGCGGTCGGGCCATCCTCGAAGGCGAGATGCGCGACAAGCCCGCCCGCGGGCGCGCGGTCGGGGAAGCGCGACGCGCCGTCCGCGTCGCCGAACCCAGCCTTCGCCTCGAGCGCGCGGATCTCGGCGACGAGCGCCTCGCGCCCCGCGATGAACGCTGCGATCTCGGCCTCGGGGTCGGCCTGGCCGAAGTCGCGCCGCACCATGCGCAGCACATTGTCCGCCTCGATCGAGTTGAACGGGCTCTCCTTGTAGGGCGCGATGCCCGCGAAGAACGCCGTGAACTGGAAGTACTCGCGCTGGCGGATCGGATCGCCCTTGTGGTCGTGGCAGCGCGCGCAGTTCATGCTGATCCCGAGGAAGGTGCGCGCCGTCGTGTCGACGATCGAGTCCATGTCGTCTGCGAGCGCCTGCTTGAGGTCAGGCACCTCGTCGTCCCAGAGACCGAGTCGGTAGAAGCCCGTCGCCACCAGCGTGTCGAAGTCGCGGTCGGGCAGTTCGTCGCCCGCCAGCTGCGCCTTCACGAAGCGCGCGTAGGGCATGTCGTCGTTGAAGGCGCGCACCACGAAGTCGCGGTACTTCCACGCAGCGTTCTTGTCGCTGTCGCGCTCGAAGCCGTTGGTGTCGGCGTAGCGCACGAGGTCGAGCCAATGGCGCGCCCACTTCTCGCCGTAGTGCGGACTCGCGAGCAGGCGGTCGACGAGGCGCTCGTAGGCGTCGGGCGACTCGTCGGCCACGAACGCGTCGAGCTCCTCGGGCGTGGGCGGCAGCCCCGTCAGGTCGAAGCTGGCGCGGCGGATGAGCGTGGCGCGGTCGGCCTCGGGCGCGGGCGCGAGGCCCTTCGCCTCGAGCCTGGCGAGGATGAAGCGGTCGATGTCGTTCCGAGCCCACGCTGCGTCGCGCACGGCGGGCGCAGCGGGCTTCGCAAGCGGGCGGTACGCCCACCACGACTCGCGCGCCGTGGTTGCCCGCCTGATGATGGTGTCCTCGCTCAAACCTCCGGCGGCGTGTGCGTCGCGACCTGAGTCATCCTGCGGGTCGCGCGGAGTCCCCAATCCGGCCGCCACAACCACAAACGCAAACGCGATCGCGGTCGCGCTCCAACGGCGCACCGCCGGCTTCCTGAGAACGTCCCTCAAGAGCGGTCGGCGCGGCGCAGATTCGGGCATGCCCGCCAAGGTATACGCAGGAGGCCCGCGACCCAACCCCTGCTGAGTCTTCGCAGAAGGAATCTTGCGCCGCGTCCCGATACTCGTTGCATGCTGAGCACCCTCGCGGCGTCTACCAACCTTCTCCTTGCAAGCGCCCTCCCGCCGGCGCTCCTCGAACTCGTGGGGTGGGTGCCTGCGGTCGTCTTCCCTGGGGGGACGCTGCTGCAACTCGCCGTGATTCTGCGGCGCAAGACGGCCGCGGGCGTTTCGGTCACCGCCTGGACCGCCTTCGCGTTCGCGAACATCTGCCTGTTCCTCTACACCGAGAAGTACGGTGAAATCGAGTCGATCTTGGGTGCCCTCGGGACGGCGACGCTCAATCTGTGCATCGTCGCCGCCGCGATCCGGTACCGAAATCCCGCGCACGGGAATCCGAAGGGCGGCGCCCGCGTCCAGTGAGTCCGCTGCATGCACGGCTCCGCACCTGAAGAACCCCGAGCACCTGACGAAGCCCACCATCATGCCCCACCGTCAAGCTTCCAAGTTTCCCACCCCGCTCGTTCTTCGCGCTGCAAGCCGTCGCGATGCCCTGCTCCGAACACGTCGGGTGCTTCCTGCTTTGGCTGCGGTGGCGCTGCTGCAAGGCTGCGTCGCAGTCGGTGGAACAACCCGCGCCGATCAGCCCACGCTCGGCAAGCAGTTGATCGACCTCAAAGCCGCGCTCGACGCGGGTGCGATCACAGAGCCTGAGTACCAGCAAGCGAAGTCGAGCCTGCTTTCGCGCTCGTAACAAAGGTCACACCACGTGGAGCGACCGGTCTGGCTCAGCCATCAATCGCCGCGCGCAGCGTTTGCACGAACGAGTCTAGATCGATCGGCTTGCGCACGAACGATTTGATCCCGACGCGAAACCCGCGCTGCTCCGATCGATCGTCGCCAAAGCCCGTACAGCAGACGATGCGTAGCGTCGGTCGAAGTTTCCGCGCTCGCTCTGCGAGATCAATGCCTGTCATACCCGGCATCGTCAAATCGGTCACCATCAACGTCACGTCGGCCGATGGCTCCGCAAGGAAATCAAGCGCCTTCGCTGGATCGCCAAACGCACGCACCACATAGCCGACGCTCTCGAGCATCTCGCGCTCGACATCGAGCACAAGTGGATCGTCATCGACAAGCAAAATCGTCTCGCCCACGCGGGCCGGGAGGGATGGCTCCGCTGTTTGCGCAAGACTTGCAGGCGCACCAATCGGCTGCGCGGCCTTCGTCGTATCAGATGCTGCCGACACACCGGCGAATGTCATGAAGTCGTCACTTCGCGCATCACTTCGCATAGGCCCCACCGCGCGTGCGGGCGTTGGCGCGTGCATCCCTGGGAAAATCAGCTCAAACCGTGTTCCCTTCGCCAACGAACTCTCGACAGCAATGCGGCCATTGAGCTCGGTGACGATGCGCTGCACAGCAGCCAGTGCAAGGCCAGACGAACCGGTCGCTGGGCCTCGGTCTGCGCTTCCATTCGCATACGGATCGAAGAGCCGAGCACACGTCTGCGCGTCCATTCCCGGCGCAGAGTCTTCGATCAGAATCCGAATCGCCGGTCGTCCGTCCTGCTCGACAGTTTCGGCTCGCAGCGCGATACGACCAGAGCGGTTGCGCAGAAGCTCGACCGCGCGCGCACACACGCGCGTGACGGCGTGGTGGAGCGCGTCGGCGTCGCCAAGCATGTCGCCGAGATTTGAATCAAGCGAGACTTCGATCTCGAGCGCCTGCGGCGCGGAACGGCGCAGCAATTCACCCACCGCTTGCAGCACGGGGCCAACCGCAAACGGCTCGCTCTGCCGATCGCGACGGCGCGAAAGCGCGAGCACCTGCTGCACGAGCGACGTCAATTCCCGGGCAGATATGCGAATGTGGCCGAGCATTTGACGCGTGCGCGCGTCGAGTGATTGGTTGCGCTCGAGCATCTCCGTGTACAAAAGAATCGGCCACAAGAGATTGTTCAGATCCTTCGCAAGCCCCGACGCGAGGAGACCAACCGCCTCCATCTTCTGCCGCTGTCGCAGCAATTGATCCACGCGCTCACGACCGATGGCGAGCTCGAACGCGTTCGCAAGCGCGCGCAATGCGGAGCGATCACCGACATCGAGGCTTCGATGCGAGCCAGGCATCGACTCGTGCACGAGTACACCCCAGAGGAAGCCGTCGACGAAGACGGGCTTGATCATCAGTGATGCAAACCCAGCGTGATCACCGTTCTGCTCTGAGGTGGAGTTCGTGCATTGGATGACAACCGAGTCGTCAGCGCGCAGCCGTTCGCGCTCCGCGTCTGTCAACCGAGCGAGCCGCTCGCTATGCGGCCACGGCGAACCGAAGATGGGCTGCCAGAGAAACTCTGATGGCGGGTCATTCTCCGAAGCGGAGTCGGTCGCGGCGTCAGAGTCGGAAGCGGACGCGTGCGCTGAAGTCTGGATCAAGGCGAGCGCGCCAGCGCCGAGTGCGCTGCCCACGAGCGCAAGCGCCGCGTTCGCAGCGCCACGCCAGTCGAAACCGCCCAGGATTCGCTCGCTCGCAGATTGCGACGCCACGAGAATCGAACTGCGACGCGCGCTCTCGTGCGCGGACACGATGCGCGCGTAGGTCAAGCCTGCGAAATCGGCCAAGAAGCTGAGTGCGCGACGATGCCGCGATGAGAAACTCGCACGACGGGTACTTGCGAATCCCACGGTTCCAACAACGATTCCATCGACCCGCACCGGGAGATACATGCGCGACAGGATCTGCTTCCCATGCGACGGAGGTTCTTCACCTTCCGAAGCAGCATGTGCAGAGGTATCCGGAACATCCACCGCGCGCCCCGTGCGCAGTACGTGCCCCGGGTGGCGCGCTTCTGCACTGCGCTCCGCGGCCGCACGTTCGGCTTCCGTCAGACCCTTCGCGTGCACAAGCCGCAGCGCGCCGGTGTCGGGATCCAAGAAGTAGATGCCGGAATACTCGACCACGATTAGGCGATCGGTCACAGCGTCGATGGTGCGGCCGAGCTCCGCAAGGGTTCGCACCTTCGCAAACGTGCGCGCGACTGCGCGATCGATTGTGTTGCGGCGCAGTAGCCATCGATTCATCTCCACCAACTCGGCGTGCGGCAATCGCCGCGCGACCCCCTCTGCAAGGTCCTCCATCGCGTGTGTGAGCCACGCAATCAGCGGCTCTGTTGGCCGTGCATCACCGAGTGCGAGCAGCACATGTCCGTGGAAGCCGATTTGTGCCTGAAGCACGCGACGACCGCTGGCAGAATCGACGTGGACCGCCACTTCGTTTCCGTCGAGGGCGCGGTCGCCCACGAGTTCGACGTCTTCATGTGTTTCGATTTCTGGAATCGGTGCGCCAGCGCGCGCCATGCGGGCGAGAACGGGGGCGCCATGAACTCCGTTGCGCCAAAGCCAGATTTCGACGGAGGCGCAGCCAACGACCGATCGCAGCTCCTCAGCCACGGCGCCGACAAGCGGAACGAGGCCGTCCTCGCCGATCGGAGCAGCCGCGAAGATGGCGTCAAGGTCAGACATCTCGCGTTCGGAGCGTAGTCGAAGATCCCCAACGACGCGAGAAGACACGCCGCGCACAGCATGCAGTCTTGACTTCCACGCCGCGCTCACCGACGCTTCCGCCATGCCACTCGCCACCCAACTTCCACGCCCGCAGGCTGGCGGAACAAGCGCCCCCAACGCCCGCGTCCGAGCGCTTCTCATGCTCGTGACGGCGCTCTTTGCAGCGCTCTTCGCGTACGCACTGATCGGTGCGGGACGCATCCCGGCGCTGCAGTCCGCAGATTCGGCGCGCGCACCCGCAGAGAAGCCCCCCGCAGAGCGGCCTCGACTGCTGATCTTTTCAAAGACGGCGGGGTTTCGACATGACTCGATTCCAACTGGGATCGCGTGCGTGCGGGAGTTGTTGAGCGATCGATTTGAGATTGATGCGACGGAAGACGCATTGCTGTTTACGCCCGCAAATTTGGCGCGCTATCGCGTTGTTGTGTTCCTCTCAACCACCGGCGATGTGCTCGACGAAGAGCAGCAGCGTGCGTTCGAAGGATTCATTCGCGCCGGCGGCGGATTCGCGGGCATTCATGCGGCGGCCGATACCGAGCACACATGGCCTTGGTACGGGCGCCTCGTCGGCGCCTACTTCAAGACGCATCCCGAGATCCAAGAAGCGCTGGTGCGCGTGGAAGACAAAACCCATCCGTCCACGGTCATGCTGCCAACGGAATGGCGACGAACCGACGAGTGGTACGTGTATTCGACGAATCCGAGAAGCCGCGTTCGGGTGCTTGCGAGCCTCGATGATTCGACCATTACCGGAGTGAGCATGGGCGGCGACCACCCGATCGCTTGGTTCCACTTCTTTGAAGGCGGGCGCTCGTGGTACACCGGCGGCGGACACACGCACGAGAGTTTCGCGGAGCCTCTTTTCCGCGCCCACATTGAGGGCGGCATTCTGTGGGCTGCGGGCGTTGCCGACGTGATCCGGGCACCGGAGCGCACGACGCCGGAGGTGAGTCCTGCCGCGCCTGCCCCTGCTCCTGCTGCTGCGCCCGCAACGAAACCGAACGTCGAATAATCTTCTGATTTTTCCCTCCGCCCGATTCTCCTCTCGACAACCGCACATCTCTCTCGGTATACTTCTGCAGTCGAACTTTCTTAGGTTGGCTCGACATTCCAAAGATCTTTTCCCCCATGGGGCTACTGCGAAGCCGATCTCGCAGTGGCCCTTTTTCTTTTCCCCCCGCTGTCTTTGCGGCTGTTTGTTGCGGGTGTTTCTGTGACGGCGGGTTTCCACCACCGCGAGCGGGCGTGATTTGAGCAGGCGCCGCTGCGGCCGCTGCCTTTGGTGCTTGTGGAAGGGTCTTTGCCTTCCATGACCTACGAACGTCGAAAATCACGAGTGCCCGTCAGACGAAGTCTGCGGGCACTCGTTGTTTGGGCACTCATTCGTTTGAACGGGCGCGGTTTGAGCGGCCGTGACTTGAGCAGTCGCCGCTGCGGCCGCTGCCTTTGGTGCTTGTGGCGGGACCGGCGCTGCGCTCATCCGCCCCAGTTTGCGAGGACAACCGCGAGGTCGTTGGCGTCAACGAATCCGTCGCCGTTCAGGTCGGCCGCGCACGGGGCGCCACACGTACCCCAGCTTGCGAGGAGTACGCCGAGATCAACGCCATCGACCGCGCAATCTGCGTTGATGTCACCAGCACCATCGCAGATCGCGTCGACCTGGTAGATCGCGAGCGTTCCGCTGATCTCATGCGCGACGAGCAGGAGCGCCTTGCCGTTCGGCGACTCGGCAGACGGGACGAAGATGATGCCCTCTGGCCCGAGGTCGCCCGAGCCCGCGACACCCGGCGCGAACGCGAAGCTGCGCGAGCTGATGTAGCCCTGGAAGACGGGCGCCGCAGGATCATCGACGCAATAGGCGAAGATGCCGCCGACGCGCTCGCAGATCGCGAAGGCGTACTGCTTGCCGTTGATCGCGCCGACCGCCACGCCCTCTGGCTCGGGGCCCTTCGAGCGGCTGCGGCTGTCGCGGGTGTTGTTTGTGTTGCTCGCGTTGAAGTTCGCGGGGTAGAGCGACGCCGTGTGCTGCTCGAAGAAGTCGCCCGAGTCCCACACGCGCTCGATCGCGGAGTTCCAGATGGTGATGCCGCGACCGCCGATCGGCACGATGCGGTCCCAGTCGCCGTCGCCGTCGAGGTCGCCGAGATCCTTGCGCACCTGCAGGCGTCCGAGGCGCGTGTTGTTCTTCAGCCACGCAGCGCCGCGGAAGACGATCGGGTCGAGGACGACCGACAACGAGCCCACCGTGGTGAGGTCGACGAAGGTGCCCCACTCGCGCGAATCGCCTTCGTTCGCGGTGACGAGATAGCTCTGGCCGGCCGCCGTGAAGAGCGCCATTCCGTCGGGCTGGTAGGTGCCCTCCACGGGCCAGCCAGCGATGCGGTTCACGCCGTCCTGGTCGCTCGGGTCGAGGCCGTTGCCCGAGAAGGTGATCATGCCGAGGATCGGTGCGGGTGCGCTCGCGTTCGGCACGAAGGTGCCGGTCGCGATGTCCCAGCTGAGCGGCATGCGGAAGTCGTTGTCGTTGAGGACGAAGATCGTTCCGGGGTCGCGGATCGCAAGGCCCTCGACCTTCTCGACGGTGTCCGCGTAGCCGATCGCGGCGAGGTCGACATGCACCGCCTTGGTGACCGGCACGATGCCTGCCGCCGCGAGCTGCGCGGGCGTCATCTTGTCGAGCGTACCGCCTGGGCCTGCGATCGCGGGCGGAAGCGTGGAGATGTCGGTCGCGCCAGCGAGGTTGATCTCGAAGATCTTCTTGAGCGAGCTGCTGCCGACGGCGCTGTCGCGCTCGACCACGAGGAACTTGCCCGGGCCGAACGCGTGCGCGTCGCCGATCTTGTCGCTCGCGCCGCCCTCGAGCACATAGA